>NZ_LKAJ02000001.1:2794018-3104465 GCF_001431295.2 Candidatus Berkiella aquae | reverse complement strand
CTGACGACATTTCTAAACCAAGCAAACTGTAGACAAGTTGCGAAAAGAAAACGAGCTCTGCAACACTTTTGACATTGGGAAATAAGCCAGAAAATGAAAAGTTGATTTCAGGCGTATTACCGCGATTGAGCCAAGCAATCGCTAAACCAATAATAATTGCCATAGGGGCAAGGGTTCCTAGCAAAGATCCAAAAGTACTGACAGCGCTAGAGATGCGCATCCCAAAAAAATTCAGAAAGGTGCATCCCCAGAAAGTCGTTAATACCACGGTTGTCATAAAACTGGCATCTTGCACCAGTAAAGGATCAATTAAATAAGCAATGGTACTGGCAATGAGGGTCAGAATCGTTGGGTACCAAACCACGTTGTAAATCCATTGTAAGTACACAACGCACAAGCCCCATTTAGGGCCAAAAGCATTTTTAACCCAAGCATAGATCCCACCTTTTTCTGGCCAGGTGGTAGCAAGCTCAGCGGTAATTAATGCAGTCGGAATAAAGAACATTAAGGCTGCAATGGCATATAAAGTGACTAATGCAAAACCATAACTTGCTGCCATCGGTAATGTGCGAATGCTATCAACCGCAATGACATTAATCATCACTAACGAGAAGACGCTAAGAACTCGCGGGGGAGCATAAGATCCTGTGCTACCGGTCATAACATTACCTTTTAATATAAGTTTTCTAACAAAAAGCGACTTGTCCGGCGTAGCTCGAAGAGCGAAGACGGAAGCCGGATGTAATAATGTGTTAATACGCTATAACGACACCTTAGTGGCTTTTACGATAATTTGCAAGCTTAATAGATAAAATGCCTGAATTTTTTTGCAGGCTTTAAGGGCAGGGCAATCCTTTTTTCAATAGAGTTTTTTGTTGTAAACTAAACATAGGTTGAACAAGGATATGAACAGATATGATGCGTATCTACTCGAAAATTAACAAATATAGTTTATGGCTATTATTGTTGCTGCCCTTTTCCTTGCACGCAGGAGGAGAGCATGCATCCATTGGTGATGCAGCAGAAAACTTAATGACACCGGTTTCTTTCATGACAAAGCTTGCATTACTTGCTTGCTTTATTATCGGTGTTGCATTGTTACTGGGGGCGCTTGCGCAATACAAAATACATCGTCAAAGTCCTAAACTAGTCCCGCTAACAACACCAATCACGTTATTCATATTAGGTTTGATATCAATTGGGATCCCATTTGCAACCAATATGTTTGGTGAATCTTTTAGCTCCGAACAACAAAATCCAACGGCAACGCAATCCAGTGGTTTGCCATTGCCTGATCTGAATTCAAATAAAGGGCCCAAGTTACCGAATACGCCGAAAAAACAGGCAGAACCACCACCGCCTCCGGCAGCAGAGCCTACCCAAGAACCCCCTCCTAGCAGTGGCGGTCGTTGGACTGATGATCCGCAATACAACCGATAAGATACTCTTCTCATTTTGCTTTGAGGCGTTGTTGCCTACGCCTCTTCGCAATCCTCATTTACTTTATGTAAACTCCGGTTGCTTGAGGCAAGGCGCCTAGCCTCAAAGCAAAATGATTTGAGTATCTCAAACATATCCACAGCTTGTCCGCTAAAAATAGTTTTATTTCTGACCTGTAATAAAACCTGACAGTTACCTAAAAAAAGATATTTTTCTAAAAAAGTACGATGCGAAGCTATTGAATCCTCACCAAAAAAATAAAGTGGGCAAGATTTGTGCATGCGCTGTGAAGGAAAGCAAAATCAACGCTGAATGGTTTTTCCCTCGCATTTTCCACAATGTTATCCACAGTTTTTGTGTATAACCTAACGGCGATTAGGACTTGGTTGGCTGAAGTTTTTCAACGATTTTGAGTTCTGCTTCAATTTGTTTGGCATCTTGAACAGAAAGAGGAGTAATCTTTTTGGCTAAGCGTAACTGAGTTAATGCGCCCAGATAATCTCCAGTTAATTTAAGATACTGAGCTTGGGCTAAATGCGATTTTAAGGGTTGCTTCGCCCGAGCTTGTGCTTGCGATAGCAAATGCCAAAATTCATGACGATTGGACTTAATAGCAACTTGTTTTTGTAAAAACGAAATAGCATCGGTGGTTTTGCCGCAGCGCAGTAACCAATCTGCATAAGTGAGCGTCAAGGTGTAATTTTTGGGGTGATTTTTTAAGGTGGTCGCTAGATGCTCTAACGCCATGTCGCGCTCACCCAATCCCATCTCCATTTGTGCATAAGCCAAATGAAATAGAGGTTGATCAGGAATTGCGGCTAATAATTCATCTAAATACGGTTTAGCTGCGCTAGGCTTTCCTTCTTCAATCAGTGCTAACGCATAGCCATAAATAATGCCAAGGCGGTTACGGTAATTACCTCGGGCTAATACTTTGGCAAAATGATTACTAGCTTCTCGAGGAGAAGGAAATTGATAAAGTGTCACGCGTGCATGGATTAAGTGATACTGTAAACTATCAGTAATTTGCTTATAAGGGAATTGCTTGGCTCGTGATTGCGCAGCAACCATACGTGCTTCTGTTAATGGGTGAGTCATTAGATATTCAGGAACGTGATTACCATGGTAACGCGTGTCTTGATACATTCGATGGAAAAAGGTTGGCATACCCATCGGATCAAAGCCTGCCTTTGCAAGGGTTTGGATCCCGACATAATCTGCTTCCTTTTCATGGTCGCGTGTAAAATTGATCAGCGCCTGTTGGCTTCCTGCCAATGTAGCTGCAAGTGCACCTTGAGCAGCTTGAGGACTTTGCGTTGCAATGATAATGGAGGCAATCATGCCTGCAATAGTCGATAGTCTTAAGCGACCTGCATGGGCGTACATACGGGCAATATGTTTTTGTTGTACGTGGCCAATTTCGTGTGCGAGCACGCCAGCTAATTCACTTTCTGCTTCGGTTGCGAGAATCAAGCCCGTATTGACGGCGACAAACCCACCGGGTAAGGCAAACGCATTGATGGTCTTATCTTTAACGATAAAAAATTGATAATTGGGTTGTGATTGGCTTTGGGTCGCTAATAAACGATATCCAAGTGCATGGATGTATTCCGTTGTAATCACATCATTCGATATCGCCAGCGCGCTTTTGAGCTCCTTCATGACAGAGGCCCCAAGCTCGTATTCTTGTTGGGGGCTCAATACAGCATTAGCCGCATTGCCTAAATCCGGAAGGTCATCCGCTATCGAACGTATCGAGAGCAGGCAAAGGACGATAAGAAAAACGGCCCTAACCAAACAGATTTCCTCTATAATATTTGGCGTGTTACAAAGTATTTTAACCTACAAAATGCTAAAGTGCTTGGACAATTATCTATTAAATTATCAAGCTAACTTAATAATGGAGGCAAAGTGATAAGCAGTGTGAGAAGTTTCGGGCGGCGTTACTTTTCTGATCCGCAAGCAATATTGCTGCTTTCGTTATTATTAGTGGGGTCTTTTTTATTGTTATGTATGGGACAAATATTAGCCCCCGTTTTTGCTAGCATTATCATTGCCTATTTATTGCATTGGATAACCGATATCTTAATTGCCAAAGGCATGCCGCGTTTAATCGCCGTTTTATTAGTTTACTCAGCTTTTTTAGGATTTTTCTTAACAGGTATCCTGATTCTTTGGCCATTGGTATGGCAACAATTATTGCGCTTGATACAAGAGCTACCCTCTATGATCACGCGGGTGCAACAATTTATTTATCTATTACCTGCAGAATTTCCGCAATATGTTACCAAAGAAACCGTTGATGATTGGTTATTAACTTTTTCACTACAAGTAAAGCAAAATGTTAAAACATTCGTTGCACTATCGTTAACTTCGATTCCAAGCGTTATTTCATTAATTGTTTACGTGGTTTTAGTCCCTTTATTGGTCTTTTTCTTTCTCAAGGATTATCAAACCATATTGCAATGGGCAGGTAATTTCTTACCACAAAATCGCCAACTGTTATCGCAAGTGTGGAATGAAGTAGACAGACAAATGGGAAATTATATTCGTGGCAAGGCTGCAGAAGTGATCATCGTTGGACTTTCAACCTATCTTGCCTTTTATATTTTTGACATGCGTTATGCGGTCTTGTTATCAGTTTTAGTGGGATTGTCAGTGTTAATTCCTTATGTTGGTGCTGCAGTGGTGACGATCCCTGTGGTATTTGTTGCTTTTTTCCAATGGGGGTTGGGAAAAGATTTTGCCTATTTATTGTTAGTTTATGGGGTGATTCAAGCGATTGATGGTAGTGTTTTGGTGCCCTTATTATTTTCAGGCGCGGTGAGCTTGCATCCGGTTGCTATCATTTTAGCGATTCTGATTTTTGGCGGCTGGTGGGGATTTTGGGGATTATTTTTTGCTATTCCCTTAGCTATTTTGGTTAAAGCGGTATTAACTGCTTGGCCTAGAGCGCCGATTTGAAAGCTGTCTCAAAAAATACTTTTGAGACAGGCTGTAGCCTATTTTGAAGGTTCTAACATGGCATCTAAATTGCGATCTTCGCAATATTCCATAAAACGTTCTCTGATGGTTGCGATATGAAGTTTAGCTGGAATATTGATCGCCAATATAATGTTCGACATAGTCGTATTATTTTTGGCTAAATAAGTTTCAGTTTCCATTTTATCAACCAAAATCCCTTGGCGACTGAAAAAAGTCGCGAGTTCATTTAAGATCCCTGGACGATCTTTGGCAAATACCTGTACTTGATAAGGAAGCGCATTGGCTGCATTTTTAGGCAGCGTTCTTTTGCAATGAATTGCAAAACGATGGAGTTCTGCAAGGCTAGGTAGCGCAGCTTCGAGCTTGGCAATGGCATTCCAAGTACCGCTTAGGTGGAACAAAATGGCGCATTCTTCACCCATGGTGGATAATTTGCTTTCGAGGATATTGCCACCACACTGTTTACTGAGTTTAGTAAAGGTTTCAAGAATCCCGAGTCGATCACTGCCTAGGGCGGTAATAACAAGATAATGTTGATTATTCATGGACATAGATGGTTACCTGGCTTTAAACGGCGAGAGCGCAGTTTATCATTATTTTGCCGACGATGAAGTGGTATTTCACCGAATAGTTCCTTGTCATTCCAATGGGCGACATGTTAGTTTGCACATACTATTTATCAGGGAGAAAAGGCGATGTTTGCAGGCAGTTGCGTTGCGTTAGTTACCCCCATGAAGTCTAATGGGGAAGTCGATGACAAGGCACTTAATGATTTAGTTGAATGGCATATAGGTGAAGGTACTGCTGCAATTGTTATCTCAGGTACCACGGGTGAATCGCCAACACTCACAACCGATGAACAAGCACATATTCTTAAATGTGCCCTACAAACAGCTAAAAAACGAATCCCCATCATTGCAGGAACCGGAACCAATGCGACTGCAAGTACGATTAAAAAAACGCAAATGGCTAAAGAGCTGGGGGCGGATGGCTGTTTAATTGTCACCCCCTACTATAATCGTCCTACTCAAGCAGGGTTAATTCAGCATTTTAATGCGGTCGCAAATCAAGTTGATATGCCTATCTTGTTATATAATGTACCGTCACGTACTGGCTGTGATTTACAACCTGAAACGGTTGCAAACTTAAGTCAAAGTAAAAATATTATCGGTATAAAAGAAGCCACCGGTAATTTAGAACGTTTAAAAGCTTTGCAAGCACAATGTCCTAAAGACTTTCTTTTTTATAGTGGAGATGATCCAACCGCTTGTGAATTTATGATGTTAGGTGGCCATGGTGTGATTTCAGTGACATCGAATGCTGCACCTCGAGCAATGCAAGCAATGTGTGAATTAGCGCTGAATCAAGAGCGAGAGAAGGCAACTTCATTAGATCAAACCTTACAATCGCTTCATAAGCTTTGCATTATTGAAGCGAATCCTATTCCCATAAAATGGGCAATGCATTATTTAGGAAAAATTGAAAATGGTATTCGTTTGCCATTAACGGTATTGGCATCACAATACCATGAGAAAATGATTCAAGCCTTAAAAATGGCCGCAGTAAATTAATATGACTTTATGTGGTGAGAGTGTGAAAAAATTAAATAAAACAATCATGTCGGTGTTGATGTTTAGCCTACTATCAACAGGGTGCCAACAAGTAAATCAACAACGTATGAAGTATGTGCGCGATCGTGAAAAAGATTATCTCGCTAGTACTGTAATGGCACCGTTACGTGTACCTGAAGATTTATCTTATTTGAAAGGACAAGAACATTACTCCTTTCCCGATGTGATACCAGGTCGAGTTGACGCAGTATCAATTGTGCCCCCCGGTTTTGGTGAATTGAGTCAGTCTTAGGAGGTTCTTTTGGATACTCAACAATTATTATACAAAGGTAAAGCTAAATCGCTTTATGCTACCGAAAACGCAGATGAATTATTATGTGTTTATAGAAATGACACGTCTGCATTTGATGGTGAAAAAATTGTCCAGTTAGATCGCAAAGGCATGGTCAATAACCAATTCAATGCATTCATCATGCAAAAACTACAGCAAGCTGGGATCCCCAACCATTTTATTAAAATGGTGCGTGAAGATGCTTCTCTTGTGAAACGTTTAAAGATGATACCGGTTGAGTGTGTTGTGCGTAATGTTGCGGCAGGTAGCTTATGCCGTCGTTTGGGCGTTGAACCGGGTCTTGAATTAAAACCTGCAACGTTTGAATTCTTTTTGAAGAATGATGCGTTACATGATCCCATGGTTAATGATTCTTTGATTATTACCTTTGGTTGGGCGACGCAAGAACAGATCGATCAAATGAAAACCTATACTTTTGCTGTCAATGAAGTACTGAAAAAGTTATTCAGCGATGCAGGTTTAATTTTGGTTGATTATAAATTGGAATTTGGTGTTTATCAGGACACGCTAATTCTTGGCGATGAATTCTCTCCAGATGGTTGCCGTATTTGGGATGCGCAAACGAAGAAGGTCTTAGATAAAGATCGTTTCCGTAAAGATATGGGCGATGTCGTTGAAGGTTATGAAGAAGTGGCTCAGCGATTGGGTATTTCCTTAACTCAAACTGCCTAATATAAAATCCCCCAGCTCGCTTCCGTCTTCGCTACGCTATGCCCGCTATGCCGGACAAGCGCGATCGGCCCCCTTTTATTCAAAGGGGGCCGAAAGCGAAGCTTGCGGGGGGATTATTACAAAGCTTGATTTAAATCTTCTAATAGATCATCCACCGCTTCAATTCCCACCGATATCCGTATCAAACTATCTTCAATACCAATTTTTTTACGATGCTCTGCAGGAATTGCTGCATGGGTCATGACAGCAGGGTGCTCAATTAAAGACTCAACACCGCCTAAAGATTCTGCCAAGGTGAAAATCTTGAGTTTCTTTAAGAATGGAATAACCGCTTTGGGTCCATCCGTTAACGTAATACTGATCATGCCGCCAAAATCTCGCATTTGCTTGGTTGCAAGATAATGCTCAGGATGTGTGCTTAAGCCAGGATAAATAACGCGGCTTACTTTCGGATGACTGCTTAACGCCTTAGCAATGGTTTTAGCATTGTGACAGTGTGCATTCATGCGAACGTGTAAGGTCTTGATGGAACGTAACAATAAATAGCAATCCATCGGGCTTGGAATGCTACCGGTTGCGTTTTGTAAGAAATAGAGTTTTTGTGCCAATGTTTCGTTATTGACAATCAATGCACCGCCAATCACATCAGAATGCCCACCGATATATTTAGTTGTTGAATGACAAACAATATCAGCCCCTAAATCAAGCGGTGTTTGTAAATAAGGAGTTGCAAACGTATTATCAACCGCAAGCCAAGCATTCGGGCATTTCTGTTGCTTCAATTGCGCAACAGCAGTGATGTCGATAATTTTCAGTAATGGATTTGAGGGTGTTTCTAACCAAATTAATTGAGTATTTTCATTAATTGCTTGTTCGATGTTATTAATGTCGGTCATATCACATTGGGTGTAATGTAAACCCATTGGTGTAAAGATCTGACTTAATAATCGTAAGGTTCCGCCATAAACATCATCACTAATAATCACATGACTGCCAGAAGGAAGTGCTTGTAATAAAGTATTAAGTGCTGCACACCCGGAAGCAAAACACAAGCCAAAACGACCATTTTCAAGCGTTGCTAAATTCGCTTCAAGTACATCACGAGTAGGATTGGCAGTACGCGAGTATTCATATTTGCTAATGGGATGGCCTGGACTTAATTGGGCATAGGTTGAGGCCATATAAATGGGAGGCATGACGGCTCCCGTTGCTTTATCATGGGAAAAGCCAGCATGGATTGCTTTAGTTGCAAACCCTGGCTCTTTTTTAGAAACCATTTTTTTTCATCCAATCATCATTAAGAAATTTGCTAATATAGCGACTGCCCGAATCAGTTAATAATGCCACAACCGTTTTAGAGGGTGGTAATTCATTGGCAATTTCAACAGCGGTATGCACGATGGCACCCGATGAGCCTCCACAAAATAAACCTTCTTCACGCACTAAGCGTCTGGCCATCGTGAAAGCTTGCGCATCATTGGTTTGGCGCATTTCATCAATGACAGAAAAATCGAGTGCTTCACATAAGATATCTTCACCAATGCCCTCTACTTTATAAACATGAGGCTCGACTAATTGACGAGTGTAAAAATAATCATAATGAACACTACCGATAGGATCGACGCCAATGATTTTAGCGGGATAATGATGTTCTTTAAAATATCGACCGACACCTGAAATAGTGCCACCCGTGCCCGTGCCTGCAACAAAGGCGTCAATTTTCCCCTCGGTTTGCTGCCAGAGCTCTGTTGCGGTTGAATAATAATGAGCAGTAATATTATCGGGATTATGATATTGGTTAACATAGAAAGCATTGGGTGTTTCACGGGCAATACGTTTAGCTACTTCGACATAGTGTTCTGGTGAGTCACCTGGGACATCAGTAGGTGTAATCACGACTTCAGCGCCAAATGCTTTAAGCATATTAATTTTTTCTTGGCTCATTTTATCAGGTAAGGTAAATATCGCGTTATACCCTTTGACTGCGGCAATCATGGCTAAAGCAAGACCTGTATTACCCGAAGTGTTTTCAACGATAGTGCCGCCAGGGCGTAATAAGCCCTTCTTTTCCGCTTGCTCGATGATGTAAAGCGCCATGCGATCTTTAATTGAACCGGTTGGATTCATAAATTCGCATTTTACTAAGACAGTAGCTGCCTTTTTATTCACTACTTTTTGCAGCTTTACTAATGGCGTACGCCCAATGCATTCTAGAATGGAATTGGCATAAGGCATATTCTATTTCTCCGTCATTTCCCTCTCTTTAGGTATAGACGGCTTTAGGCGATCATGCTTTTATATCATGGAAAGGTACCGGTAATGGGTAATTGACGACCAAAACCAAAAGCACGGCGTTGTAACCTGATAATAGGCGCTGCTTGACGGCGTTTAAATTCAGCCTTATCAACCATATTGCGTACTCGTTTGATGATGGCAGGATCTAATTTTGCTGTGATGGTTTGGTAACGAGAATATTCTTCTTTTGGTAAGAGATCGCCTTCAATATAGAGTTTCAAAATAGGATCCAGAATCGCATATTCAGGCATGTTGTCACTGTCTTTTTGTTCGGGGGCGAGTTCGGCACTGGGTGCTTTGCGAATAATATTCACAGGAATAGGCGTATCAGGATGAAGTTGGTTAAAATATTCACAAAGATCATAAACCTCGGTTTTGTATAAATCGCCGATGAGATTTAAACCACCTGTCATATCACCATATAAAGTCGTATAGCCTACACTAAGCTCGCTTTTGTTACCGGTTGATAAAACTAAAGCACCGGTTTGATTGGAATATTCCATGAGGAATCGTCCACGAAGTCTTGCTTGAATATTTTGCTCTGTGAGCGACTTTGGTTTTTCACCATAGATTTTAGTAAATTGATTTAAGGCAAGTGAAAATTCATCTTCAATAGAAGCAACGAATAGTTGAACATTGAAAGTATGACACAAGGCCATTGCGTCATCTAAGCTCGCTTTAGAAGAATAGCGTGAAGGCATCGCAAGACCAATGACATTACGAGCACCCAGTGCCTTGACGGCCAATGCTAATGTGATTGCACTATCGAGTCCACCCGAAACGCCTAATACCACTTGATGAAAACCACATTTTTGTGCGTAATCTTGCAATCCTAAAATAATTTGTTGATAACACAATGCGATTTCAGGCACTAAAGAGGTTTGCTGGAAGTGGTTTAATGAGTGAATTGTGCCTTCATTAAAAGAAAAAGTGCCAACACATTCAGAAAATGAGGGTAAGGCGCCTAAAGATTTGCCTTCATTATCAAGAATAAAACTTGCCCCATCAAAAACAATATCATCATTAGCACCGACTTGATTAGTAAAAATAAGTGGAGCTTGGCATCGTTTAGCAATAGATGAAAATTGTGTTAAGCGTTCTTTTTGTTTTCCGACATTGCTTGGTGAACCATTGATACAAATGATGAGATCTAAGGGGTGTTGCATTAAATCCTGTACAGGATCACAATCATATAAATAATCATTGAGCGATGCCCAGCCATCTTCACAGATAAGCAGTCCTATTTTGAGTTGATTGAACTCAACAATGCCAGGGGTTTTACCTGGCGCAAAGTGTCTTGCTTCATCAAAAATATTATAAACGGGCAACAGTCTTTTATGATAAATAGTGCGTTGTTGATGATTGGCGAATAATGCCAAACTATTATAAAAGGGTTTTCCTTTGTTTGGATTTTTACTAATAAATCCGATAATAACAGCCGGCCCATTCTGCGTTAAAGCACTAACCTTCTCAAGAAAATGGTTTTGTGTTTCTAAAAATTGAGGATAATCAATGAGATCACCGGGATAATAGCCTGATAAACACAGCTCTGAAAAGACAACAAGATCATAATCGTGATGTGTCTGAATGGCATTGGCAATTTTAGCAAAGTTGCCTGCAAAATCACCGAGTTTATAATTAAGCTGAGCAACAGCAATGCGCATGATTAATCCTTTAGTTTAAATTGTTCTTTTACCGTTTGTAAAAACCTAGGATCTTCACAAATGGTTTTGCCTTTACTATCAGATATTTTAATGACAGGTTGTTGATTGGCATAAGTCATTTTAATGACGATATCTAAAGTGGGGTGTCCCATATCATTGGTTAAATTCGTACCAATGCCAAAAACGGGATAACACTTGTCTTGAAAGTATTGAGCAATTTCTATTGCTAAGGGAATATTTAGGTTGTCGCTAAAAACAAAAGATTTTTCTTTTGCATTAATTCCTAGCGCTGCATAATGTTGTAAGGCTTTATTGCCCCAAACAAATGGATCGCCTGAGTCTTGTCGTAGACCTTGATAATGCTTAGCAAGGCTTGCGTCAAACTCTTGTAAGAAGATGTCCATCGTGAGGACATCGGTAAGCGCAATACCCAGATCGTGAGGATATTCTTTTAACCAGGCTTCTAGTGCAAATTTTTGACTTCCTAACAGTGTAGGGGCTAGCACTTGACAGGCTTGCAAATATTCATGAGCCATGGTGCCAATTGGTCTCAAACCAAAAGTTTTAGCAAAATAAATATTACTGGTACCGATAAAAGCTTCGGGTAACTCTTGTTGTAAGGTATCAATCACATGCGTATGCCAAGCATTTGAAAAACGACGGCGTGTTCCAAAATCGGAAAATCGCAATTGGGGATAGTGTGTTTTAACATACTGCAGTTTTTCAGTTAATCGTTGTTTCGCAATAACAAAGTTTTCTTCTGGATAATTTGCACGATAATAAATTTCACTAATGATAGCGAGCAGGGGCACTTCAAATAAAATGGTGAATGCCCAAGGTCCTTTGATTGAGAGCTTCAGTTCATCGGCGAAAGAAAAGTGAACATGGCTCGCTTGCAAGCGAAAGGTGCGTAAAAATTCAATAAAATCAGGCTTAAAAAAGCTCAAAGAACTTAAATAAGCTAATTCATCATCGGTAAAAGATAATTCACAAAAAAGTGTTATCTGCTCTTGGATTTCATCAAGGTAGGGTTTGAGATCCAAAGGTTTACGACTTTTAAATTGGTATTCAACTTCGACACTGGGAAACTGATGCATGACACATTGCATCATGGTGAGTTTATAAAGATCCGTGTCAAGTAGCGAGCGAATAATCGGCTCAGCCATGTATAACCTCTGACAATTGATCGAACTGTCGCAGTTCGCGGGAGGATTCGATAATAATAGCACCTTGTGCTTTCATTTCTTTGATAGCGTCCTGCGTGGTTTGGGGTGAGATGCCGCGACAGGCACCTAGATTCACAATAGTTTCAAAACCGGCTGCTAATAATTGTAGCACTGTATATTTAACGCAATAATCGGTTGCCAAGCCGCCAACCAACACGGTTTTTACTTCTTTACAACGAAGAAACTCAATTAAACCCGTACTGACTTTTTCTGCAAAGTCATGGTAACACCCCCCATAGGGATGCATATCGGGTTCAACGCCTTTATAAACAAAGAAATCATATTGGCTAACATGAGGCAAACCTTTGACCAGTTCAAAACCTTTTGTGCCAGGAACGCAATGTACTGGCCAACGTAAATCCATATTTCTGCCAACAATAGGGCTTAAAACAGGGGCATCTTGTGTGCTCACCCAATCGGCATTGGCAGGATGGGCGTCTTTGGTGCCAACTCTGTATTGTGCAAAAGTCGCTTGTTGGTTTAATTCTGCAACGACTTGTTCACCGTCGGGTACAGGAAGTTCTGTAGGGCAAAGAGGAGTAAAGCCATTCTGCGTATCTACATCGATACTGGCAATTGTCTTTTTCAGACCGATTGAGCGCATAACTTCCTCTCTTGACTTAGTGGCACACCCACACTAACATGATGTAATAAGTGTGCTAGTTTGTCAATCTGGAACGAGTTAAAAATGCAGCGAATCGGGATCATGGGAGCCAGTTTTAATCCACCGACACTGGGGCATCAAAGCGTCATCGAACAAGCATGTCATGATTTTGATGAAATTTTATTAGTACCCAGTGTATTGCATGCATTTAAAAAAAGTTTAAGTCCACTTGAAAATCGTTTAGACATGCTAAAACTATTAATTGAAAATGAGCTATCAGTCGATGAGCAACATCGTGTGATGATTTTCAATATCGAACCTCATATTCAAAGTAAACATCCCAAACAACCCTTTGTTTACACCTACGATGTGTTAGAGACGATTGAAACTCTTTATAGTAAGCATCAATCAGCGCAGATCCAATTTATTGTGGGCCCTGATCTTGCTGTACCTGAGGTCTGGCAACGATTTTATCGTTACCAAGATATCGAAGCGCGTTGGCCGTTGTATGTTGTGAAAGAAAAGGTAGCGATTCACAGTACGATGGTGCGAGAAGTCATTCAACAATTTTATAAGAAAAGAAGTGAGTTAAAAAAGCATTTAGTTGAACTAGTTGGAACGTCTATTGCTGATTATATCCTTCAGTATCATTTATATACTGATAAGGATGTCATATCATGAGCAAACCCTTGCAAGTTGCGGTGAATGTTGTTGCTTTTTCCTTAAAGGCAAATCAATTATGCGTTTTATTGGTTAATGAAGGAACCCATGATGCAAGTTGGCAAATACCTGGAAGCATTATTGATATAGAACAAGATCATTCTTTGGAAGATACCGCGAAAAGAGCGCTGGGTTCGCCTCATGGTTCGAAAATATTATATTTAGAACAAGTGCAAACCAAAGGTTCAAAAGATCGCATTCCTAATGAATGGTCGTTAGCGGTTGTTTACTATGCGCTGATGGATCACCATGTGATTGCGCAGCAACCGAATCTATGTTGGATGCCAGTTGAGGCGGTGTTAACCAGTAAGATGGCGTTTGATCATCAAACCTTGATCGAAGAAAGCTTGCAACGTTTGCAAAATAAATCACTTTATACCTCCTTACCCATTTTTTTGCTGCCGCAAGAATTTACCTTAACCGAAGTGCAAAAAGCCTATGAAGCCGTATTAGGTTTTTGTGTAGAAAAAAAATCGTTACGACGTCGCTTGCTCGATGCAGATTTTTTGGAAGAGACGGGTAATATTCGCCGCGCTAGCCATCGACCTGCGCAGTTATATCGACTTTCCTTACCTAAGCCGTACTTCTTTGCCAGAATCATTGAAGGCGCTAGAGAGCATAAATAAGCGGTTGCAAATATCGGAATAAAATCGATAAAATGCGCTACTTATTCTTAATTGAACGAAGAATATATGCTTAAAGCTCCTACATCTCTTTCTAAGTCAGTTAAATCTGACGAAGATGTTTTCTTTACCTTTTGGGATATGGATGATACCTCTATCCGCTTGCTGGATAATGTCATCAAAAATGCTCACTTGTTATTACCCATTCTACTTTTTCAAACGCTTGCTCGTAATCAACATTGTGGCATTGTAACGTATAGAACGCCTAGCGATACGGAAACAACGTATCCTGTCAGACAATATGTTAAGGATCTTGAGAAATTTGGTATTCATATTCCGCAAGAGCATCTTATTTTTGCTGGAGGAACGAATGGAAATAGCAACACAAAGGATTTTCATAGCCTAGAAGAGGCGATGGCGATAATCAGAGCGCAATTAGAGACACTTCATGTTACCGAAGAAGGGCAAAAAATTTCACTTCAGATGGAACAAGCTTTTGATGGATTAATTCACACAAAGTATCACGGCAAAAATTATCATCTAACAACTTTTTTAAATGAGCATTTTCGTCCTGGTTCGCAAACCTATTCCTTTGCTAGCGGTGAATGTTCCCAAAAGCAATTGCAGGTAGGCATCGTAGACGATCTTGATAAGATAGCAGATGCGATGATCTGTTTAGGAACCCAAAATTTCTTTGGTATCAAAGCTTCTCGAGGGGGTAATCCGCCTAAAGAAGAGAAACTGGGCGATGATTATCATCAAGATGATTATTTAATCTTGTTAGCCAAAAGGATTGGATTGGCTCAATTTGCCTCAGACGTGTTAGAGGAGCGTTTTGCATGCAATGAAGAAAATGCAATGTTGCAGGTTGCTGCGCTATTATATGCTTGGCATGTTGGACCCAAGCAATCATTGGTTCCGTTCCAGTTTCTTGCAAAACACTTAACGGGGCCAGAGTGTGAGCAGGTGGCTAATATGTTAGCGTATATCAAAGTACACGCCAATTGTCATCCTCATGCGCATTATGTCCCGGTTGATGAGCTGCATAATCTCTTTCAATGCATGGCAGATCTGGCTTTTTTAAGAACAGCCAGTGAGCAATTACTAGTAATAAAACACAAGCGCTTAACTGCTAAACCACAAGCGAGTGTGACAGAGCCTCCAATCAAGGCTGAACCATCAAGAGGTTCGAGATTAGGGAAATTGTTCAAGACGAATAGTCACAGCACGATAAGCAAAGACACAAAATCTTCAGTAATGCCTTCAACTAGTTCAAGTGTGAAGCGTGTTTCTCAATCTGAATTATTAGATGAAGAAGAGACACGAATTATCAAACACTTGCTAGCATTAAGAGATTCGTATAACAGAGAAATCGCGGCTCAAGCATTCCATATTTTGCAAGAAAACGGTATAGAGAGCTATGACTCAATTGCTTTAGATGCGAGTTTATCTGAGGCTAGCACGAGTTTAAGTACCAGTTTAAATACCGATTCGAGTCCGAGCCCTCATCCGAGTCCTATTCTTCTTTCGAGCCCCATTACCAGCTCAAGCACACCTTCTCATGTGCCTGTTACCCCATGGACCTTTCCACAAAGAGCGCTTTATGCGGGGCAAAACGAGTCGCCACGTCTTTCTTTGACAGCAAGTTCTACGGTTACTGAGCAAACCGCTAAAGATGGCAAAGCTAAAGATGGCAAAGATAAAGATAAAGATAAAGATAAAGATAAAGACAAAAAAGCAGGCAGTAGGAAAAAATAGATCTCATATCTGTCTCAAATGTTATTTTTGAGACAGATATTAATGGCTTTTATATTTTGGCAGCGAGGGTTTCTTCTTTACCAAAGACCAGTAGTTTTTGAATCGCAAAATTAGCGAAGAAAAGACCGATGAGTGCAATCATTTTGCTGGCATAGACATTAGCGCCGAGATAGACCAAGCTCGAAATCAGTCCATAAGAAAAGGCTAAATTCACCAAGCATAAAAGCGCGTATTTTAAGGCTTCCGGCAGAATATTATCTTTGGATTTGAACACTAATTCTTTATTGAGCAGAAAATTACAAGTTCCCGAAAAAATTCTTGCTAATGATTCGCTCACTAAAATATGTCCACATAACATATAAGCGAAAGAAAATGCTAAAAAGTCGAGCAGGCCACTAATAACTGAAAAAATGAGAAAGCGAATAAAGACAAAATAAATCTTCAATGAATCAATCAGCGGATTAAAATGTGAACTCTTATTGTCGTCTTTATAAACAGTTTCAATCGGCAATTCGCGCATAGGCAATCTCTGAACAGAAGCACTAATCAACATATCGAGTTCAAAATCATAGCCGGTAGAAGGTGTCTTAAGCAACGTTTTTAGAAAATGGCGCGGAATGCCACGTAAGCCTGTTTGCGTGTCTTGTAAGGATTGTCCAATTAACAAGCGAAATACCCAACGAGTTAACTGATTACCAAAACGACTGCGCAGTGGAACCCCATTTTTAAAAGAGCGTACTCCAAGCCATAATGTATTGCTGTGCTTATTCAGCTGCGCGCTGACATTGACAATGTCAACGCATAGATGTTGACCATCAGCATCGGCGGTGACAACACCAGGTGAATCAGGATAATGCGTTAGAAAGTAGTTAAAAGCCGTTTTTAAGGCCTGGCCCTTTCCCAAGTTAATAGCATGTTCGATAACCGTAATGTTTTTTTGTGCTCTTAATGCGTCAAAAATAGCTTCATAGGTAAGACCTGAACCATCATTGACAATTAAAATAGGCGTATCCGCCTGTGCTTGTAATTCTGCCACAAGGCTTAACAACGATGTATCGGGTTTATAGGCAGGAATAACAATAACTGGCTTCATACAACTTCCTCTCGTGGCATGACTTTATCAACCATCGGCAAAGGATATTCTGTTGGCAGTAAATAATGATAAAGATATTGATTAAACTCATGATTATATAACTGATCAGGAAAAACAAGCGTATCGCTAAAGATGGTACCCATGGGAATATGTCGCCCAGTTCGCGTCACGATTTCATCGAAATAGCTAAAAAAGGCGTATTCCTTTTCTTGAAAAGTAAAAGTAATATTTTTGTCGGGTAGCATATCGGTAAATTTGAGTTGATAGAATAATTTACAATCATCATGCGCATTTTTTTCAACATGAAATAAAGATTTTTCGGCAATCGTTGCATTTCGTAACGCCGTAAAAGCATCGTCACAGTCTTTAGCATTAGTGAAGAAGACATGCCCGTCATGAGTCATATGCTGTTCAACTCGCACAATCGGTAAACCAAGCGCTTTTAAAAAAGCAGCGGGATCTTTTTGTCGATAAAGTACCCAAGGTTTTTCATGATTGGTGTTCATTTGTGATAAGCCATTATGAACAACAATCGCATCATGAGGGAAGGTTTTTAGTAAATGAGCAAAAAGTCTGTCAATTTGTTGCAAGCCATGTAGTATTTCAGGAGTCACCTTTTCAGGGCCATCGTGCCAATGATGATGTTGAATATGGGCCAATGAATTGAGAAACAGAATACTAACGCGAGGATTATATTTTTTCTTATATTCGCTAAATAATAATGTTGAAATATAATCAAAAAAGCTGATAAACACGTAATGATGTTTGCCGTGCTTGATAAGAGATTTAATCAGGGCAAACACTTCTTTGAAAATTGCGCTACCCTGCCTCGAGGTTGCGATAAAAGCGAATAATTTCCATGCTTTTTTGAGTAACGTCATTTTGCTTAAATGTTGATAATTTTTAGCGACATAACGGGGTAGCTCTAATAAATTGTTTAGTGCGGTTGGTTTTGCTGCTTCGGTAAAAGTCCAAGGATCGGGTAGAAAAAAAGGAACCTGTTTAGCGCTTTGGCAAGCACCATTCATCACGCCCCAAACGCCCATAGAAATCCCATAGTCACTCAGCACTTCCCAGCATTGTTTAAAAGTTAAATCAGGTACATCGCCTAAATGCTTAATACGATGCTCACTTGAGGGGGTTGCGCTGTGAATGCTAACCCATTGCACCCAAGGCTCTAAATAGCCGCTATTGTAACGATCAGGGCTTTTGTAGTGGACTTTGGGAAAGCGCCAAATTTTAGCTAACGCAGGAAGAGAGTATTGATTGACAGCCGACTGAATTATGTCTGTATTAAATTCATTCAGTTCAACAATCAGTACATTCTTTGATTTGGCATCCATTACCAGCATCCTTGGATAGGTTAGTTTTTCAACAAAAATTTTATTGTTGGGCCATAACAATATACGGGGAAATAAAGGATTTGTCTTTTAGAAAGATTTACCACGCCGAAGCTTTTAAGCGAAGGCGGGTGCGTAGGTGGGTTACAGGATTGTGAATAATGAATTGCCCGCCTTCGTCTGCCCACGGCATAGACTTCGGCGTGGCATCTGCTCCGCTAAATCTTCGGTCGCGATGTCCCATCACGCCGAAGCTTAAGCGTAGGCGGATGGCGGAGAGGGAGGGATTCGAACCCTCGGTACCTTATTAGGGTACAACGGTTTTCGAGACCGCCCCATTCGACCGCTCTGGCACCTCTCCGAGGCGCACATCATACGAAAACTCGCGACAGTTTGCACGCAGGACATCCATATATAAGAGGTCGGGATTGATTCGCGCCATCCGTGGCGCTCACCCTTTGGGCGCTTGCGCGTCCAAATCGGCAATCCTGCCGATTTGTCGACCCGCGGATACCTTATTAGGGTACAACGGTTTTCGAGGCCGCCCCATTCGACCGCTCTGGCACCTCTGCGAGGCGCATCAAACGAAAACTCGCGACAGTTTGCACGCAGGACATCCATATATAAGAGGTCGGGATTGACTTCCGCCTTCGCTTCCAAGGCTACGGCGGACAAGCGCGCCATCCGTGGCGCTCACCCTTTGGGCGCTTGCGCGTCCAAATCGGCAATCCTGCCGATTTGTCGACCCGCGGATACCTTATTAGGGTACAACGGTTTTCGAGGCCGCCCCATTCGACCGCTCTGGCACCTCTGCGAGGCGCATCAAACGAAAACTCGCGACAGTTTGCACGCAGGACATCCATATATAAGAGGTCGGGATTGATTTCCGCCTTCGCCTGCAGGCTATGGCGGGCAAGCATGTACAGGACATCCAAACACGCGCTACTTGCCGCGGCTTGCCTGCGGCATCCAGATTAAAGATCCCGCAGACAAGCTGTGGCAAACTGTAGGCGAGCTGTATTTAAATAATCTATATAGTTAACTTTTACATTGATCGTCTGAAAGGACAGTGCTACCTTGAAATAACAACAACTTGGTTAGTGCGACTTTAGATTTGACTAAACATTCTTCTGAAAAGATGGACCCCTTAGTAACCAAAATTGCTTTTGCTAATATTGGTATGAGCATTGTTGTCTTGGGGTTTAAGTATATTGCTTTTCACGTGACAGGAAGTGTGGCGTTTTACTCTGATGCCATCGAAAGCATTGTGAATGTGATTACAGCCATAGCTGCTTTTATTGCCATCAAAATTAGTAGCAAGCCAGCAGATGATGATCATGCCTACGGCCATTCCAAGGCAGAATATTTAGCGGCCTTATTAGAAGGCATCCTTATCTGGGTTGCTTCTTTTACGATTTTACGAGAAGCCTATAAAGCGTTCCTCAATCCACATCCCTTAGATGCACCGATGATGGGTATTGGTATCAGCATTTTAGCCACCTTTTTGAATGGTGCTTGGAGTTGGTTGCTGATTTCCAAAGGCAGAAAAAATCGCTCGCCTGCATTAGAAGCCGATGGTAAACATTTATTAACCGATGTTTATACTTCGGGTGGGGTTATTCTCGGTGTTTTACTGGTAGCGCTCACAGGTTGGCAAAGATTAGATCCTACCTTAGCATCATTAGTTGCATTGCATATTATCTGGTCAGGTTGGGAACTAGTCAGGGATAGCATTAATGGTCTAATGGACAGCTCATTACCGGAAGCTGAATTGAAAAGAATACAAGAGACTATTGCGGCTAATTTAGAGGGAGCGATTGAAATACATCATCTACGTACGCGTGAGGCCGCGCATATGACTTTTATTGATTTCCATTTGGTCGTTAAAGGAGATATGAGTGTCGATAATGCTCATGAAATTTCCCGAAGAATTAAAAATGCTCTAAAAGGTCTACATGCCAATAGTGTAATTTCGATTCATATTGAACCGGAATCTAAACGCAAAAAAGAGGGTAGTTTTACTTCTTGAGCTTTTTGGCACAGCAACGACCTGTTTGCTTGATTAAAATGATACCCATCAATGAAATGGGATAATGCACATGAAAGACACCGATCAAAATCATTTTCTGCAAGCAATGCGCTTTTTTTACGCGAATCTTGATCAAACCATCACATTAGAAGATATTGCAGCAGCAGCAGGAATATCCCTTGCTTCGTTGAAGCGACTTTTTCAAGAAGCAACCAATCAATCCGCAGGCGCCTTTTTGCGACGACTTCGTATGGAATGGGCTTTTCGTAGTTTACAAAACAAGGAAAATTCAGTATTAGAAATCGCACTCAGTGCAGGTTTTGAAAATCATTCTGCTTTTGCTCGCTCATTCAAAAAGTCTTTTGGCTTTTCACCCACTTTTGCTCGAGAGAAGCACAATATTGTATCGGAGTTTGAATCTGTTTCGTTGGAAGATCCTGAAATAATCGAGATCAATGAATTGATCATACAGTCGGTCACTTGCCAAGGTTCCTATTTTGAAGCTGCACCTTTAGCGTGGCAAACGTTGCAATCTCATCTTGGTATGGCGGAGTTAGGAGATGATTTTACCGGGTGTTTTATTGGGATTGGTCATGATAATCCCCACGGGGGAGCAGTTGCTGCTAATCAAGTGAAATTTTCAGCGGGCGTTTCGTTTTTGAAACAAGATCTGCATATTCAAAAACAAACAGTTGCAAAGGGCTTTTATGCCAAATTTCATTATTTTGGAAAATCGAATAATTTGGGGCTTGCTTATCATTATATTTATGGCGCTTGGCCTTTGCATCAAAAAATAAAAAGTCTTCCTGCTTTTATGGTATTTGATGCGTTTCCACAAGCTTTTAAAGAGGAACGAATTGCTATCTATGTTCCCTTAGAGAACTAAGATAAACAGCCTTGTATTAATATACATTCATCTTTTTGCACCTATTTGCCGAATGTTAGTGGGTAGAGAATAAAGGGAGTATACCCATGAAGAAAGCAGCAAGGCTGATTGCACTGACAGGTATGGTTTTTCTGGTTGGTTGTGAAAGCTTAAGTCCTCCACAAATTGATCCTGCCATCATTGAATCCAATGAGATGGATAAAGCACTATTAGTAAATCGTTATCATAATGTGCATTATCTTAATCGGGGTTTTTATCCTAATAGCACTTATCAACGAAGTGGTAGTTTTTATTACCAACGTGGTTATCGTTATTGAGAACTATTGATAACTATTCTAAAGTGAGACAGATTGCTATGGCAACAAATCATAGAAAACTTACTAACCCTGTAAGTGATATCAATTCTATGATTTGTTTCATTTTTTTCACATGCCTACCATAAAATAGTTTGCTTAATCTTATTGACGATCGTACATAATGAATCCTACTATGGATAGTTCTCAGAAAACGGAGAATTAAGATTTTCAGTGCAAACAACAATAATAAGTCAAGGAAGACATATGTTTAATAATCAATCTATCTTAATTACCGGTGGAACAGGTTCATTTGGTAAAGCTTTTATTAAACATATTCTTAAAAATTATAAGCCCAAAAATGTGATTGTTTATTCAAGAGATGAACTTAAACAATTTGAGATGCAACAAGAATTTGAACAGGCAAAAGCGGTTCAATTTTTGATAGGTGATGTTAGAGACGAAAATCGTCTTAGTGCCGCTTGTCATGGTGTTGATTTGGTGGTGCATGCGGCTGCTTTGAAACAAATTCCGACGGCTGAATACAATCCAATGGAATGTATTAAAACAAACATCATTGGTGCACAGAATATTATTAATGTCGCACTCCATCATAAAATCAAAAAGGTGATTGCCTTATCAACCGATAAAGCGGCTAATCCAGCTAATTTATATGGTGCAACCAAACTTGCCGCAGATAGATTATTTGTGGCTGCAAATAATATTGATGTAACAGGACATACCCGCTTTTCCGTGGTGCGTTATGGCAATGTCATGGGTTCAAGAGGTTCTGTAGTCCCTTTATTTAAAAAATTGCTAAGTCAGGGTGCAAAAGAACTCCCCGTGACGGATGCAAGAATGACTCGTTTTTGGATCACCTTAGATCATGGTATCCAATTTGTATCCAAAGCTTTCCAACGCATGCATGGTGGGGAAATTTTTATTCCTAAATTACCCTCATCAACCATTATGGACATTATTTTGGCCTTAGCGCCAGAAGTGAAAGCCAAAATGATTGGGATCCGTGCAGGTGAGAAACTACATGAACTGATGTGCACCAAAGATGATGCAAGAATGACTTTAGAATTTCAGGATCATTACATTGTAAAACCCAGTATTGTTTGCCATTTTCAAGCTGATTATGGAATCAATGCATTAGGGGAACAAGGCCATCCCGTTTGTGAAGGATTCGAATATAGTTCAGAAACCAATCCATGGTTTCTAAGCGTAGACGAAATTCAAACATTATTAAATGAAGAACAAACGGTTAGTCACGCTATATTGGAAACCGTGAATTGATATCAGGTTGTTGCCAAAAAATTTGGGCGAGAGATTATCTTCGTCCAGTCGCCGAATTTCTATTGGTGCTTTTTGCCTTTACCTTACCTCTAGCAACCTCAGCTACATTGATATTAAGCTATAGTATTGTCTTTATATGGTTGGTCGATAAAAATCCGATTGATCGCTGGTTATATACTTTTAACTATCCTTTAATTAAGCCATTACTTTTAATCGCTGCAGTGAATGTTGCGGGTACCAGTTATACTATTGCAAGCTGGGAAGAAGGGAGGTCTGCGTTATATCAAGTTTATCGTTTGAGTTTTATTCCTATTTTTGCATATTACTTACAAGATGCTTCATTTAAATTTAAAAAAACAATTTTATATGCCTTTGTCTTGGCAATGGTTGTTACAGCTATATGTGCCTTCTTGAAGGTCTATGGTGGTGTGCCAATAGGTCAAAGAACCTATGGTAATGATGTTTTTAAAAATCATATCGTGGTCAGTTATTTTATGGCGACTGCCTTGTTTTTATTATGGAGCTGGCTCATTACTCTTAAGCATTATCGTATGGGCTTCATGCTTTTGATTGGGATCTGTTTATTTCATTTTCTCTTTTTGAATACTGGTAGAATTGGTTATGTTGTTGCCAGTATTTATTTTATGGTGTTTGCTTGGCATCGGTATCAGTGGAAAGGGATTTGGGTTAGCAGCTTTATTGTTTGTCTAACAACATTATTAGCCTATCAGTTTTCTAACGTATTTGCTCATCGATTCAATGAATGCTTGTTAGAGTTTGGTTTATATTTACAAGGCACTTCAATTTCTTCCATTGGTGCACGTCTTGATTATGCCACCAATGCAATACAGCTTTTTTTACAACACCCCTTGTTCGGTTTAGGAACGGGTAGTTTCCCCGAAGCCTATGCTTTGCAAGTGGGGCAATTCGGTAAATTAACGGGCGATCCGCATAATCAATATCTCAAAATGGCGGTTGAATTAGGTTTAATGGGGCTCCTTTGTTTGTTTTATCTATTTTACAAACAATGGAAAATGATTCAACAATTAACGGGTTTTGAACTGATTTTAGCAAAAGGCTTATTCTTAGCCTTTTATATCGGCTGCTTCTTTAATTCATGGTTGCATAATTTTACCGAATGCCATTTTTATTTTTTAATGGCAGCGTATTTTACGCCAAGCATGCTGAAAAATGAGCAACCCGTTGTTCATCCTACGTTGGCATCGCAATCTGCTTAATTCAGTAATTCATCTAATTTCCATAGAGCTAAAGATTTATCATTGAAAGCACCATTTTCTTCTGTGCAATTTTCATTGATGATTCGAACAGGTTCAGGAAAATTAAAAGGTGCTAATTGCAAATTTAATGGTCGCCAGAACCCTTCACCTAAATCATCGTTATGTTGTCTGTCAACAAAGGTAGTCGTTAGCAAATACTTGGCGCCAGATGCTTTGAATTGGTGAAGAATCGCAAAGATATCTTGATAAGCTAAATGTACAAAGCAATCTCTTGAAAAGATAAGTTCTGCCTGAGGGATAGAATCTTTAACCAGATTAACACACTTAAATTGGACATTGTCACGAGAATAAAGTGTTTGGTTTTTTTTAATAAGGGCATCAACAATGTCAACACCAATATATTGCGGAATATTTAAAACAATATTTCTCATCCAATACCAATCGCCACAGGGTGCGTCAAGCATAGAAGAAATATTAAATTCAACTAATAGTTTAGGGATGGCTTCACGAATAGTAGCGGTTTGAACAAGATCAGAGCCTTCTCCTGAGCGTGAAATATTGCCGCCAAACAAATTATTTTCATAAACCGTTGAAAATTTATCAGCAAGATTCATTTCTTTTAAATGATCGATAGATGCATTTTGAGCTGGGGTAGCGTAAGAGCGATCTACATTTTTAGTAAAAGATGAGAAGCGAGTTAAAAATTGTTTGATATTACGTCTTGAATAAGGTGAAAACAGTTTTCTCATTGGTTTTACCATATAGTGTAATAAAAACCCTTTCATTAAAATACATTGTGCAAGCATGATTTCTTTCAAAGGAGCTTGAAAACTATTTATGAGTGATAAATAAGCAGATGTTCTGCCCGCAGGGAAAAAGCCACGGTACCACATACTCGAAGCTAATTGGGCGTACCCTAAACCACTTGAACACATCGAGGCCTGTTGTATTTCTGTCAGGCTCAACTGTTTTACAAAATTTGAGAGAAGCTGATTACATTCATCTAATACGATATCTTTCTTTTTTAATGAATCTTGCTCAATATGACTTCTGGCTTTGACCAGGTGTTCACTACAGTGAACAAATGGGAATACTTTAGCAATTCTAAACCACATATCATAATCTTGAGTTGTGCGAAGTTGTTCATTAAATAAGCCACATTCCTGGAAGGCTATTTTGGGGATGAGTAGGGTGCAACCATGTAGACAATTTTCAAAAGTTATCCAATGACGAAATTGAAAAGGCGAAACACCTTTCATTTTGCACAAAATATCTTTATCGGGATCGGTAGTAAAAACCGAATAATCTCCATAGAGTACAGCTCTTGGATTATTGAGGGCTGCTAAAGTCTTTATTTGTGTTTCAATTTTCGTATTCAGATACAAATCATCATGGCTTAACCAGGAAAAATAATCGCCTGTCATTTTAGCAATGCCTAAGTTTAAAGCAGAAGCTACACCACCATTAGATTTGCTAATGTATCGTATTTTATTGCCATAACCTTCTGCAATCGCTTCGGTTTGTCCATTGTCATTAGAGCCGTCGTTAATCACAAGGATTTCGATATTTTTATACGTTTGAGCAAGTGCGCTATCAATCGCTTCTGTTAAATAATTAACACCATTATAAACTGGAATAATGATAGATACTTTGGGTGAAAAATGTTCCATGTTTTTATGATACCTTTGAATGGCGTAAACCAAATCGGATTATTCTTTTTTTAAGATATTGCCAACAATAGGAGGCAATCTTTCTTTTTGAAATTTTATATAAAGGCCAGTAAAAGTATGCGCGCTTTAGCAATTTGTAACCTAATGGTTCCCAGCCGGGCACACTCAGTAAAGCACTTGCGTAGTAATGATAAAGTCCACCTAATCTTCTATAAAGTTCAAATGTAGACAAATATTTCTTATCTTCTTTAAGAATTTTTCTGGTGTAATAATGAACCGAATGAACAATTTGCTGAGGATTTTGCGATAATAAATGATTGTCAGAATGGGTTCTTAACTGGCAAGTCAAATTATCAATAGCATCAATGCGCGTTATTTTTGAAATGCGTCGCCAAAAGTCAGTATCTTCAAAGCGAACCATTTTTTCATCAAAGCCATTAACTTTCAATAATATTTCTTTTCTTAGCATTACTGTCGGTAATGTAATGGTGACAGGAACAAAAAAAGCAATTTTTTTGTAGATATGTCCCGATGTCGTTGCTTGATAGATATGCGATAATAAATGATTATGTTCATCAATGCACTGAGCAGATGTATATATCATTCCTGTTTTCAAATGCTTATCTAAATAAGCAACTTGTAATTGAAGTTTATGAGGCAAATAAAGATCATCTGAATCAAGGAAAGCGATATACTCCCCTTTGACCAAGTTAAGAGCGATATTGCGCGCATAAGATCTACCATGATTACCTTGATAAATATAATGTAATCTAGGATCGTTGAATTCAGCAACCATTGATGCTGTATCATCGGTTGAGCCATCATCGACAATGATTAATTCAAAATCTTGATAGGTTTGTTTAAAAACACTGGCGATAGCTTGCTGTAAAAAGGTTTTGCGATTATAAGTTGCAATGATAATGCTAACTCTTGGCTTTGGAATGTTAAGATTTGATTGAGTCAAGATTATGTGCCTATTTCTTCAAATATTTTATGATAGATTGCAACTTCTTTTTCGCGGATGATGTTTTTATCGAGCCTTTCTGAAACCGTCGTCCAATTTAGTAAAGCTGCGGTGTCAACAAGCGCATCATCCAATAAAGCTTTGTTTAAACAGTTGGTTATATGTGAAACATTATCCGGAGGAATACTAAATCCTGTTTTACCATCTTCAATCCATTCATCGCAACAAGCGGTATTGGTTTGTATTGGAAACGTTCCCATTGCCATCGCCTCTAACATTGATGTACTAATAGCATCTGAAATGCTGACACCTAAATAAATTCGTGCTTTAGAAAAGAGTACCAGCATTTCATCATGGCTTAATTGCAACGGTGTGTAAGTGGTTATATTCAATTGATATAAAGACTTGATTTCTTCGATACGTGCAAAAATTTCAACCGACGCTGAATAGACAATAATATGATAATTTTTTACGTGCTCTATACAACCAATTAATGCCTCAAGTGCGGTTAATGCTCTTCCAGCAAAATGTTGATATCCCTTTATCATAATGATATTTCTTGAAGAAGGCTTTATCTCATTACGTAAAGTTGAAATTTTTTCGAGATCAAAACCGCCGGTATTGGTTAATAAAAACGGGTCTTTAGTGACTAGTCCCAGGCCTTGAGCAAGTTTTATATCACGATGGCATTCGCAAGAATAATAATCGATTGCTTGTAACAAGCGGGTGATTTGTTTTTCGTGATCAGGAAAATTCTTAAAATAATAAATATCGCTTCCCCAATTGGTTGCTAACCATTTAGGGAAATATTTGCGATGAATTTCTTCTTTTGCTTTGAGGACGGTATATCCAGCATGTTGGAACTCCATGGAATGAATAAGATCCGGTTTTAATTTTTTTATGAGACGTGCTAAAACCCGAGGACCATAAGCTGCTTGTGTTGTTATATTAGATTCACCGAGTGGCTTGGTTCTTATTCCTAACAATTTATGTTCATATTTGGGCGTCACAGGAATAGGGTAGATAGAACGAATAGGTAACGTGTTTTTATCCTTATTTTTAGACTTAGAAAAGTAAGAGGAAACTAACCTTCGAAAAATTCCTTTAGATTGAAATGGAATCCATGGGCGATGAATCGTTATCCCTCTCATAATAGGATGAGGAGCTGCAGGATAGACAGGGAAAAAATGCAGATCCCATCCTTGATCAGCAATAAGCTCAATCCACCTGGCAGTATGAGGGCTATCAATAATTCCTACAAATAAGATCCGAGGTTTCATGATGCTGTTTCTTGTTTAGCTAGGCTGAGAAAGTTCAATTTTTTTAAAAATTTAACAAAACGTATACTTTTTGAATTTAGAATGGCTTGATATGCAGTTTGCCAGCTTTTAATTGTTCTTTCATGTTGCTGATTTAAAATATTTAAAGAATCGACTTGATTATTTAAATATTTAATTTGGTTATTTAAATAATTGGTTTGATTATTTAATTCACTTTCTAGTGTTTGGTTTATTTGCTCCAATGATTGTATTTTATCATATAACCCATTACATTCTTGGTCCTTTGTCACATATTGTTGTTGATAGCCGATATTTTCTTTATGTAATCGATGCGAATCAAAAGCAGAAAAAATAGGTATACGAAGTTTTCCTAATTTTTCAGGTGTTGGACAATGTTTGGGGTTGCAATCTCTAATCGCAAAAAAGGCTCCAAAAGGCTTTTTAAGTGATAAGCCATTAGCATCCGCAGCATGAAAATCATTACAAATGTACATTGCCCAATCTGTGCCAAAATCTGCCGGAGTCCATCCGGAAATGTGCTCTTGAAGTTTGCCACCATTTAATCCCCAAGCATCTTCTTCATGAACATGTTGTGGCATAAATCCTAAAGGGGTAAATATCACAATTTGTTCTCTTGCAACACGTTCACACGCTTGAATGATTTTTAAACCTTCTTCTTTATTAATATGTTCTATGACGTCAAGTAAGAAAATACTATCTACCGATTGATCGGCAAGTTGTGTCAGAGCCTGTAAGGCGTTTTGCTGGAGAGAAATAACACTTTTATCGCCACTATTTCGATAAGTTAAAATATCAATATATTCTTGATGTGGCTCAACTAAGATGTGCAGCTTTGGTTTGAAATAATTCATAGGCCGAATACCGCAGCCAATATCTAAAACAACATCACTTTCTTTGATGGCCTTTTCTACAGCATTAAGTAATTCTATTGGTTTTTCAAAATAATGTTTTTTCTTAATGACCTTATCAAGATTGAGTGTTTCTAACTCATTGTTATTGATGGGAGCTATCGGAAAATTAAACAAGCTACTTACTTTAGGCAATTTAGGATCGCTAATGACTATCATGATCATGTTGGGTTTTTGAGGCTTTTGATCTTGAAGATAAATGCGGCCTTCTAAGTCTTCATAGAATATTTCAATATTATCAAGATGAGCAAAATCATCTTCTTTGATGCCGGTTAACACATGATGTTCATTGCCGGGTGTTTCATCATAAGGAACATCTATCATAATACGATGATTAAATTTAATTTTTTCAATCAATTTCAAACCATGTGGCACATGTTCTAAAACACCTCTTGATACCACATAATCATATAAAGCCATATTAGGCATGAATGTAGATAAATCATCTATAATATATTCAACATTATTTCGATAATAATATTGATTGGCAAAAATTTCACATTCGGGGCTAATATCAACGCCAGTGATTTTGCTTCGAGGTAAACTAGACAATATAGCTGTACCATATCCGCAGCCAAAGCCTAGATCAATAATGGATATGTCATCTCGATTTTTTTGAGAGTCAGATTGCATGACATTGTAAAAAAAGACATAAGAGCTTCTATGTCTCACTAATTCACTATCATCGTGCGAAATATATGGAATTAATCGTTCGCCATTATTGTAAATCAATTGCTGTAGTTTGTTCATTCTCAATTCCGTTTTGATTTAATAGAATCATTTTATAATCGATGGCAATTGTGCCAAAAACATTCCTTTGCGATTTTAGAATTTTTAAAAGCATAAAGCAGTCATACCATTTCAATTGTACATGATGAGATAAATTGCCAAACGCAATGGCTGCAGTTAAAAAATAATCGCCCTCGGCAAGAATGGGAGTTTTGATAGAAAATTCAACAGTACAGCAGGTGTCTTTAAAACAATCTATTTGTAAACCAATATCAAAACCATTGCAGCCATAAATATAGCTTCCTTTTTTGTCTGCCAGTGAAATACCGACGGTGATATTTTTTTCTCTAATTCCTTCAAGTAATTGTTGTTGTAACACAGCGATTTCCCATGAAAATTGGCAACGGATTTTAATCTCTTGTCCTTGAGGAATGACATTACCTTCATGTAGGCCGCTAATTTTTAAATAGTTTATCTGGGCTCCACCAATGCCAAATGTGTAGCAATTCATTTTTTCGGGCTCAAGATATATTGTATGTTGAGTTAATTTCGGATTTTGGATCACTGTTTTGATAAAATGTGTGGAATTAGCATCAGATTGCTCTGTTTCAGATGTTATTGAATACTTGTCTGGAAATAACAATGATAAATACTGAGACGTAGCCGCTTTTGCATCACTTTGCAGAATTAATTGTCCATAATTAAGAACAAGCCCGACATCACAGAATGAGCGAACCATTTCGGTAGAATGAGAAACAAATAAAATGGTAGTCCCTTTTTCTTTTAATTCATCTAAACGCTTAAAACATTTCAACTGAAACTTCGCATCGCCAACTGCTAGGGCTTCATCAATAATTAAAATATCAGGCTCAACTGCCATTTGCACGGCAAAAGCTAAGCGCAGCATCATGCCGCTGGAATAGGTTTTTACGGCTCGCTCAAGGTGCTCGCCTATATCAGCAAAGGCCGCGATCTGATCGAATTTTTGTTCAATGGCTTGATTCGACAATCCCAGTAAACTGCCGTTTAAATGAACATTTTCACGACCTGTGAAGTCAGGGTTAAATCCTGAGCCTAATTCAATTAAGGACCCAATATTACCCTGAACGCGAATATGGCCATAGGTGGGGGTTAAGATCCCATTAATTAATTGTAATAGCGTACTTTTGCCACTACCATTTTGTCCTAAAATGCCAACGCTTTGACCTTTTTTGACTTCAAATGAAATATGTTGAAGTGCCCAGAAGGGTTCATAATAATTTCGTAAAGGCTTCTTAAGAGCGTTTTGGATTTTAGGGTAAATAAATTGTTTCAGTCTATCCTGAGGTTGTTTATAGATTTCAAAACACTTACCAATGTCATCTACTTGGATAACGGTTTCATCAGAGCACATCGGCAAACCCTTTGCGCGTTTTTTGAAAAGTGTAAAAGCCGAGCCATGCTATAACAATACTGACAAGATAATACATTCCTAAAGCATATAAATTCGGCATTTCGCTAAATAATAAAACCTTTCTTGATTCATCGATAATGAGGGTAAGCGGATTAAGCTGAGCGATGATTCTGATATTTTCAGGTAACATCGACAAAGAATAAAAGACGGGTGAAACAAATAATAAAATAGAAGTCATAATGCCGGTTGTTTGACTAATATCGCGCAGATAGACACCAGTTGCGGCTAAAAACCAAGAGACTCCCATCACAAGCAGTAAGAAAGGGAAAATAATAAAAGGTACAAAGAGAATGGTCAAAGTGATATTACCTTGTAGAACGACTTGTGCGAGTAATAAAATAACAAAACTGATCATGGCATTAAATAAGGCACTTCCTAAGGCAATCCAAGGCAGCACTTCTAAAGGGAAGATAATCTTTTTAACAAAGTTCAAGTTGGTGACAATAAGTTGCGGGGCACGATTAATGCACTCTGCAAATAATCCATGAATAATTAAGCCAACGAACAGGATAACGGCATATTCTGCATGGTTATTTTGCTGCTCAATTCCCCAGCGTGCCTTAAAGACAACGGAGAAAAAGAACGTGTAGACAGCCAGCATAATTAATGGCGTGACAAATGACCAAGCTAAGCCCAAGATTGAACCACGATAGCGTGCTAACAGTTCACGCTTTGTCATTTGAAATATGATTTGTTGGTTACGAATTAGACAAGCAAACATTTCTTTGAATGATATTTTAAAATCAGCATGTGGATTCATTTAGACCACACCACCCGATTCACAAAGGGAATATAACTTAAAACAATCGTTAATATTTTTTTGGAAACAATACCATAATCATAATCGGGGACTCGCTTTCGATATTCCTTTTCTGTATGCGTAGCACAGATAACATTAATCGCTTCTAAAACATTGGGCGCTTTCAAGCCGCTCATGATTAAGGTGCCCACATCCATGCCTTCTGGGCGTTCATGGGCATTGCGAATGGTAATCGCAGGCAGAGAAAGCAGCGATGCTTCTTCGGTGATAGTGCCACTATCCGATAAAATACATTTCGCATTTAATTGTAACTTGACATAATCGGTAAAACCAAATGGTTTGAGAAATTGAATGCGACTATCAAGATGATTCGTCTCGCATTTTTCAAGACGCATCCTGGTTCGAGGATGAGTCGATACCACAATCGGCATATGATATGTGGTTGCGATACAATTAAGCGTTTCTAGTAGATCATAAATATTTTGTGGGCTGTCGACATTCTCTTCTCGATGCGCACTGACTAAAAAGTATTTCTTTGGCGTTAATTGTAAATCACTCAGAATGGTTGAATCATTTATTTTAGGCATATAATAATCAAGCACTTCTTGCATATGTGAACCGGATTTAATAATCCTATCGGCAGGGAATCCTTCGGCAAGTAAATGCCGTCTGGCATGCTCAGATAACACGATGTTAATGTCACTCAGATGGTCAACAATTTTTCGATTGGATTCTTCCGGGACGCGTTGATCAAAACAGCGATTACCTGCCTCCATATGAAAAATGGGGATTTGCCTCTTTTTAGCGGCGATGATGCAAAGGCAAGAATTGGTATCTCCATAAATTAATACCGCATCAGGTTGTTCTTTTTCTAAAAGCTTATCGGTTTCTTGTAAGACTTTGGCAATGGTATTAATGGTATGACTACAATTTGCCTCAAGGAAATAATCAGGTTTTCTGATTTCTAAATCGTCAAAAAAAATTTGATTTAATTCATAATCTGAATTTTGACCGGTATGCACTAAAATATGTTGTGTGTGTTTATCCATCTCATGAATAACACGGCTCATTTTGATGAGCTCTGGGCGTGTACCAATAATGGTCATTACTTTTGGCATTCTCTAATCCTTGAGTTAATGCGCTCTAATAGAAATTTTAACTAGGTGAACTCATATGAGAAATGATTCATACGTTTAATCAATTCTGGCCATGAGGGTGCAACATAACCGGTTATGCCGTTGAATAAATCCGCATTTAATGAACGATCGATGGCAACTTTAGAATCACGAATAATATCGATGGTTTTATGGTAAGTTGCCGCTATTAACTGGAGTAAATCATGTTTATTAATCGGGTTGCCGGCAATATGATAAAGCCCGGTTAAATCGGGATGTTCTTGAATGACTTTACGGATCACTTCTGCTAATTCAATGGTGGGCAATCCTGAAAAAATGGCCTTTTCATAGCCAAGCACTTTATCTTTTTGTGCTAAAAACCAATTAACGAGGCTTTTGTTGGTTGTCAATTCATGGCCAATGATGGAGGTGCGCAAAGTAATGGCATGTGAATCGTAAACTTCGCCTAGCAACTTTGAGCGCCCATAAACATCGGTGGCATCAGGCGTATCATTTTCTAGATAAAGACCTTTTTTGCCTGAAAAAACACAATCGGTACTAATATGAATAAAGCGACAACGCATGAGCTTGCATAATTGCGATAATTGATGCGGCAGATAAGCATTGATAGCAATCGCCTTGAGAGGCTCATTCGCTTGCGGTAATTGCTTAATGAGTCCAATACAATTAATCACGACATCAGGCTTTGTTTGGATAAATGCGTTGATCAAGGATTCATTATTTTCAGCATTGATATCGGTAATAAGTTTTGTTTGTAATTCAGAAAAATACTTTGTAGCAGAAGTGCTACGTGCGGTGGCATAAACATCAAAATCAGTATTTTTTGATAGTGTTCTAAATAAAGTGCTACCCAGCATCCCTGTCGCACCAAAAATTAAAATCTTCATCCTAATGACTTCTTATGGTAACGAGATTAAGCAATGAAATTACACTAGAAGTGTTTGAATTGCAAAGAAATGTTCGGTATTTAAAAACGCGAAATGGTCATTGAGTGCTGTGGTTCTTAACTATTAAGGATGCTTTATAACTGCATGATAAAACCATTGCGATAAATAACGTTTGAGAATTAAACTAACCATTATTCTTCTTAATCTATTCTATGAATATGGCGATTCAAAATATTGTTTTTGATGTGGGGAATGTACTGGTACGCTGGGATCCTTACACTATTACTCAAACGGTTTTTCCAGAGCATGATGATGTTTTAACGTTGATGCAATCTATTTTTAGACATCAAACGTGGCTTGATCTGAATCTGGGAAGCATTACTGAGCAACAAGCGATACTGCATTATCATCAACGTTTACAAATTGAGACTACTCGCTTGGAGCTGCTCCTACAAGTTGTGAAAGAATCCTTATTACCGATCCCAGGTGCTGCAGAATTATTGCAACGCTTGCATGATAAAGCTTTCAATTTATATGCATTAACAGACAACACGCACGATATTATGGCGTATTTAAAAGCCAAATATCGTTTTTGGCCCTTATTTAAAGGGATTGTTGTATCGGCTGAAATTGGCCATTTAAAACCATCAAAAGAAATATACCATTATCTGTTGGAACATTATCAACTGAATGCGCATGAGACACTCTTTATCGATGATCTAGCATTAAATGTAGCGGGTGCGAAAGCGGTAGGGATAGAAGCCATTCAGTTTGTCAACACAGAACAATGTATTGAAGCATTAAGGGACTTACAAATTGACACTCAATGATTTTTCTTGCTTTTTACTGATGTTTGATCGTGTGTCGCTTGCGGCCTATGTCATGTTTGTGATCATGCTTTTATCTTTCTATTGGGTAAAACATCATTTTCTGCGGGGCGCTATTTTTCTAGTCTTCCTCATTTTGGCATGGTATGCAGGTCGTTTAGAATGGATAGCTTTACCGATAGTCATCGTTATGGGCGCTACTTTTTATTATGGTTTTAATGGCCAGCGCAAAATCAGACGAGGGCTATGTTTTACGCTCGCTGTGTTATTTTCGCTAGCGATGTTAACGTTGCGACTACCTGGGATTGAGAATTGGCGAGTCATCGATAAAATGATATTAACGCCGGATGCCATTCCTTACACCATGTATTTGAATTTTGATAAATCATTCATTGGCCTCTTTTTTATTTGGTTTAGTGTTTACTCACTGGCGAATGGCGGGCGTTGGGCTAAGGTGTTAAAAAAAGGATGCGTAACAGGATTGTGTGCGGTGTTGGTTTTAATGCCACTGTCTTTTGCTTTGGGTTATGTTAAATTCGATTTAAAGATCACTTCCTTCTTTTTTCTGTGGGCAGTTCATAATCTCTTTTTTACTTGCTTTGCAGAAGAGGCGTTTTTTCGTGGCATGATTCAACGCTTTCTTCAGTTTCGCTTGCAAAATGTGACTTATGGTAAATGGATTTCAATTGCCTTAGCGGCCATCTTATTTGGTGCTGCTCATTATCCAGGAGGCCTGCGATATGTGTTGTTAGCAACGGTAGCCGGGGTATTTTACGGTTATGCCTTTATGAAGACCGAGAAAATTGAAGCAAGTATCGCGGCTCACTTTATAGTGAACACGGTTCATTTTGTTTTCTTTACCTATCCGGCTTTGAAATCAGCGATGTAGTCTTCGCACATAAACTTTGAGCGTTGTTGCCTTCGGAATCTCGCAATCCTCATGTACTTTTATGTACACTCCAGTTGCTCGCTCCTTGGCGCCTAGCTCAAAATTCATGTGCTGTGACTAAGTAGATGGGAAAGGGGCACCCATTCCCTATTTCAATCGCATAATAAAAGGATTGGGTACCTCAGTAGCCGTTGAGATCCAAACGCATTTGGGTTGTAAGTATTGGTAAATGGCTTCTTGGCCACTTTCTCGTCCGATGCCGGATTGTTTATAGCCACCAAAAGGTGACATAAAACTTAACGTACGATAGGTATTCACCCAAACGGTCCCCGCTTGCAGACGCTTGCTCAGATTGAGTGCCCGTTGCATATTTTGTGTCCAAAGACCGGCGGCAAGACCATAAATCACATTATTCGCGAGATAAACGGCTTCTTCTTCATCTTCAAAAGAAATCACACTCAGCACCGGGCCAAAAACTTCTTCCTGTGCAATACGCATGTTATTGTTAACGCTGGTGAAAATCGTCGGCTCGATAAACCAACCATCACCACATTCTGGTCGTGTTGCTTTGCTTCCACCTAAAACACACTTTGCCCCTTCGGCTTTAGCAATGTCTAAATAGCTTAATATTTTTTCATATTGGGGTTTGGTGGTAACAGGCCCTACTTGGGTTTCATAAGAGAGGGGGTTACCCATTTTAGCGGTTTTGGCAATCGCCACCACTTTTTCAACAAATTCATCATGAATGGATTTTTCGACTAATAGACGAGACCCTGCGATACAGGTTTGACCCGTAGCGGCGAAAATGCCAGAAATGACGCCTTTGGCTGCATTTTCTAAATGGGCTTCTTTGAAAACAATATTCGGAGATTTGCCACCCAGTTCTAAGCTCACCTTTTTAAGATGAGTCGCCGCTTGTTGATAGATATGTTTACCGGTTTGTGTGCCGCCTGTAAAAGCAATTTTAGCGACTAAGGGATGAGCTGTTAGGGTATCGCCTACCTCTTGACCGGTCCCTGATACCACATTAAAAACCCCAGGGGGGAAACCTGCTTGTTCAACTAATTTCGCAAATTCAAACGCCGATGCTGAGGTAAATTCAGAAGGCTTCAGAACGAAAGTATTACCTGCTGCGAGTGCGGGTGCTAATTTCCAAATCATCAAAAGTAGTGGTGAATTCCAAGGCGTAATAGCACCGATAACACCGAGTGGTTCATAGAGTGTAAAATTGAACATGTCTGCTTTATCGATGGGAAGGACTTGCCCTTCAATTTTATCAGCAAGGCCTGCATAGTAATAAAGCCATTGAGGAAGATAGTGAAGCTGTGCTGACATTTCCGCAATCAGTTTGCCATTATCGGTTACTTCAATTTGGGCAAGGTGTTCTGCATGTTGTGAGACAATATCGCCTAATTTTCGTAGCAAGGCACCGCGGGCGGTTGCATTCATTTTCGGCCATTCACCTTGAGTAAAGGCAAGATGTGCCGCTTCAATCGCCTGATTCATATCATTAGCATTGCCACGTGGGATTAAACACCATGGCTTTGCCGTATAAGGATTGATTGATTCAATAAAATCATTGTTGCTAGGTGGGCACCATTTGCCGTTAATATAGTGCTGGTAATGTGGTAAACCCATTTCTTATACTCCCTGTCAGTTTAGGCATTTTCGCGGTGAATGGGCGGAAACACTTTAATAGTTTTGATTCGATTATCTTGAACATGTACCACTTCAACAGGAATGTTACCAATCAAGCAGCAGGTGCCTTCTTCAGGGATGGTTTGTAAATGTTCAATCACAATCCCATTCATGGTTTTGGCATCAGAGCTAGGGAATTTCCAGTCAACAATGCGATTAAACTCGCGAATGGTAATACTGCCCTCGACCAAGTAAGAGCCATCTTCTTGGGCCAAAATGGCTAAATAAGCCTCAGACATATCGGTCGTAAATTCACCCACGATTTCTTCCAAAATATCTTCTAAGGTAATCAGTCCAATAATATCGCCATATTCATCAACTACTAGCGCAAAACGTTCTTTGGCATGCTGGAAATTAATGAGCTGCTTAGTGAGTGAGGTTCCTGTTGGAATGAAAAAGGCTTCATCTAAAGAGTCACGTAATTTTTCTTCGCAGAAATGTTCATTGGTATCAATAATAAGGTGTAAGGCTTTTTTCGCGTGCAGTATCCCAATTAAATTATTTAGATCGCCTTCATAGACTGGCAAGAAAGTATGTTGTGTATTGGCTAATTGGCCAACGATTGCTTCCCAATCATTTTCAAGATCAATGCCAGTGACATCATTGCGCGGTACCATAATGTCATCAACGGATACTTTTTCGAGATCTAAAATGCTGAGTAACATCTTGCGATGTTTCGAAGGAATTCGTCCGGTTGCTTCATGGACAACGGTACGTAATTCTTCGCGGGTAATGCCTTGCTCGATTCCCACTTGTGAGAGTGAAACCCCACATAACCGCAAAAAGCCATTAGAAACCGCATTAACAGCCCAGACTATCGGATAGAGCAATTTTAAAATGAATTGTAAAAATAGGGAGCTTGGGAAAGCGGCTTTTTCGGGGTAGAGCGTTGCCCAGGTTTTAGGAGAGACTTCCGCGAATATGAGCAGAACAAACGTTAAGATAATGTCGGCAACAATAACACCCATTTTCTCGCCAAAAAAATCAACCCCAATTAAAGTGCCGATTGAAGAGGCTGAAATCGTAATGAAAGTGTTACCCATGAGAATAACACCAAATAATCTGTCAGGGCGTTCTAATAATTCAGAAACTCTTTTCGCCCCTTTAGAGACTTTAACTAAATGTTTCAAGCGATAACGATTGACAGACAAGATCCCTGCTTCTGCTAATGAGAAAAAGGCGAGTAAGCAGATGAGAATACAGAGGATGACTAACAAAGCCGTGTTGCTTGTTTGAATCAACGTTGAGATCTCCTATCAGAATAATAACGCTTTTGTGCCAAAATAAGATAACAAAGCGAAGGTAGTACCACTTAAAGTCCAGCGAATGGCTGTCGGTCCGCGCCAGCCAAAACGATAGCGTCCTAATAATAAAGAAACGAGTAATACCCAAGCACACAGTGCAAGAATAATTTTAGGCAACAAATGTGAGGTTAATAAAGGCCCTTGATAGAAAAAGCCACTGAGTAAAGAGCCTGAAAAGAATAAGACGCCACACCAAATGATATAAAAGAGTAAGGTTTCCATGGCTTGCAAAGGAGGCAAGATATGTAAAATGGCGGAAGGTTTATGATGTTTCAGCAGATGATTTTGTAAACCCATAAAAATGGCTTGAAGACTGGCGAGCAATAAGAGGCTAATGGCAAACATAGAAATAAAGATATGCGCCAGGACACCGGGATGGGCTTTGGTATCCATGATATCGCTACCGGCAAAATGCATGACCAAGGCGAGTGATATGGCACTCAATGGAAACGTAAGAGAGCTTAAATTGGCAACCTGTGCTCGAAAGGAGGCTATTAGCGTGATGATGTTCATCAACCAAAGGGTAAAAGAGAGCATACACAACCAATAAAGGTTTTGGCCTTCTGGCATTTCGATATAGCGATACAAAAGCCAACCATGGCCGCTAAGCGCGAGAAAGGAACCTACACGGTATTGCCAACGGGGAAAAGTGAGGCGCCCAAACAAATGAAATCCTTGCGCGAGGGCAATACTGATGTAAAGTAAGAAAGTTAGTATTCCAATATTTTCTAAATTCATAGACAATAGCCATATAAATATTGCCGAAATCATCGCATAGCTGGCCCATCGAATGCTATGCTTGCGACCGACGCATATTGGCATCAGAAGGTGATCCATGTTTGAAAGCTTAACAGAGCGACTAAGTAAGACGTTTCGCAATGTCGTTGGGCGAGGCAAGCTCAGCGAAGAGAATATGAAAGAGACATTGCGTGAAGTAAGAAATGCGCTTTTAGAGGCCGATGTTGCCTTAGAAGTGGTCAATGGTTTTCTTGAAAGTATTAAAGAAGCTGCGCTTGGGATGGAAGTGACGAAAAGTCTCAGTCCTGCTCAAATGTTAGTTAAGATAGTAAATGACAAGCTTGTTACCTTAATGGGAGAAAGCTGCGCAGAGCTTAATTTGCAAACCCAACCGCCTGCCGTTGTTTTAATGGCTGGGTTACAAGGTTCGGGTAAAACCACTAGTACTGCAAAGTTGGCAAAATGGCTTATTGAAAGACAGAAAAAATCGGTATTGTTGGCGAGTGCTGACGTTTATAGGCCTGCAGCAATCGAACAGCTGCGTGTGTTAGCTAAAGAAGTTGGAGCTCACTTTTTTGAAAATGGTGATATCCAAGCGCCGGTTGAGATTGCCAAAGCGGCCTTACAAAGTGGTAAAACCCAGTTTGCGGATGTTGTGATTATCGATACGGCAGGTCGTTTGCATATCGATGATGGCATGATGGACGAAATTAAAGCGATTCATCAAAGCATTTCACCGATTGAGACGCTTTTTGTGGTCGATGGCATGATGGGGCAAGATGCGGCTAAAACAGCAAAAGCTTTTAATGATGCTTTACCTTTAACCGGGGTTGTTGTTACCAAATTAGATGGTGATGCCCGTGGTGGTGCGATTCTCTCAATTCGAGAAATCACAGGGGGTAAGCCCATTAAATTTGTCGGGATGGGTGAGAAAACCGATGCTTTAGAGCCTTTTTATCCCGATAGGATTGCCTCACGTATTCTAGGTATGGGCGATATTTTATCGTTGGTAGAAGATTTAGAGCGTAACCTCGATAAAAAAGAAGCAGATCGGCTTGCTAAAAAACTGAGCAAAGGTAAAGAATTTGATTTAGAAGATTTCCGTTTGCAGCTCATTCAGATGAAAAGCATGGGTGGGATGGCCGGTTTAATGGATAAGTTGCCGGGGATGGCAGCTATTCCTCAAGAAGTGAAATCGAAGGCAAATGATAAAGTGGTTGAGCAAATGTTGGCCATTATCTGTTCGATGACGCTCAAAGAGCGCCGTCGTCCTATGTTATTGAACCAGGGATCTCGTAAACGCAGGATAACGCAAGGTTCAGGAACGGCGATTCAAGATCTTAACCGATTAATGAAGCAATTTACCCAAATGCAAAAAATGATGAAGAAATTTAGCAAAAAGGGTGGGTTAATGAAGATGATGCGAGGCATGAAAGGCATGCAAAATCTCATTCCTGGGGGTGGTTTGCCACATTAGATCGTTCCATGGCGCGTAAACTTAGCGTACAATGGGGCCCCTTTATGGTAGCAACCTGTATTTAATAAGTAAAATATCTAACACATCAAAGAGGAATAACACGACAATGGTGGTGATCCGTTTAGCTCGAAAGGGTGCTAAGAAACGTCCTTTCTTTAACATCGTAGTTGCTGATCAGCGTTATAAGCCTGAAGGCCGTTACATTGAACGCCTTGGTTTTTATAACCCAGTTGCAAGAGGCAAAGAAGAGTTAATCCGTTTAGAACGCGAACGCGTACAACATTGGATTGCTCAAGGTGCGCAAATGTCAGCTCGCGTTGCTAACATTGTTAAGCAATGGGACGAGAAGAACGCAGCAGCGTGAGAGCAGATTCGCTGGTTGTGATTGGGCGGTTAGGGGCGCCATTTGGCGTACAGGGTTGGCAACATGTGCAATCCTTCACCGAACCGCATGATAATGTTTTGAATTATGAAACATTGTATGTGCAGCAAAAAGATCAATGGGTAGCCTTTCGTTTAGAGGAAGGTCGCCGTCATGGTCAAGGTGTTGTTGTTAGGTTGCATGATGTCACCGATTGTGATGTCGCTGCAAAGTTAACGCAATGCCATATCGCTGTGCCAAGAGATGAGCTGCCAGCATTGCCTGCAGATGAATTTTATTGGACCGATTTAGAAAATTTATTGGTCGTTAATGCACAAGGGGAGACGCTGGGACATATCCAGTATCTTTATGAGAATGCCGGCACTGATGTCATGGTGATCAAAAACCAAGACAAAGAGCAGCAAGTCCCCTTTTTGTTGCATGATACGGTGATTGCCGTCGATTTAGAAAAGAAACAAGTTATTGTCGATTGGGAAATGCCTGCTGGCACAGAGCGGGACGATGATTAATACCCATGTGGTGTAGTGTCATTACGATTTTCCCAGAAATGTTTGCCGCAATAAAAGATTATGGCATTACAGGTAGAGCGATCGATAAAGGGATATTAGCGCTTAAGACATTTGATTTACGTGATTTTGCTAACGATAAACATGCCACGGTAGACGATAGACCCTACGGTGGTGGCCCGGGGATGGTGATGATGGCAGAGCCTTTAAGGCTTTCGCTAGAAGCGGCAAAAGAAGCTGCACCCTCTAAGGCAAAAGTGATTTATGTGACGCCTGCCGGGAAGCGTTTTGACCATAAAGCAGCGAGGCGGTTAGCAGATGAAAAACAGCCTCTTATTTTAGTGGCTGGGCGTTATGAAGGTATCGATCAGCGTGTGATTGAGCGTGATATTGATGAGCAATTTTCCATCGGTGATTACGTATTATCGGGTGGTGAATTAGCCGTTATGACAATCATCGATGCGCTAACGCGATGGTTGCCAGGCGCACTGGGGCATGAAGCTTCTGCACCCAATGATGCCTTTAGTGAAGAAAATGCCGGATTATTAGACTGTCCGCACTATACGCGCCCTGCGGATTTGGATGGAGAAGTTGTACCGCCTGTTTTGTTATCAGGCGACCATCAAGCAATTGCTTTGTGGCGTAAGAAGCAGGCGCTTGGGCAAACTTGGCTGAAAAGGCCTGATTTACTACAGCATTTAGCATTAGATAAAACAAGCCAGCAGTTATTGGCTGAGTTTAAACAAGAACAAGAGAATTGATTAGAGGAGTCATGATGAGCAAGATTATTCAACAAATCGAACAGGAACAATTACGTAAAGATATTCCTGAGTTTTCACAAGGGGATACCGTTTGCGTATGGGTGAAAGTAATTGAAGGAACCCGCGAACGTTTACAGGCTTTTGAAGGCGTTGTAATTGCGATTAGAAATCGTGGCTTACACTCTGCTTTTACCGTACGTAAAGTTTCTCATGGTGAAGGCGTAGAACGTGTTTTCCAAACACACAGCCCGATCATTGACAACATTGAAGTAAAACGTCGTGGTAAAGTACGTCAATCCAAATTGTACTACTTACGTGATTTGGCTGGCCGTGCAGCGCGTATTCGTGAAGATTTAAGCAAATCTAAAAAAGAAGATTTAGAAAAAGGCGGCGAATAATCGCTTCTTCTTGATTCTTTCTTGTTCTTCCCCTTCTATTTGCGTAGAAGGGGAAACTATCCAGGACTTCTATGTCTATCCCTCAGTCTTATTTCTTAGAAACCCTCATTGTCTGTCTTGAGCTTCGCTTTGAAGGTGATGTGTTAAGCCATCTCTCTTTTTTTTATGAACGCAAAAAGCAATCAACGTTTGCGCTCAACGCTAAACAAGCGCTTTATGTGAAACAAATAGAGCGTTATTTTAAGCATGCTCAGTCTTTTAATGTCCCTTTAGTCATTAATACCGGCACGCCTTTTCAGCGACGCGTTTGGCAAGCACTTTGTGCTATTCCCGTTGGGCAGACCCGTACTTATGGCGAGTTGGCAAAGCAATTAAAAACGTCCGCCAGATCCATAGGCATGGCTTGTCGTTCTAATCCTATCGCTTTGATCGTGCCCTGCCATCGGGTGGTTGGTGCAAAAGATGCGGGAGGGTTTTGTGGGCACCAACAAGGCAAGCCGATAGCAGTTAAAGAGTGGTTATTGGCTCATGAAGCCACTCAGGTAAAAGCTAGGTAGTTTAAGATAAAAATCCCCCGCTCGCTTTTCAAGCGAGCTGCCCCCTTTTATTCAAAGGGGGCAATCAAAATTCCTCGTTCACAATGTGCGTATGCTTTATATGCCCCCTTTGAATAAAAGGGGGCAGCTCGCAGATGCGTAGCATGGCGAGCGGGGGATTTTTATCCTAATAGCGATTCCAATTGTGAGTCGCTACACTCGCAATCCTCATGTATGATGAGGTGGGTACCAATTTATTAGGGATGAAAAATGCGTAACTATCTATCCGGCTTAATGTTCTCATTCTCAGTTTTGTTATTGCCTTTACAAGTGATTGCTCAGCAAGACACAAAACAAATTGAAGAGAATCTCAAAAAGAATTTCCCCCAGTTAACCATTGAAGAAATTACGCCTGCGCCTATGGCGGGTGTCTATCAGGTTTTAGCGAATGGTAATATCATTTATATTACCCAAGATGGACGTTATCTTATTGCCGGTGATTTGTATGATCTACAAAATGGGCAGAATAATTTAACCGAAAATACGCGTAAGAAATCACGTTTAAAGCATCTTAAAAGTATTGAAGAAGAAAACATGATTGTTTTCCCTGCTAAAAAGCCAGAATATACGGTTACCGTTTTTACCGATGTAGATTGTGGTTATTGCCGAAAATTACATTCTGAAATCAGCAAAATCAATGATTTGGGAATTACCGTCAAATATGTTGCTTTCCCTCGAACGGGTGAGCATTCACCAACCGCTGAAAAAATGAGCAAAGTATGGTGTGCGAAAAATAAACAACAAGCGTTCAATGAGGCTAATCAAGACAAAGCCATAGAAGGGAGTATTTGCCCCGATCAAAGTGTTGCGCGTGGTTATGCATTAGGTAGCGCATTAGGTATTAATGGAACACCTACCATGGTATTTGAAGACGGTACTTTGTTCCCGGGTTATCTGCCGCCAGAAAAATTATTAGAAGCGGTTAAACAGCTTCACCAGCAAGCGAAGAAATAAGCTTTCGCATCTTGCTTGTGGCAAGTACTCTGATGAATATAAACGCTTTATAGCGGGAAAAGCCAATCATAAGATTGGCTTTTTTTGCATACTATTAATAAGTAAAAAAAATTCAAAACAATCTTAAGTGCGCAGAAATTTCTACGCATTCGCTCTCATTCGAACGTCATTGATACTAAAAATAACCACTTATCGGCTTATTGACCGTTTAGTCGTTCGAATTCTGCCTGTTATCCCGAAATGAATGAATCCTGATTGAAAGAAGTTAATCAAATCACTAGCATGCGTCTTGAGATTCAATCTCACCCCCTTAAATTTAGTTCTTTCTAGAGAGGAAAAAATACATGTTAGATTTTATTAAGAATAAAGCTATTGCAGCAAAAGATGCCGCTGTTAGTACAACTAAATCTGTTGCTGGTTACGTTGCTGAAAAAGCAATTGCTGCAAAAGATTACGCTGTTGAACAAGCTTCCGAAACTGCTGCATGGTATAGCGATATGCGCGTAACCCCACGTGAAAAATTAGTTGCAACCATTGGTGGTATTGCTGGCGTTGGCGCTGCTTGGGCTGCATTCACTTTAGGTTTTGGTTCTGCTCCTATCACAGCTTTAACATTAGGCCTTACTCCGCTTGCTACGACTGCAATCACAGGTCTTGCAGTTGGCACAGGCGTTCTTGCTAAGAAAGCAGTTAAAGGTGGCTTGAATTTAGTTATTGATAAATTAGAAGATTACGCTGCAACTGAAGGTAAAGAAAATTCCTTTATTGCTCGTCGTTTAGCAACAGGATACGAACAACCTGCTGATGTAAAACCTTCTAAAGATTTTGGTCATTACAAAGCTAAATTCGGTGATTTAGAAGCAGACGAATCAAAAGGTTTACTTGCTGATTTGAAAAATGCAGCGGTTCAAACGTTCATGCGAGCTAGCTTGACCCGTGGTCGTCACCAAGGCGTAGAATATAGCAATCTTCCTACTTATACCCAAAAAGATTTGGACAAAGTTCAAGAAGCAACAACTCGTTCAGGTAAAAAATTCCGTTAATCGTTTAAATCTCGGAATGAAAAAGCCAATCGAAAGATTGGCTTTTTTTTTGGGGGTGTAGATACCAAATGGTTTGATGTCGCACAAGCAAATGCACCCATTTGTCTAATTGACCGTTTAGTTGTTCGAATATTCCTGTCATCCTAAAATAGGGCTACTTGATTGAACATAGCCATTTAAATCACTAGCATGCCTCCTGAGATTAAATCTCACCCTTTTAAATTTAATTCTTTCTAGAGAGGAAAAAAAATATGTTAGATTTTTTTAAAAATAAAGCCATCGCTGCGAAAAACTATGTTGTTGATACAACGACAGAAACGGCTGAATGGTATGGCGATATGCGCGTAACCCCACGCGAAAAAATCGTTGCAACGCTTGGTGGTATTGCTGGTGTTGGCGCCGCTTGGGCTGCTTTCACTTTAGGTTTCGGTTCTGCTCCAATTACTGCATTAACATTAGGTATTACCCCACTTGCTACAACGGCAATTACCGGTCTTGCAGTTGGAACTGGTTTGCTTGCCAAGAAATTGGCTGGTGGCGCTATCAATTTAGTTGTTGATAAATTAGAAGATTACGCTGCGACTGAAGGTAAAGAAAATTCCTTTATTGCTCGTCGTTTAGCAACAGGATACGAACAACCTGCTGATGTAAAACCTTCTAAAGATTTTGGTCATTACAAAGCTAAATTCGGTGATTTAGAAGCAGACGAATCAAAAGGTTTACTTGCTGATTTGAAAAATGCAGCGGTTCAAACGTTCATGCGAGCTAGCTTGACCCGTGGTCGTCACCAAGGCGTAGAATATAGAGATCTTCCTACTTATACTCAAATGGATTTGGACAAAGTTCAAGAAGCGACAACCCGTTCAGGAAGAAACTACCGTAATGTATCTGATTTCAATGCATCCGTCGTACGTCAAGATGTACGCCACGATGCGCGTCAAGAAGCGGCTTCCAGCCGTACTCGTTCAGGGAGAAAATACCAATAAGGAAGAACTAAGAGGTGTAAAAAAGCCAATCGCAAGATTGGCTTTTTTTTTGGGTTGCGGCAGCAACCTAAGTTGCTAACCCCGGATGGAAAGCATTATGCGATAGCAAAATTGCTTGGAATCCGGGGTATAGCGTATCTCCTCAGATTTCAACCGGCGAACCGGTGAAACAATGATTGTTTTTATCCGGGTTCCACTCACTTGCCTTACTGCTCGTTCGTTCTATCCGTGGCTATTAAATGTCGCAGCTACCGCTGCTTAACATTTCAACTTCTGACATTTATGCAACAACGCGGACAAGTCGATAGAAGCAGGTGGTCATAAATATGAAATAAATTTAATCACGAATGATGAAGCTCATTGGTAAAAACATTATTATTTCACAAATATAAAATTAATTCGAATCACGATGTTTTTCAAAGCATAAACGGCTTATATTTTAATAAATATTCGATACTAATAAAATAATTTCTAACACAATAATGTCAAAATATTAATTATCATTCGAAGAACATAAAAAATATTTAATTAAAATATAAGAACAAATAGTTCAATTCATTCATTATTGTTTTTTTATTAACCATTAAACCTTCTTAATCCTGCCTGTCATCCTAATGACGATTGAAACAAATCATTCACGTCACTAACATCGCCGCTTGAGATGATATCTCATTAATGTTTAACCCCAATTGAGGAAAATACGATGTTTGAATATTTAAAAAATAAAGTTTCAGATGCATACAATTATGTAAAAGACACAGCAAGCGACACTATCGAATGGTATCGTGATATGCAAGTGACACCGCGTGAAAAAATGATTGCGGCCGCAAGCAGTATTGCTGCTGTTGGCGCTGCATGGGCAGCTTTCACATTAGGTTTTGGTTCAGCACCTATCACTGCATTAACACTAGGTTTAACACCGCTTGCAACAACTGCAGTCACAGCACTTGCTGCTGGTGCAGGGTATGCAACAAAGAAATTAACCAATGGTGCGTTAAATTTAGTTTCTAATGCGATTGAAAGCGTTGCTTCTAAAAATGATGATGGTTTCGTTGCAAAACGATTGGGTCAAGGAACGCTGTTTGATCGTGCTTTAGCAGGTGAATACCGCCCAACATTCGGTCCTGATAGACAAAATGATATGGATCTTAAACCAGGTAAAGCAATTGCTCTAAATGAAAAGTTAGCTCTGCGTAGAGATTTTAAAGATACCCAAGTTGAGAGTGAAACACGTCCTACCTTGTTTAGTCGTGGTAGAAAAGGTGTTCAGTACACCGTTCCTGCTATCGATGCTGATGCAATCGATGCTATGCCACAACATACGACCCGTTCCGGAAAATCTTTCCGTAACTAATGCTCTCTCTCTGAAAGACCAAAAAGGCCAATCATCTGATTGGCTTTTTTGCTTATTTTTCACCGTTTTAGCGTGCCAGGGTTTTCCCTAGTTTTTTTCATTTTTTTGCCATTAATTTCTAACAATTCGCCCATCGTCCTAATCTCCGTCAATTGCGTTGAAACCAGTTAAGTGTGCTACTAACATGTTGCTTGAGAATTGTTCTCATCGTTAAATTGACTGAAATAGAGAGGAAAAGAATGAAGCTCCCATTTACCAATATTCGATTTGAAGTGACACGCCAGGAAAAAATCGGTGTGACTGCTGCTGCACTTAGCGTCTGGCCCTTGTTTTCTTTAGCATTTGGCTCAGCTCCTTTAACCATAATCACTGCAATTGGTACCCCTGCGGCAACGACGTTGTTGACAGGTACGGTGATGGGCATTGGCTATGGTGTTAAAAAAGTAGCTGAGAAAATTACGGATAAACTCGAAGATTATGCTGCAACAGAAGGTAACGAAAATAGCCTTATCGCAAAATATTTAGCGCCAGCCTATCAAGCAGAATTAGACGCGGATGAAGAGTTAGATTCTGATTTAGAAGATGATAGCGATTTAGATTTGGATGAAAATTTAGCGCAAACCGAATTTGATTCTTATGCACCTCGCACCTTAACCCATTGGCAAGAACGCACAGTGCGTTATAACGTACCTGCGATAACACGTGAAGAGCTAGATGAGATCCCTGTGAATACCACGCGCTCAGGCATGTGTTTTGGTAGCAATTAATCTCAGAGGGGACCGAAAGAGCCAATCATCTGATTGGCTCCTTTCTGGTAATTTATTACATATTGCTGTAATTAGGTCCGCCCCCCCCTTCTGGCGCTTCCCAAGTAATATTTTGCGTAGGATCTTTAATATCGCACGTTTTACAGTGAATGCAATTTTGCGCATTTATTTGGAGTTTTTTATTGCCATTGGCATCGTCAATAAATTCGTAAACACCTGCTGGACAGTAGCGCGCTTCAGGGCCTGCATATTGCTGCCAATTAATTTTAACAGGAACTGTCGGATCGCTTAGTTTTAAATGAACGGGTTGATTTTCTTCGTGAAAGACATTGCTTCTAGCAAGAGAGGTCATTTTATCAAAGCTAATTTTTCCATCAGGTTTAGGATAAATAATCGGTTGATAAGCTTTCGCCGGTTTGAGATAGGTATAATCCGCACGATGTGAAAGTGTCCAAGGTGCTTTACCTCGAAGTAGATAGGTATCGACTGCGGCATAGGTTAAGCCTGCGAATAATCCCATACGAAAAGCGGGGCGGATATTTCGCACAGGATATAAATCGTTTTTGATCCAACTTTGTTTTAATTGCTGCTCATAATCGGTATTAGAAAAAAGCGCTTGTGCGGCTAGCATGCCTGATTTCATTGCTGTGTGTGACCCTTTTATTTTAGGAACATTCATAAAGCCTGCGGCGTCGCCGATTAATAATCCACCCGGAAAAGTTAATTGAGGAATCGATTGCCATCCGCCTTCATTTAAGGCCCTGGCACCATAACTTTGACATTGTGCATTTTCTAATAACGGTGCAATATGTGGATGATGTTTAAAGCGTTGAAATTCTTCATAAGGATTTAAGTAAGGATTTTGATAATCTAAACCAATCACTAAACCAATACTCAGTAGATTATTTCCCCAATGATAAAGAAAACTGCCACCGTAAGTACTTTGATCTAAAGGCCAACCAACGGTATGAGTGACAGTACCTGTGCGGTGTTTTTCTGATTTAATTTCCCAGATCTCTTTAATGCCAATGGCATAGGTTTGGGGTTGGCTGTTTTTGGCTAAATCAAAACGCTTAATCAGTTGTTGGGTTAAAGAGCCACGGCAACCTTCAGCAAAGACCGTCTTTTTCGCTAATAAATGCATACCTGCTTGAAAATGCGAAGTGGGATTACCTTGTTTATCGCGTCCCACATCGTTAGTAGACACCCCAATCACTTCGCCTTGTTGATTATAAAGCAAGGTGCTTGCCGCAAAACCAGGATAGATCTCAACCCCTAAGCTTTCAGCTTGTTTTGCTAACCAACGGCAAAGTAATCCCAGACTAATAATATAATGACCGTGATTATGCATTTGCGGTGGCGTTGGTAATCTAAAGGCTTTGCTTGCGCTAAGCCATAAAAATTCATCTTGCGTGACTTGCGTATGTAAGGGCGCACCTTGTTGTTGCCAATCAGGGAGCAATTCATTCAAAGCACGAGGTTCAAATACGGCCCCCGAAAGAATATGAGCGCCGACTTCTGCGCCTTTTTCCAAAAGGCAGATCTTTGGTTGTTGGTTAGAGTCCTTGCAAAGCTGAGCATAACGGATCGCACAGGCAAGGCCTGCTGGCCCTGCGCCAACAATGACGACATCATATTCCATTGATTCCTGTGTCATGTTATCTCTTGCCATATAAGTTCGGTATACTTCACAGTAAACAGGGATGACGATGAAATCAAGGAGCCAAAATGAAAGTTCTCGTACCGATTAAACGGGTTGTCGATCCGTACGTCAAAATTCGCGTTAAAAGTGATGGCACAGGGGTTGATACTGAGCAATTAAAAATGGTGATTAATCCATTTGATGAAATTGCAATTGAAGAAGCAATACGTTGGAAAGAAGCAAAACTCATAACCGAAATTATCGTTGTTTCTTTAGGCACTAGTGCAGTGCAAGAATCATTAAGAAATGGCTTGGCACTGGGAGCTGATTCGGCATTACATTATGAAACGCATCAGAAACTAGAACCATTAAGTATCGCCAAATGTTTAGCGGCGATAGCAAAAGAGCAGCAAGCCGATATTATTATTATGGGCAAACAAGCAATCGATGATGATTGTAATCAAACAGGGCAAATGTTGGCTGCTCTTTTAAATTGGCCACAAGCGACATTTGCTTCTAAAGTTGAATTTGCCAATGATAAAAAATCTTTGAACGTAACAAGAGAAATTGATTCTGGTTTAGAAACGCTCAACGTGCAATTGCCCTGTGTCATTACCACTGATTTACGTTTAAATGAACCTCGTTATGCAACCTTACCTAACATCATGCAAGCAAAACGTAAACCGTTAACGACCCATGAATTGGCAAGTTTAGATATCGATATCACACCACGCCTTAAGGTTTTAAAAGTGAGCCCACCGCCTGCAAGAAAGCCAGGAAAAATCGTCAGAGATGTGCAAGAACTTATGCATTGTTTACGTGATGTTGAAAAGGTGATTTAACATGAACAAAGTTTTAGTCATTGCCGAACAAACGGATGGAAAATTGGCGGCAAGTAATGGAGCAACGATTGCGGCGGCATTAAAATTAGCGCAACACTGTGATGTATTATTAGCTTGTGATAATGCACAGCTTGCGGCAGCATTAAGTGAATTATCGGGGGTTAAAACCATCAAAACCATCGTGCAACAACGGTTTTTACATGTGCTTGCCGAAGATTTAGCACCCATCATCGTTAAACAAGCGGCGAGTTACTCCCATATATTGGCACCTGCCACCACTTTTGGCAAAAATCTGCTACCTAGAGTAGCCGCTTTATTAGATGTTGCGATGATTTCTGATGTAACATTGATTGAAAATGCAGATACTTTTGTGCGTCCTATCTATGCAGGTAATGCGTTTGAAACCGTGCAATCGATGGATCTCATCAAATTATTAACGATCAGAACGACAGCCTTCGATGCGATAGCAAAAGGTGAGAATAAAGCTACAATAGAATCGCTAACAGAAGAATTTACGCCTTATCCTGCTATCCATTTTGTCTTGGCAGATACGCCTGAGATGACGCGACCAGATTTAACGACTGCAAAGATCGTGGTGTCGGGTGGGCGAGGTTTAAAAAGTAAAGAAAACTTCCACATTGTAGAATCGTTAGCAGACAAGTTGGGTGCGGCGGTGGGCGCTTCTCGTGCAGCTGTTGATGCTGGCTTTGTGCCAAATGAACTACAAGTTGGACAAACCGGAAAAATGGTTGCACCAACGTTATATATTGCGATTGGTATTTCAGGTGCGATTCAACACTTGGCAGGCATGAAAGATAGTAAAGTCATTGTTGCTATTAACAAAGATAGCGATGCACCGATTTTTCAAGTCGCTGATTATGGCATTGTGGGGGACTTATTTACGATAGTGCCGGAAATTGAAAAAGCTTTATAAATGTAACGCCAGGCACTTTAAGTCATACTTTACAGCTTGAAGTGCCTCATAAAGCGTGCTTATGCAAGTTTCCACAAAAATTCAACGCAATATTTCCCACATGAACTTTTTCAGCAGGGCTGACTCCAATCAATAATGCTTGTTAACGTGGAGAAAGGTATATGCCCGCAAGTGAGCCAAATTTAAAGGGTTTTACCGCAGAAAACTGGGGTAAACGCTGGGAAATCATTGAGAGGATTGTTGAGCTTGCACGGGCGGATAGAGTAGCCCAGTCACTGCCATTAGAATTCAAATTAAATGCGAATGAAGTTGCTCGATATCTAAGAAAACTTCAAGAGACAGGTGTCGACATCACTGAAGCTAGCGCACATTCCATTGTCGTATTTCCCGATAGGATTATTGCTATGGATAAAAATCCAAACAAAGAAGGAAGTTATGAGCAGCGTTACCTAGGGAATGGGAAATTTGGCAGAGTTAAACTGGGAAAAGATAAAGAAGGCAATGCTTATGCATTAAAAGTTGAGCGCAAAAAAAGTGATCAAAAATCTGCTCAAGAACAAGCCATTATGGAAGCAATTGGTGTACGTATCGGAGGTGTGTCCTATCAAACGAATACGACAAAACCTTGGTTAGATGAAAAGCCAATCCATGAAAAAGAATTAACCGTGATGAAATTAATTCGCGGCACTAAGCTATCTGCATTTTTGCTGCGTGGGGCAGCTCCTAGCTTTTACAGCCTCGATGTTCGGCAGAGAATGTTAATTGCGATGGGTATTATCCGCGCAATCGATAATTTGAATAATTATGGATTTGCTCATCGCGATACCAAAGCAGATAATTTCATGCTAGATATAACGCAGCTCCCCCCGGTAAAAAAGTTGTCGGCAGATAATGTAGCAGCTTATCTTCGTGGCGAATTGCCAGGTTATGATTTTAATAATCTCATTCGGGAAATCGATTGGGGCCTCGCAATCCCGATTTCGGTTGAACCACAAGTTTTTATGCGATCTGAGTCAAAACAAGTATACAGTATTGGGTATACAGCGCCTGAATATTATACAAGTGAAACATATTCTCGATTATCAGAGACTTATACGGTTGCTAAATTATTGAAAAATATTCTCGCATTTGATGCTGATATACTATCAAAAATTTTACCGGATGAATTAGTATTGGCCGTAAAACATTACGAAGAATGTAGTAAGCAGTATAATGCTCATCTACGTTTAATACAAAATAGCATAAAAGAAACGAATGGGATGATTGAACCAACGGTTGCCAAAGATTTATTAGAAAAGGAAATCAGTCTTGCTAGTTTTCGTGATGAAAGTAAGAGTACGTTAGCAGAACTGTTAAACATTTACCCTCCCAATACAAGGCCATCGTTATTAGAACTATCTAACGATTTCGAAATGAGGCTTATAAATATATCGAGAGACTTGCAATCGAGATCGCAATTTCGGATTGTCAAACAGAGCGCGAGTGCATCAGGGGAGGAGTCATCTGGTTATGAAGAAGAACTGGAATCCATCGATGAGTTTGAAGAGTCTGGTTATCCAGATGAAATGGAAGGCGATATCCGGCATGAGCTATCTGGCTTCACTAGCTCCACTAGCTCCACTAGCTCCACTAGCTCTGAAGAATCCATCACGGCGTCATCCTCTTCGACCCACTCTGATGAGGATGCCCAAGGCTTGGATTCATCGATGAGAACAAGGCGAACCTTTACAACCTCATTTTCACGTTCGCAAACGCCTGAAATGATACTCCCCCACTTTGCCTTAATAGAAAGTACCGAAGAACGCAATGAATTTTTGATGGCAAATTGTATCCTGGTAGAGGAAGAAGAGGTTGCCAAGGTACTCCAGACTCAAAGCTTCGAAGATTTACGTGAACTCTTAAACTTTGTTGCAGAAAAAGAATCCGACAAACTCATGTCCATTGATCCTAAGATTAAAAGCTTTATTTTGGAGAAAATTGAAGCAGAAATGGTCAGACAAAGCCCGTCTTCTCCTTCACCCGCCAGACGCTAAAAGATGGATTTCAATGTGACGCACGGATTGAATCCGTGCTTGCTGTGATTTAAGCGAATCTGGCAATAGCCCAATGCATGAAAGTATATAAGCCCCCAGATAAGAAGAAAGAGACCGGGAGGGTTAAAACCCAAGCGCTCATAATATTAGCGATAACGGGTAATTTGAGAGCTGAAAGCCGTTGCGCTGAACCCACACCCATAATCGAGGTCGTAATGGTGTGTGTGGTGCTAACGGGAATACCAAAATGGGCCGTTAAAAATAAGATACTACCGCCAGTGGCTTCTGCTGCAAATCCTTGGATAGGGGTGATTTTAACCATTTTAGAGCCAACGGTACGCATGATTTTCCAACCACCTGCCATGGTGCCAAGTCCCATTGTTAAAGCGCAAGTGATGACAATCCAATTAGAAACCTCAAATTCGGTTTGATAGTAGGTAGCAACGGCAAGTGCAATAATACCCATGGTTTTTTGTGCATCGTTGGTACCATGAGTTAGACAAAGATAACCCGAAGAAAGGATCTGTAGTTTACGAAACCAGGCATTCAAAGTGGGTAACGCAATACGATGCAATAACCAAAAAAGACCTACCATCACAAAGTAACCGATAATAAAGGCCATGATGGGTGAGGTGAACATGGGGATAATGACTTTGCCGGTGATTTTATCCCAATGTAGGCTTTGTCCGCCTGCCGCAAAAGCGGTGGCACCCATGAGTGATCCCATCAGTGCATGAGAGGAACTAGAAGGTAGTCCTTTGTACCACGTCAATAAATTCCAAATAATGGCGCTGATAAGTGCAGCTAACAATACTTCAGAGGTAACTGCTTGGGCATCGACTAAGCCTTGACCAACGGTAGTCGCGACTTTGGTACCCAGTAATGCACCAATAATATTGAGTATTGCACCATAAGTAACAGCAACACGTGGAGATAGCACTTTGGTTGAGACAACGGTTGCAATCGCATTCGCCGCATCATGAAACCCATTGATGTAATCAAAAATGAGCGCAATAACAACAATGCTAACAAATAGCAAAAAAGCAAGTTCCATGGTTGTTCCTCAGCGATTCTTAAGAATGTTTCAATACGACTTCGAGGATAACGTTAGCAACATCGCGATGCCTGTCAACAATGCCTTCCATCAAGCCATAGATTTCTTTTCGGATCAGGATTTTTTTAAAGTCGTTTTCATATTGATAGAGATCAATAGTTAATTGATTTAACAATTGATCTGTATTGGCTTCGATATTATGAATCAGTGCACATTTATCATGAACAGGTTTGCTATCTTTCAAAGTTTTCAAACCTTTCATTAAGGTGTGCACCACATCAGATGCTTCCACCATGTTACTGGTCAGCTTAAAAAAGTCGTTTTGAAAGGGGCGTAATTGAAATGCAACGATGCGCTCTTGCGCTTTCTCACAGGTCTTAAGGATTTTATACAATCCGCGTGAAAGTCGATGGATATCTTCATGATCAAAAGGAGTCACTAACGTGCGACATAAGCGCTCGGTGATCTCATAGGTGACTTCTTTGGTTTTATGCTTAGCAGTTTCAATCTCGCGAGCAATTTTAAACGCATTGTCGCGATCTTCTTCATTGGTGAGATCTTTTAATAGGTGAATGGCAGTGTTGGCATATTCACTTGTTTGGTACAGTAGTTCAAAAAACTTGTTATCTTGGGGTAGCAAGTTAATGCCAAAGACCATAAAGTTAACTCTCCAACATGTATTTGTGTCAATAATTCGATTTGCACGAAGTATCGCTGTAACTTGCCACCATGACAAGCGAATTATGCGTATTTTTATGACAGCGGATATATAAAAGGGTCGCTTTAGGCTCTTGAGGCAAGTAAATGAGTTATTTATTTACCATATATCAGCAGGTGAAAGCCCTTCAAAGACCTCTTTAATACGTTGGCGTGTACTGTCAGTAACGGTGGGGGGTAAATCCTGCCAAGCAAACCAGGCGATTTGTTTAATTTCTTGGCATGGTTGTTTTTCTTGAATTTTAAACTGTCTCACAACATAAAGCAGGGGATAATCATCGGCGCCGTAAACTTTGTGTGCGTAGGCGCCAAACAATTGTGGTTCTCCCAGCACCTCTAACCCGGTTTCTTCTTGTACTTCTCGGCACATAGCGACTTTAGGGGATTCTCCGCTAGCAAGGCCGCCACCGGGCAAATGCCATCCTTGCACATAGGTATGTTCGACTAAGAGAACGCGATTGCCAGCATCAATGATTAAGGCTTTGACGCCCACCGTTGCAACCCCCAGTAGGCGTTGCAACTGTCGACGAATATAAATAACCAAACGAACCATTCGCATGCTTAGAATTACAGACCTTTAACCGACTGCACTAATTTATTCACCACCTCTTGGCCGTCGCCATACAGCATACGAGTGTTGTCGAGGGTGAAGAGGCTATTTTCGACGCCAGAGAAGCCTTTACCTTGACCGCGTTTAATGACCAAAATATTTTGCGCATGGTTAACGTCTAAAATAGGCATCCCGTAAATAGGGCTTTCAGGATGTGTTTTTGCAGAAGGATTTACCACGTCATTGGCACCAATGACTAAAACGGTATCGGTATTAGAGAATTCAGCGTTGATTTCTTCTAAATCGAACAATTTGTCATAAGGAACGCCGGCTTCTGCAAGTAAAACGTTCATATGGCCTGGCATACGACCCGCAACTGGATGAATCGCAAATTTTACCGTGACGCCTTTTTGTTCGAGCTGTTGTGCTAATTCCCAAATTTTATGTTGGGCTTGCGCAACGGCCATTCCATAACCTGGAACGATAATCACCTTCTTAGAATAAGCCATCATGACGGCCGCATCACTTTGTTCAATCGGCTTTAAGCTACCACCATTGTCTTCTTCAACTTGTTGTGTTGTTGCGCTAAGCGGAGAGAATAAGATGGAAGAAACCGATTTATTCATGGCTTTCGCCATTAATTGCGTGAGCAAAGTACCGGATGCACCTACAACGGTGCCCGCGATAATTAAAGCATAATTATGTAAAGCAAAACCGTTAAAGCCTACCGCTAAGCCTGTCATCGCATTGAATAATGAAATAACAATCGGCATATTTGCACCACCAATTGGAATGGTGAAGGTGATGCCCAATAATAATAGTAAAGCAAAGAAGGGGATCATTAAGAAGGTGGCTTTTGGCATGAATAACAATAAAGCACCGAGTACCAAACTTGAAACCAGTAATATCATGTTAATGGCTTGGTGTTTGGGTAAGATAACAACCCGTTTCATGAGATCTTGCAATTTAGCAAAAGCAATAATACTGCCGCTAAAAGAGATGGTTCCGATAATCGCACCTAAAATAGATAAAGTGCTCATTGCAAAGGTTAATTCATGATGGTTCAGTAATTCAATCACCGCAATGGCACCGGCTGCGCCACCACCCATACCGTTATAAAGCGCAATCATCTGTGGCATGCTAATCATTTGTACTTTATTACCAGAGTACCAGCCAATAAAGGTACCCAATGCAATAGCAATAATCATGATAGCGTAATTGCTAAAACCATGAATTTGCGGAGAAAAGAAAGTAATGATAATCGCACCCAACATCCCGACACCGGCAATGGTAATACCATGTTTTGCGGTTTTAGGTGAGGACATCTGACGAAGGCCAACAATAAGAATGAAAGCGGTGATAAGATAAATAAATTGTAATAAATTATTCATGGGATTTTTGCTCTGGTTTAAACATTTCTAACATACGCTCAGTCACGACAAAACCACCGACAACGTTAATGGTGGCAATGAGCACGGCAATAAAACCAACAAGTTGTTCAAAACCGGTATGTGCTTGCCCCATGGCAATCATTGCCCCGACTAAGATAATGCCATGAATAAAGTTTGTCCCAGACATTAAAGGGGTATGTAAAATCACAGGCACACGGTTGATCACTTCATAGCCGGTAAACGCTGCCAGCATGAAGATGTAAAGAAAAGTGATAAATCCGTCCATTGTTTCCTCTATGGATCAAAAAATGACTAGCTCGCTTTTTGTAACATTTTGCCATCATGCGTTAAGACACTTTGCGCTAAGATGGGATCTTCCCAATCAATATTGATTTTGCCTTCTTTGATGAATAACGATAAAAAGCTCACCACATTTTTGGCATACATAATACTAGCGTCTTTCGCTAACATGCTGGGTAAATTAACGGGGCCATTGATGATGACACCTTGATGAGTCACTGTTTGATGTGCTTGTGTGAGTTCACAATTACCACCTGCAATCGCAGCGATATCAATGATGACAGAACCGGGTTTCATCGATTCAACCATGGCTGTTGTGATAATTTTAGGAGCACTTTTGCCAGGGATTAAAGCGGTAGTAATGACCGCATCTGCGTCTTTTACTGCATTAGCAAGTGCTTGTGTTTGCTTTTGCTTTTCTTCTTCGGTTAATTCTCTGGCGTAACCACCAGTGCCTTCTGCATGAATATCGATATTAATCATTTTAGCGCCTAAGGACTCGACCTGTTCTCTTGCTGCAGGACGAATATCATAAGCCCTTACGATAGCGCCTAAACGATGTGCAGTTGCAATGGCTTGCAAACCGGCAACGCCGGCACCAATGACAAGTACGGTAGCAGGGCGAATGGTGCCTGCTGCGGTTGTTAGCATTGGGAAAAAGCGTGGTAAGAAATTAGCTGCTAATAAAGCGGCTTTATAACCGGTAATGGTTGCTTGCGAAGAAAGCGCATCCATCACTTGAGCACGAGAAATGCGAGGTAAATTTTCGAGTGCAAAACTGGTGATATGTTGCTCTGACATGGCTTGTACTCTATCAGGGTAACGTCCTGGTGAGAGCATTCCTATCACGATGGCATCTTTTTTGAAAAGTTTAATTTCATCTTGCGTGGGTGATTCTACTTTTAGAATCACATCGGCATTTTGATAAAGACTTTGTGCAGAATCATGGAGCTCGACGCCAACATAATCTTCATCCCGAAAGTGAGCATTCAGGCCCGCGCCTTTTTCTAATAAGATCTGGCATCCTAATTGTGTTAAGTTGGAAACTAAAGTAGGTACCAAAGCAACACGATTTTCGCCGCTTGAGATTTCTTTTGGTATGGCTATACGCATAAATATAAGGCTTCTTTATCAATAACTAAAATAATGGGGATCATTATAAGTCATTCAGAATCGAGTATATACTCTTCCCAATTTGAATTTACACTTATAGTTATTTATCTAACGCCCGTGGATGGTTTTCAGGCAATGCTTTTTGAAATGCATCAAGCTTTAAACACTGCTCATTCACTTGATTAAGCCGCGGATAAGCTGACATATCAAACTCAAAACGTAAGGCATTGTAAATTTGTGGTACTAAGCACAGATCAGCAAGGGTTGGTGAATCACCAAAACAAAACCGCTGCGGTTGGTTTTGCGATAACAGTGCTTCTAAGCCATTAAAACCTTCACGTAACCAATGGTGGTACCAACTGATTTTTTGTTCTTCGGTGATGTTTAAGGAATGAACGAGATATCGTAGAACACGCAAATTGTTTAAAGGGTGGATCTCACAGGCAATATGTTGTGCGAAAGCGCGAACATGAGCTCGTAAGATAGCATCCTGAGGCAATAACGCAGGTTCAGGATATTGTTCATCTAAAAATTCTATGATGGCAAGGGATTGCGTTAAAAGCCCGTCATCACTCTCAAGACTAGGCACTAATTTCTGCGGATTGATATTTGCATACAGAGATTGTAACTGTTGCCCACCTTCTTTAACCAGATGAACATGGTGTAAATCATAAGCAATTCCTTTTAAATTAAGCGCTATTCGTACGCGAAAGCTGGCACTGGAACGAAAATAATCATAGAGCTTTATCACGATTGCATTTCCCATTTAAGGCGGACACAGTGGTCCGCCTCTACAAAACACGAAAAAAAAGTAGGGGACGGCCATCGTGCCGTCCTAATACTATGCAGGAGGATGATAACGCATAACCTCCTGATCAATTGCACCAAAAATACTTTGATTATTGGCATCTAACATTTCAATACGAATCGTATCGCCAAATTTCATAAATTCGGTACTGGGTTTGCCATCGGCTAGTGTTTCTAACATGCGTTTTTCAACGATACAAGAAGATCCGAAACTGCGATCACTGTTAGAAACGGTACCTGAACCGATAATGGTTCCTGCACCCAGCGGCCTTGTTTTAGCTGCGTGTGCAATCAAGGTTGGAAAGTCAAAAGTCATATCAATACCGGCATTAGGATTACCAAACCATTTTTGGTTTAAATGGCTGATAATCGGTAAATGAATTTTTTTGCCATCCCATGCTTCTCCTAGGCTTGCAGGCGTGACGGCAACAGGACTAAAAGCACTGGAAGGTTTGCAGTTAAAGAAACCAAAACCTTTTCCTAATTCATTCATTGCAAGATTACGTAGAGACACGTCATTCACGAGCATGACAAGCGCGATATATTGCCCTGCCTTCTCAGGCGTAACCCCCATTGGCACATCGGTTGTGATGACGGCAACTTCTGCTTCAAAATCGATGCCCCAGGCTTCATCAGCTAGTAAGATAGGATCACGTGGTCCAATGAAGCTATCGGAACCACCTTGATACATTAAGGGATCTGTCCAGAATGATGTGGGCATTTCAACACCACGCGATTTTCGAACGAGTTCAACATGATTAACATAAGCGCTGGCATCTGCCCATTGGTAAGCACGTGGCAAAGGTGAGGTGGTTTTGGTTGCATCAAATGCAAAAGCATTCGATAGCTCATTACTTTCAAGTGCTAAAAAACGAGCGGTTAACGCTTTTTCACAATCGTGCCATTGATCTAAGGCTTGCTGTAAAGTAGGAGCAATATCGGTTGCTTTGACTGCACGAGAGAGAGCGCTTGAAACGATGATAAGCTCTCCATCACGATGAGCTGATTTTAAAGTGGCCAATTTCATTATCAATACCTCTTATAATACACCACGGCGCATTTGGTCTCGTTCGATAGCTTCAAATAGTGCAGTGAAATTGCCTTCACCAAAGCCATCATTACCTTTGCGTTGAATAATTTCGAAGAAAATAGGACCAATCACATTCTCAGTGAAGATCTGTAATAGCAGTTGCTCTGCGCCATCATTCACTTCACCATCGATGAGAATTTTATTCTTTTGCATACGAGCAATGTCTTCATGATGCCCTTGAACACGTTCTTTAATCATTTCATAGTAAGTATCAGGGACATCTAGAAAATTCACCTTGCGATGTTTTAAGCCTTCAATGGTGCTATATATATCTTTAGTGGTCATCGCAATATGTTGAATGCCCTCACCTTTATATTCTCGCAAATATTCTTCAATTTGTGATTTGTTGTCTTTGGATTGATTGAGTGGAATTTTTATTTTGCCACAGGGACTTGAGAGCGCACGACTGGTGAGGCCGGTTTTTTTCCCTTCAATATCAAAGTAACGAATTTCATAAAAATTAAAGATATCTTGATAAAAATTTGCCCATTTATCCATTTCACCTTGGTAGACGTTATGTGTGAGATGATCAATCACCATTAATCCCTCACCTTGGGGGTGCTGATTTTGTTGGGGCAGAGGAATAAAATCATGATCATAAATGGTATCGCTTGCATAGCGATCGACAAAATATAATAAGCTGCCCCCAATACCATAAATTGCAGGGATAGCGAGTTCATCTTTGCCATTTTTACTATCAAGAAACGGTTTTGCGCCAAGCGCAACCGCTCTCTCAAACGCTTTTTTGGCATCTTTAACCCGAAAAGCCATGGCGCAAGCACAAGGGCCATGTTCTTTGGCAAACGCCATTGCATAGCTTTGTGATTCTTGATTCAAAATAAAATTGACTTGTCCTTGGCGATATAAGAGCACATTTTTTGAACGATGTTTTGCGATGGGGGTAAAATGTAGCCGCTCGAAAAGTGCCGCTAATTTTTCAGGTTCTTGGCTTGCAAACTCAACAAACTCAAAACCATCTAATCCCATGGGGTTATCACGTGCTGTGACTTGTGATGTGGTCAGTGTGGTTTTCATCGTTTTTCTTCCTTATTAAGTGAAAGCAGCTAACTTACATCTATCATCCTGTCCGACCTAACATAGAACAAAGCATGCTAAAAGTAAAAAATGATAAAGTGATTCCCAACCTGGTTTGATTTTGTTACTTTACAAAACCATCCTCGAATGAACAGGAGAAAGCCGATTGACTGGTTCATCTTTTAACAAAGTATTTGGTGGCGCAATGCTGGTGGCAGGAACCTGTATTGGTGCTGGTATGTTAGGGTTACCCATCTCAACGGCAGCAAGTGGTTTTTATCCCTCGACAATCGCATTTTTAGTGTGCTGGGTTATGATGACTTTGAGCGCATTATTAATGTTAGAAGTTTCATTGTGGTATCCCGAAGAAACCAACCTCATTACCATGGCAAAGTCGACTTTAGGGAAAGCCGGCGAAAGTATTGCCTGGATTTGTTATGTTCTCTTTTTATATGCATTGATGGCTGCTTACACGTCTGGTGCAGCGGGTTTGATTGGTGAAGGGCTGACTAAAATAGGTTTAAATGCCAAATGGGGCATTTGGATCATTGTTTCATTATTTGGTTTAGTCGTGTATTTAGGCGCTAAATGGGTAGATGGTGTTAATCGTATATTCATGCTGTTTTTAGTGTTTGCCTATTTTGCTTTGGTCTACCACGTTGTGCCCCAAGTTTCTCCCAGCTTGTTAAAAGAAGGACATCCTAAATTTTTATTTTCAACAGCGCCGCTGCTTGTCACTTCTTTTGGTTTTCATTTATTAATTCCTAGTTTAAAAAATTACATGCATGGAGATATTAAAGGCTTACGTCGAGCAATTATTGGCGGAAGCTTATTACCCTTAGTGGTTTATTTGTTATGGGAATTATTAATATTGGGCGTGGTACCTGTTTCAGGTGACAAAGGTTTGGTTGCCATGATGCAGGCTGAGAAAAATTCAGGTCGGCAAGCGGTGGTTGAACTCACGCAATTACTGAGTCAAATTTTAAATAACCACCGTATTAATTTATTGGTGGGTAGTTTTGCGATATCGGCTATCTTAACTTCTTTTATTGGTGTGGCATTGGGGTTGTTTGATTTCTTTGCGGATGGTTTTCATATTAAGAAAACCTGGCGAGGCCGATTAGTGCTAGCTATTTTAACTTTCATGCCACCAGTGCTCATTGCTATATATTGTCCACAATTTTTATTAGCGCTGCATTATGCAGGGATGTTTGCGGCTGTGCTGCTTATTATTTATCCGGTATTGATGGTTTGGTCAGGAAGATATCGGCTGAAGATTGCATCAAGTTATCAAGTGATGGGTGGTAAACCGTTACTCATACTGGTCTTATTGTTTGGATTAGGGGTGATTGTGCTGGAAGGACTTGATCACCTTAAATGGCTGCCAGAGCCATTTGTTCAGGAAAGATTATTTGATTAAAAGGGAATGAAGCAATGACATTTGATCCAACACATTTAGTAAGATCGGATATTTTAAATCTCAAGCCTTACCAACCTGGCAAACCCATTGCTGAAGTGGAACAAGAATATGGTCTTTCTGCCGTTATCAAATTAGCCAGCAATGAAAATCCTTTAGGTTTTAGTCCATCATTAACGCAAGCGATGATGTCATCGATGACAGAATTAATGCGCTATCCAGATGGCGGTTGCTTAGCATTGAAAGCGGCTTTAGCGAAACATTTAAATGTTTCACCTAATCAATTGCTGATGGGAAATGGTTCAGAAGATGTACTGAGAATATTGCTACAAGCGTTTGTATTTGGTCACAAGCATTTAATGATTTCACAATATGCTTTTATGGCTTACAAAATTTTAGCCCATGGTTTAGGGATCTCCGTTAAGGAAATACCTGAAAATCATTTTCAGACCGATCTGGGAGCGATGCTGGCGGCGCTAACGCCTGAGACCGGCATGATTATTTTAGCGAATCCTAATAATCCTACCGGAACCTATATTAACCAACAAACCTTATGTGATTTTTTAGATAAGATCCCTCACGATGTTATTGTCGTTTGTGATGAAGCCTATTATGAATATGTTTTAGAGAAAGATTACCCACAAACACTTGCCTTGTTACAGCAATATCCTAACTTAATTGTTACCCGCACGTTCTCTAAAGCCTATGGTTTAGCAGGCTTGAGAGTAGGATATGGTATTGCACATGAGAGCATCATTGATTTAGCGAATCGTATTCGCCAGCCATTTAATGTGAATCATCTTGGACAAATTGCGGCGTTAACCGCATTAAAAGATCAAGCTTTTGTCAAAAAATGCATTCTGCTTAATGAGCAAGGTAAAAAACAATTTTATGAAGGACTAACCGCATTAGGATTAAACTATATTCCGACGGTGGGTAATTTTATCTTGATTGATGTTAAACAACCGGGCAAAGATGTTTATCAGGCGCTTTTAAGACAAGGCGTTATTGTTCGCCCACTCGATCCTTATGGATTAATGAATTACATTCGAATTACGATTGGCACAGAGCAAGAAAATGCTCAGTGCTTGAAAGCATTACATCAAACTATACTCGAACCAGTATGAATGTAGGCAACACAGCAGAGGCTACCCCTTAAGGGTATACATTCAAAATAGAAAGAGAATGAAGGAAGTTACCGTATGAATGAACTGATTGAAAAACATTGTAAGGCCTGTGAAGGTGGCACTTCTCCTTTAGATCGCAAAGAGGCAGAATATTATTTGAAAAAAGTAGAAGGTTGGGTGCTAAATGAACAAGCAACTGAAATCAAGCGTACCTTCGCTTTTAAAAATTATTATCATACCATGGCTTTTGTGAATGCATTGGCCTACATCGCGCATCATGAAAATCATCATCCTGATATAGAAGTTTCTTATAATCGTTGCATCGTTAAATATACGACACATGCGATTAAAGGATTATCCGAAAATGATTTTATTTGTGCAGCGAAAACCGATGCACTGCTACCCAAAGTTGCAACGGCATAGGAAGTTTCTATGACGCACAATCCTGTTGTTTTTATTGAAAATCCAACCGAAGATTTTTATGGCATTATTCATCAAGGTATCAATGAATATGCCGCCACTCGTGGCTTAGCAGGTACGGGCGGCTATTTTTATGTTGTGTACGATAATAACAAAGTGATTGCTGCGATTTCTGGCTTTGATAACTTTGGCCCAGCAGAAATTGGTGGCTTATGGGTAGATGAGCGATATCGTAGTCAAGGCTATGGCAAATTGCTAGTAGAGAAAGCACAAGAGTGGGCGAAACAAAAAGGGTGCAAAGCGGTGACGGTTTTTACTCTTAAAGATTGGCCTGCTTGTGCTTGGTATCAAAAACTGGGATTTAACATTGAATTTGAACGTCATGATCATCGCAATGACACGGTAGGTTGTTATTTGATAAAAAAGCTTTAAAAATGATGGCCTATTGTTTGACCCAGTGATTTCCCCATTCTTTATAAAGCTGGTCTAAAAGCATTTCCCATTCTTCTTTAGTGCGATAATCAGGATAGGGAAGAGGTTTGATGGCTTTGTCTGATCGCCAGACAACATCAAATTGGCCATCTTGACGTATTTTTCCTATTCTGGCTACTTTCCAAGTATGATTGTTTTCAGCATCAATATAAACGGTTCCTTCTGGGGCAAAATAATATTGATTTCTCATCGCTTCTCGAACGGTATTAACATTAGTAGTACTTGCTGTTTTCACCGCTTGTGCCCACAGAAAAACACCAATATAACCAGATTCAATGGGATCATCTGTCACACGATCTTGACCATATTTGTTTTTATAATTTTCGACAAAATTTTGATTAACCTTGTTAGGTATATTTTGAAAATAATTCCATGCTGCATAATCGCCCGCCATTTGCGAGTAAGACAATGTGCATAATTCATTTTCACCCAAACTAAATGAAATAGAAGGAATAACGCTAGGAGAAATGCCTTGCATTCTTAATCTTTTAAAAAAGTGGATGTTACTATCACCATTAATTGTATTAACAATCATATCAGGCTTTGTTTGCTGAATATTATCTACAATGTGATTCACCGTGTCATTGCCAAGAGGGATATACGCTTCTCCTAAAATTTTTCCACCCAATGCTTTAATCTGATCTTTGATAATTTCATTTGCTGCTCGAGAAAATACATAATCAGATCCAACAAGAAAGAATCGCTTCCCGATATGATCAAAAGACCACTTAATGGCAGGAATGATTTGCTGGTTAGGTGTTGCACCGGTATAAATAATGTTAGGTGAATCTTCTAGCCCTTCATATTGAATTGGATAGATAAGCAAATGGTTATATTTTTCAAAAACAGGCTTAATCGCTTTTCTATTAGCGGAAGACCAGCAGCCAAATACAACACAAACTTTGTCTTTTGTAATTAGTTTTTCAGCCATTTCAATAAAATGATTAGGATCTGAGCGGCCATCAGCAATAATTGGTTTTATTTTTCTACCTAAAATACCACCTGATTCATTTATTTCATCAATTGCCATCAAGGTTGCATCGGCGACAGAAGCGGCACTAAATGCCATTGTGCCTGTTAAAGAATGTAAAATGCCGACTCGAATGGGAGGTTTTTTTATTCTGAACCATAAAATAGTAGCCAATATGCAAACACACACGCTCAGGAAAATGATAATGGCAATTGAATAAGTACTCACTTGTATTCGTATCCTTTAATCATACTTTGAAATTTCTTGAGCCCAATCAACTTTAAATAATTTGACAAATTCTTCTGATGAAAGCGGTTTGCTAAAAATATAACCTTGAATCATGTCACAATCATGCCTTTGCATAAATTTTAGCTGTGCTTTCGTTTCTACACCTTCAGCAATAATTTTAAGCTTCATACTATGACCTAAATCGATTATGCCTTTGGTAACCGTGTAATCAGTGGATTCGTCTTCGATGATAACGACAAAGGAACGATCAATTTTTATTTTATCAATGGGAAATTGCGCTAAGTAGCTTAATGAAGAATACCCTGTGCCAAAATCATCTAAGGCGAGTTCTAGTCCTAATGATTTAAATCCATGCATGACTTCAACCGCTTTATCTTTATCTTGCACTAAAGCGCTCTCTGTTAATTCAAGCGATAGCCACTCATTGGTGGTTTGCGTTTCGTTCATTATATTGCGTACAATTTCAACAATATTGGTATTGAGCACTTGTTTGGCAGAGACATTGACTGCAATTTTAATCGGAGAAAATCCTTGTGAACGCCATTCTTTTATTTGTTGACAAGCTTGTCTTATTGTCCATTCACCAATGATGTCAACCAGCTTTGATTCTTCTGCAGTTGTCATGAAAACATAAGGAGAAATATATCCCATTTTAGGGTGTTTCCACCGGATCAATGCTTCACCACCAATCAGTTTTTTTGAGCCGAGATGAACTTGAGGTTGATAATGCAATTCAAGTTGGTTTCTTTCTATTGCTTTATGTAGATCAGAAAGAATAGTTTTTTTGAGCTCTAATTGTTCTTCCATGCCACGTTCAAAAAATTCAAATGGTTTGCGAGAACTGTTTGTTCGATTGACAGCAAGTTGCGCATTTCTTGTTAATACATCAGGAGAATTTCCATCATTGGGACAAAAGGCGATACCTATGCTCACATTAATAAAAATATCGTGTGCTGCAACCTCATAAGGCATCGTGCAATTTTCAATGAGGGATTGTACATAAGAAGCCATGGTGGCAGCGTCACTCATTTCTGGCTCTAAAATGCCGAATTCATTTTCGCCAAGTCTGGCGATAGAACTCATTTTATTTGAAAAGGTGGTAAGCCGCTTGGCAAACTCTTTTAAAATACTCTCAGCTGTTTCTTGGCCATAGGTATTTTCAATTTGAGTATAATCGTCCATGCGTACAACTAGGATACCCATTTTTAACTGAGATGCTTTTGCGGTGATGGTCTGTTCTAATAATGTTTGCTTAAAGCTTATTCGATTAGGTAGTTTGGTTTCATTATCGTATAAAGAATGTTCAGATAATGTTTTTTCAAGATCTTTTAATGGTGTAATATCCATCCCAAAAAAAGTTGCTTCATCATTTTTTCTTGGCACGACACTCATGAAATAAGTTTTATCACCGCAAGGCATTTCAAATGTATGCGTTTCGTGAGATAAAGATACCTGACGAACCACTTCTCGCCATTCGCTTGGTATTTTATCATTTAAGCCAATTCCCCATTCAGATAAAATACCTTCGCTGCCAAAGTTGGCAAAAATACTTTGGCCAAATTTATTAATCCCTAAAATGGGATTAGGGTTAGAAAGTGCATAATCAATCAGATCTTCTTCCGTTTCTTTAAACTTATTAAGTTGTTTTTGTTTTTTTAATCGTATAATTTTATATAAGCTAATACCTAGCGCAATGGCTAATAGTCCGGTCATTACCTGCCAGATAATTATATTCACTCGTTAAATATCCAGTTAACATGATAGATCATACAAAAGAAATATAGAGCGTTTATATAGCCTTTAAGTGCATTTTCATCTTTTAGCTAAGTGTTGCTTGAGAGAGCACTGAGTAAGCGAGGCGGGTAAGAATGCAAGGATAGAGCACCGATTTACCCCTCGCGAAGGAGAGGTAAATCCATGATGTAATCTAAATTAACGATATCGATTAACAGGCTTATAGTCGATATCCTGGGTTGCGGTAGCTTGTTTGAGATTAGAAGCTTTCGCTTGATGTAAAACGGTTTTATGAAGCGCCAAATCCGGTTTTATATTCGCAGTCGATATTGGCAACTTCGAAGAAGATGACGAGTAGGTGGTATTAGGATTGGCATTAAATAAAAAGGCACCGCCAAGTGTACCTACAATGCCAATACCTAAAGCAATGGGTAAAGCCATTTTGACGAAGAGTGCCAAACCGCACAATGCGATCCCCAATAACAAGGCATAGCCAGATAGGTTAAAAGATGCGATAGGCTTACTCGCTGATTTAATGGATGATGGCTTTGGTGTTGATACCTTTGTTTTTATTGGCAGTTGAGCCGGTTTGGGTTGTTTGGGTGCATCAATAGGAGATTGTCCCATTTTTTGACGAATAATGGGTAAGGCCCAATCTGCCCAACGACTTTCTGTGACTTTGCGATTGTTTTCATAAATGGCATTATTTTTAACATACACATCGATAGGGGCACCGTGACGATCAGTTCCTTGAATATAAAAACTACCAAATTGTCCGCTGATCCCGTAGCGAATTTTTACGCCACGATTTGAAGTAGCACTGATACTTTGACCTCTTTTCAGTTGTTGTTTGATATCCGCTGCTAAACGAAAAATCGTGTCAGTGACGGGCGGATTAGCAGGGGTTGCTTTCGTTGCTTTAATCAATTTAGCATTAGGCCAGTGTTGAACTAACTGATTTTGTTGGCCTAATGCACGTCGTGCACGTTGTACATCGGCATATAAGTTATCAGGGTTAACCGTTAAATCATTGCGCCCTGTCTGGGTGAAAATTTCATTACGTATTTTCATCCACAGTTTACCGAGCTTATTGGTGCCATTACCATCATTGCCCCAACCCCAGACGGCTTCATTACGCTGTGCGGTGTCTTCAACCAAACAACTATTTCCGGTGTTTAAAAGTTCATTACGAATGGATGGATGCTGGACAAGTTTGGCGCGCAAAGCCATTTCCATTACCGCTTCCTTTCTAGCATCCCATTGTTGCCATTGCTGCTTTGTCCAACGCTGAGTCCATTCTCTGGCAATCGCTAAAGCATCCATCGGACCATTACCACGCGTTCTAACACTATTTAAGAATGCTTGGCGATTATCGCCTTGGTTTGTTAGAAATTTTTGTGCTTGAAAGTAATGTTCGGTTGTTGGGTAAGTGATGCCATCAATAGTCACAGGATGTCGCGAAAAATTGGTTAAGCAAAATAAAGGTTGAGCGGCATCATAAAAAGGCGTGATAGCAATACGGGTGCCAGGAATATGATAAGAAGCCATAAGAAATTACCTTAATAAATATAGTGAAAGTTGACACTCTAACACTTATATTTGTTAGTTTGAATGCTACCAATACATATTGGAAAGTCGGCAAACAAATTATGGCTTCCTAAAAATTATAAAAAGCGAGATTCCTGATCTTTGGGTTTAGGTGGAAATAATGGCGCGTGCATTCCTAAAGTTCGAGCTTGGGTAATCAAATCGAGCAGATTGAGCTTTGATAACCCAAAAAGTTCAGAAAAATCGTTAATCACAAAATACAGTGGTTGAAAAATATCGATACGATAAGGGGTGCGAAAAGCTTCAATCACTTCAAGGGGATGACGCAAAGGTTTATCACTGTCTAAACAATATTGCGACTCACCAAAAGACGATAGAATACCGCCACCATAAATTTTAAGACCTTGAGAAGATTGAATCAGACCAAATTCAACTGTAAACCAGTAAAGCCTCGCTAACATGACTCTATCAGCATGATTAGCTTGTAAGCCGAGCTTGCCATATTCATGCATAAAATCAGCATAAACCGGCAAGGTGATTAAAGGGCAATGACCAAAAATCTCATGGAAAATATCAGGCTCTTGTAAATAATCTAATTCTTCACGCGTTCGAATAAACGTTGCGGCAGGAAATTTCTTATTGGCCATTAATTCAAAAAAGGCTTGGAAATCAATAAGGGCTGGTACGGGTGCGACTTCCCAGCCTGAAAGTGCTCGTAAACGTTCATTGATTTCAGGGATTTGTGGGATTTTATCCGCTGTTAAACCTAATGCTTTAATGCCATCGAGATATTCTGAGCACGCACGATGTTCTAATAATTTCATTTGGCGTACAAATAAATCATGCCAAACGCTGGTTTCTTCAGCGCTATAAGCGACAAAGCCTTTTTCATCGGGCTTTCTGGAAATGTATTTACTTTTTTTCATAAGGCGTTTTGTCTTAAATGTTCGTAGGTCGCTAACCATGCCATGGTTTGCTCGTCGCTTCAAGTATAGGCAAAAAAGAGTATATGCACTATACTCCACGCAATTTTATTGCCATCTCAATTAACCTAATCTTTGTTAGTCAATTTATCAGGAGATATCAAAATATGACAAATATCATAGAATATATTAAGACGCATAAAGCAGAGTTGGCATATCGAGGATGGAATGGCATTGTTGCTGGTGTGGTGATTCATGATCTGCTGACGAATCCAGCCGCTTCTTTCTCAGTATCTGCCATAGATGCTGGCTTGCATGCTTATGAATTTATATTCCCTAATCAATTAAGTGAGATCATGCTACCTTTAAATTTGCTTAGAGGGGCACAAGCGGGCTTTGCCTGTGCTTATGGCTCGACATTTGTTGCTGACATAAAAACCGCTCTTTTTAGTAGCAAACCTTCTCTTTGGCCAATGTCATTTTCTATTTCCATTCAACCAACCAGTATTCCAAGACTTGTAAATGGTTTTGATGTATTAAATCATGGTGTCAATGCATTTCGCCGTTTATCCCAATTGATGCAAAGAAAACCAGACCAAAGTGCGACTGAGAAAAAAGGTAAAGCATTAACGCCTCAGTATAAACAGCAGCAATCTAAAGTTCATTTTGCAACGCCATTGGTTCAGCCTATTCAACAAAAAAAGCACAAACCGCATTAAATTAAGTCATTCACCACTTGCATAGCAATTGCTGGAATTTTTCGTTCTGGATCCAGACTTGCTTGAATGGCTTTGAGGGGCAACACACTCGGTTTTTAAGTAATGTATTTGCTTTTTTTCATTGAAAATTATCCGATTTGTACGTTATATCTGATATAAATTGAATTCTATTCTATAGAGAACCGAATGAATAGTTTGATAGATGTCAAAGTGAGATAACATTCAAGGATTGGAGAAGAGCGTGAAAGCATTAGGGTATTATCAAGCACACGATTTAAAAAATTTTAACATCCAAGAACTTGAGCTGCCCATTCCGGAGCCCAACGAAAATGAAGTGCTTGTTAAGATCAAAGCCATTTCGGTTAATCCGGTTGATTATAAAATTCGTTTAAGTCGAAATGCACAAAATAATCAACCCGTTATTTTGGGATGGGATGCGGCGGGGACTATTGAAAAAATAGGTAGCCAAGTGCAAGGGTTTCAAGTCGGTGATGATATTTTTTATGCAGGCGATTTATTAAAAAATGGAGCTAATGCTGAATTCCAAGTGATTGATTATCGTCTTGTTGCTAAAAAACCAAACAATTTCAGTTTTGCACAAGCCGCAGCTTTACCGTTAACGTCTCTCACTGCTTGGGAAGCCTTGATTGAAAGTAATTTAATGCCTTTCACCGAACAAACCAAAATCTTAATTATTGGTGGAGGGGGTGGGGTTGGCTCCATTGCGATTCAGATCCTCAAAGCAACAACCAAGGTCAAGATTATTGCAACCGCATCCAGAGAAGAAACGCGTCAATGGTGCCAAAAATTAGGCGCAGATCTTGTTATCAATCATCAGCATAATCTCAAGGAGGAATTGAATAAACAAGATATAAAAGAAGTTGATGTTATTTTTGGCACAACGCACTCAAAGCTGTATCTTGAACAAATACCGCAAATTCTTCGCCCCTTTGGACACTTTTGCTTAATCGATGATCCCGATGTTTTAGATATCGTTCCTTTTAAACAAAAATCGATTTCTGTGCATTGGGAATTTATGTTTACCAAATCGATGTTTGATTATCAAAAAGAGACACAAGGTAAAATTTTACAAAAGATTGCCGCTTTAGCAGAGTCCGGCAAACTCATCTCAACGCAAAATCAGCAAATGCAAGGTCTAACGGCACATAACTTATATCAAGCACATGCTTTGCTGGAAGGTAAAACCAGTATTGGAAAAATCATTATTAACTTAGATATCTAGTAAGGTTGTCACAACAAATCATTCACTACATCCATGGCAATTTCAGCAATTTTACGTTTTGGATCAAGACAGCTTTGAATGGTTTTAATCGCCTGTTTGACATTTTCAGGCAATTCACTGGCAGGTGCATCTTCTCCTGGCCAGGATGCATCACGGGTGGCTTTATCAGGCCAACGAGAATAAGCCACCCACAAATCATTTTTTGTTTTATGTAGGCATGAGCCTAATGCACCGCGATGTTCTTTAAAATAGCTGGCAACAATTTGCCAGGCGCGTTGGTAGTTTTCTTCTTGATTGGGCCTCAAATAGCCTTGATAGATCACTGCAAACATCTATTTTTTTCTCTCTTTAACTCGTAGGGGCCTGCCCGCCATAGCTCTTGAAGCGACGCCGGTGCTTGTCCGCCATAGCTTCTAGCGATGCAACGGCGGGTTACTTACTTCAAGCGGCGGCGGGTGAAAAGCGAATCTCAGGCACATCGTCAGGAACAATCAGTTTACCCGCGGTTTTGCTTTTGATCTCATCGATGCTGACCCCGGGTGCGCGTTCTAATAAATGAAATGCGCCGTCTTTTACCTCAAGCACCGCAAGATCGGTCACAATTTTCTTAACACAATTCACACCGGTTAACGGTAGGGTACATTTGGGTAGAATTTTAGATTCGCCTTCTTTATTGGCATGGGCCATCGCGACAATAATATTTTGTGCGCTTGCTACTAAATCCATCGCACCGCCCATCCCTTTAACGAGTTTGCCAGGGATCATCCAAGAAGCAATGCTACCGGTTTGATCAACTTCAAATGCACCCAACACCGTTAAATCAATATGACCGCCGCGGATCATGGCGAAACTATCGCTGGATGAAAAGAAACTCGCACCGATACTGGCGGTAACGGTTTCTTTGCCGGCATTGATTAAATCAGGATCCAGGGTTTGCTCAGTCGGATACTCACCCATACCCAGCAAGCCATTTTCTGATTGTAGGCAGACTTGAATACCTTTAGGGATGTAATTAGCAACAAGGGTAGGAATACCAATGCCTAAGTTGACATAAAAACCATCTTTTAATTCTTGTGCAATACGCATTGCAATTTGCTCACGTGATAATGCCATGATCAATCCTTATTTCTTGAGCATTTTTCGTTCAATTCGTTTTTCAAATGACCCTTGAATAACACGGTTAACATAGATACCGGGGGTATGAATGTGGTCAGGATCAAGTTGGCCTGCCTCGACAATTTCTTCTACTTCGGCGACGGTGATTTTGCCAGCAGTGGCCATCATGGGATTAAAGTTTCGAGTGGTTTTGCGATAGATAAGATTACCCATGGTATCGGCTTTATAAGCTTTCACTAACGAAAAGTCAGCGGTGAGTGATTCTTCTAAAATGTATTTTTTGCCATGAAATTCATCGACGCGCTTACCTTCAGCGATCACGGTGCCATAGCCTGTTGGCGTATAAAAAGCTGGGATCCCTGCGCCGCCAGCACGAATTTTTTCCGCGAGAGTGCCTTGTGGTGTTAGCTTCACTTCCATTTCGCCACTTAAGAGTAATTGTTCAAAAAGCGCATTTTCACCAACATAAGAGGCTATCATAGTTTTAATTTGGCGCTTTTCCAGTAAATAACCCAGACCAAAACCATCGATACCCGCATTATTTGAAATACAGGTTAATCCTTTAACCCCCATTTCATAAACTTTATAAATTAATCCTTCGGGTATCCCACAAAGGCCAAATCCACCTACCATGAGTGTCATATTGTCTTGAAGGCCAGCCAGTGCCTCATCGTAAGAGTGAACAACTTTATTAAAACCTGACACGCTTAACTCCTTACTTTCTATTAGCAATAATCGCTGTCGCTACTTTTGAACGATTCACTTGTTGTAATTGTTGACAAATAAATTCACCGGCATCGATTAGTTTGTCGAGATCAACACCTGTCTCAAATCCCATGCCATGCAGCAGATAAATCACTTCTTCGGTTGCGACATTGCCGGTTGCGCCAACGGCATAAGGGCAGCCTCCCAATCCTGCAACAGAGCTATCAATCGTACGAATACCAAACTCTAAACAGGGGACAATATTAGCTAATGCTTGCCCATAGGTATCATGAAAATGAACGGCAAGTTCTTGAATGGGTATATCTATGGCAACCGCTTTGACCATCTCTAAAGCCGCCTTGGGTGTGCCAACGCCAATCGTATCGCCTAATGAAATTTGATAACAACCTGCCGCAGAGAGTGCCTGTGCAACATAAGCTACTTGTTTAACAGGAACTTTTCCCTCATAAGGGCATCCTAACGTGCAAGAGACATAACCACGAACATTTAATCCCGCTTTAATGGCACGTTCGATTAATGGTCCATAGTCAGCTAAACTTTCACTAATAGTGCGATTTATATTTTTTTTCGAAAATGTTTCTGAGGCAGCGGCAAAAACAGCAATTTCTTTTACCCCACAAGCAATCGCATTATCAAGACCTTTTTCATTAGGTACCAACACCGGGAACTGTGCAAAAGGATCTTGAGGCAATAATTTCGCAACTTCCATGTGATCCGTCATTTGCGGGATCCATTTAGGTGAAACAAAACTGGTAGCTTCAATAATACGTAACCCTGAGGCTAATAATCGTTGAATAAATTCAATTTTTGTTGCAGTAGGCAAAATAGCTTTTTCATTTTGTAAGCCATCGCGAGGGCCGACTTCAACAATATTTACTTTTGTTTGCATAAGTATTTCACTCAAAATCGATTAGTTCACAACCTTCCTCGACTTGATCGCCAATGCTATAGCGAATCGCCTTAATCGCGCCAGCTTTAGCGGCAGCCAAGGTATGTTCCATTTTCATAGCTTCTAAAGCCATGAGTTTCTCACCATGAGTCACTTTATCGCCTGATTTAACCCAAATTTTAGTGACAACACCAGGCATAGGCGCACGAATCGTGTTAGGTGTTGCATGAGAGAGTGTATCATGGTCATGATTATTATTGGCAATTTTAAATAAGCAAGTATTGCCTTTTGCAATGAAAGCTAACAAATCCTCTGTATAAAAATAGGGGATAGCATACTGTTCATTGGGCAATTGAATATGTAATAAGTTTCCTTGAAATTTGCCTGTAATAATGCAAGATTGACCATGATGGACAATGCGAATGGTCAGTGCATTCCTTTTTGCGGGCAAATGGGTAATCGTCAGGTTGAAGATCTCTTGATGAAACATCAGTGCTATCGTTTCTTTGAAATCTTCATTTAAACGCCAAGCATGAGAGACATTCCATGGAGAGAAAAGATCTTCAGACGAGATAGGATATTGTCGCATCAAAATAACCAAGATGCTTGCAATTGCTAATTGTTCAATCGTAATACTTTGTGGTTTAGGTAAGAATGAAGCTAATGAGCGCTCTAATGTCTGCGTATCAATGTGCCCTTGGATAAAGTTATCATTTCGCAACACACTTCTTAAAAAGGCAATATTGGTTGTGATGCCAATAAGATTATATTGCGATAAAGCGTCATAGAGTGCATTAACAGCCTCAGCGCGCGAATTCGCATGAACAATTAATTTAGCCAATAAAGGATCAAAGTGGATCCCCACCGTATCACCAACTTGTAGGCCACTATCGAGTCGATAGCCCGTTGTATTGTTTGGAATAAAAATCGCTTTGATGTGACCGGTTGCAGGCAAAAAGCCAAGCGTGGGATCTTCTGCGTAAATGCGTGCTTCAAGAGCGTGCCCATAAACTTTAATTTCAGATTGTGCTAACGGAATAGGGTGCCCCTGCGCGATACGAATTTGCCACTCAACCAGATCGAGCCCTGTGATCATTTCTGTGACAGGATGCTCAACTTGTAAGCGGGTATTCATTTCCATAAAGTAGAATTCGCCATTAGGTGCATAAAGAAATTCGACTGTTCCCGCACCTAAATAGTTAATTGCATGAGCTGCATTAAGCGCTGCTTGATAAAGCGCTTGTTTAACCGCGTCTGTTAAACCTAATGCAGGGCTTTCTTCAATAATTTTTTGGTGGCGTCGTTGCAATGAACAATCACGTTCAAAAAGATGTACCGCATTTCCTTGCTGATCGCGAAATATTTGCACTTCAATATGTCTTGCATGGGGCACGTATTTCTCAATAAAAAGCGTTTCATCACCAAAACTATGTAAACTTTCACGTTTGGCGCTTTGAATAGCTTCCGCTAATTCATCTGGCTGTTTGACAATACGCATGCCTTTACCGCCGCCACCTTTTGCAGCTTTTAACATAATAGGATAACCAATCTTTGTGGCGGCTTGTTGTAATGCGCTAATGCTTTGCTCATCACCTTCATAACCGGGTATGACCGGCACATTGGCTTTTCGCATGATTTTTTTGGCTTGATCTTTTACTGCCATTTGCGCTATTGAAAAATCTGTGGGGCCAATAAAAATAATATTTTCTGTCGCACAGCGTTTTGCAAAGGCCGCATTTTCAGAAAGAAAACCATAACCTGGATGAATAGCATCAGCGTCAGATTGTCTAGCCGCTTGAATGATATGGTCAATATTTAAATAGCTCTTTTCAAGAGCGCCACCACCGATGCACAATGCTTCATCCGCTAGTGAACAGTGCAAAGCATGCTGGTCTTCTAGTGCATACACGGCAATAGTGTGAATACCCAATTTTTTGGCTGTACGAATAATTCGACAGGCAATTTCACCTCGATTCGCAATCAGTAAACGATTGATTGATTTCAGCGTGTTTTTACCCATGATGGCTCTCTTTTTTCTAAAAATGCATTTAAGCCTTCTTGACCCTCTGGTGAAATGCGTAGCATCGCGATTGTTTTCGCCGTCATATGAACTAAATCTTCATCGATAGATGGCGTTTGTAAATGATTCATTAATTGATTCACTGCCTGTAAAGCATGAGGCCCATTTTGTAAAAGGCGAGTGATCATTTCATGTGCTTTTGTCTCAAGTTCCTCTATAGCAACGACTTCATGGCACAGCCCCATTTGTAGCGCGGTTGCTGCATTAAAGGTGTTAGCACTGAGAAAGTAAGCACGTGCATGACGTTGGCCAATAGCCTGTATTACATAGGGACTAATCACGGCAGGGATAAGGCCAAGTTTTACTTCAGAAAAACAAAACTCTGCTATCGATGCAGTAATCGCGATATGACAACAAGCAATTAAACCTGCACCGCCACCATAGGCATTACCTTGTACGATAGCAAGGGTTGGTTTGGGAAAATGATGAAGATGATACATTAATTTTCCCAGTGCTAAGGCATCTTGAAAATTAGCGGTTGCATCATATTGCATCATTTTTCGCATCCAGGCTAAATCAGCGCCAGCAGAAAAATGTTTTCCGGTACTTTTTAAAACCAGTATTCTAACGCTATGATCTATCGCAAGCTGATGCAGGCTCTCAGTCATTTGTGCGATCATGGTTTCATTAAAGGCATTATGCACTTGCGGCCGATTTAAAGTAAGCGTGGCAACCCCGTGCTGATTTTTTTCAACGAGGATGGTATCTTGCACGGTCATATTCTAAAAATTCCATATTCAGTTTCATCAATCGGTGCATTCAGACAAGCTGATAAAGCCAATCCAAGTACATCGCGTGTTTGTAAGGGATCAATGACACCATCATCCCAAAGCCTTGCACTGGAGTAATAGGGATGGCCTTGCTTGTCGTATTGTGCCGTTATTTTATCAACAAAAGCTTGTTCTTGTTCTTGAGTCCAAGTTTCACCTTCTTTTTCCATTTTAGCTTTTTTGACTTGGACTAAAACGCTTGCCGCTTGCTCGCCTCCCATGACAGAAATTCGAGCATTCGGCCACATCCACAAAAATCGGGGGTCATAAGCTCGACCACACATGCCATAATTACCTGCACCGAAGCTGCCGCCCATAATCACTGTGAGTTTAGGTACATTGGCACAGGAGACTGCCATCACCATTTTCGCGCCATCCTTTGCGATACCACCGGCTTCATAACGCTTACCCACCATAAATCCGGTAATATTTTGCAGAAAGATTAAGGGGATCTTTCTCTTGGCACATAATTCAATAAAGTGAGTGCCTTTTTGTGCAGATTCGCTAAATAAAATACCATTGTTGGCAACAATGCCAACGGGGTAGCCGTAAAGATGCGCAAATCCACAGATTAACGTGGTGCCATATAAAGCTTTAAATTCATGAAATTCGGAGCCATCGACGAGTCGCGCAATAATTTGTTTCATTTGCATGGGGATGCGAAGCGACGTTGGAATGAGACCATATATTTCTGATTGAGCGTAAAGAGGGGCTTTTGATTCTTTCACCGGTAACGAGATAATTTTTTTACGAGCAAGGTTTTTGACACAATCTCTTGCAATCATTAAAGCATGTTCATCATTTTGCGCATAATGATCAGAAACACCGGAGACTTTGCAATGAACATCTGCACCACCCAATTCTTGTGCAGTGACAGTTTCTCCGGTTGCAGCTTTAACTAAGGGAGGGCCTGCCAAAAAAATGGTTGCTTGATCTTTGACCATAATGCTTTCATCGGCCATGGCAGGAACATAAGCGCCACCTGCCGTACAAGAGCCCATCACAACCGCAATTTGTGGGATCCCAAGACTTGACATTCTTGCTTGATTAAAAAAAATACGACCAAAGTCATCTTTGTCAGGAAACACTTCATCTTGGTGGGGTAAATTAGCACCACCTGAATCTACCAAATAAATGCAAGGTAAATGATTTTCTTGTGCAATGGTTTGAGCACGTAAATGTTTTTTAACGGTAATAGGATAGTATGTTCCGCCTTTTACTGTCGCATCATTGGCGATAATCATGCATTCTTGACCATGAATACGTCCGATGCCGCATAAAATGCCGCCTGCTGGGATTTCTTCATCATATAATTCAAAACCCGCAAATAGCGAAAGTTCTAAAAATGCAGAACCTGGATCTAACAATTTATTAATGCGTTCTCTGGGTAACAATTTTCCGCGACTTGTGTGTAGCGCTTGCAATTTTTCTCCACCGCCCTGCGCTATCTTCTGTGTTAAAGATTTTAAGTGCTCTACTTGAATTGAAATACTAGCAACATTATTTGTAAAATCTTCGGTTTTGGTATCCAGCGTGTTTTTGATAATAGGCATAATTTACTCGTTCACTTCAATCGCAATTGCAGTTGCTTCTCCGCCACCAATACAAAGCGCAGCAACCCCTTTTTTTAGTCCTTGTTGCTTGAGCGCATAGATAAGGGTGGTCACAATTCTTGCACCAGAGGCGCCAATAGGATGTCCCAATGCGCAAGCACCACCATGAATATTTACTTTTTTGCGTGAGAGACCTAATGTTTGAATAGCTGCCAGAGTAACGACGGCAAATGCCTCATTAATTTCAAAGAGATCGACATCATTGATATGCCAATTCGCCTTAGCAAGTACTTTTTCTATCGCTTGAATGGGTGCGGTTGTAAACCAACCGGGTTCATTGGCATGTTGTGCATGCGCGATGATGGTTGCTAGTGGTTTAATGCCACGATGATTTGCATCTGATTGCGTCATCAGTAAATGGGCACAAGCCCCATCAGAAATGGCGCTTGAATTGGCTGCCGTGACGGTGCCATTTTCTTTGAAAGCGGGCTTTAAATGAGGAATTTTTTCCGGCATCGCTTTACCCGGGAGTTCATCATCCATGATTTCAATGATGCTTGATTTATTCGTAATGCTAATGGGCACGATTTCATCGTTAAAAGCATGATTTTTAATGGCTTGCTGCGCTAACGTTAATGATTCCAATGCAAATTCATCTTGTTGCTCTCTTGAAAAATGATATTTTTCTGCACAAATTTCGGCAAAAACACCCATCAATTTGCCTTTGTCATAAGCATCTTCTAGTCCATCTAAAAACATATGGTCATATACGCTACCATGTCCCATGCGATAGCCCTGTCTTGCTTTAGGGAGCAAATAAGGCGCATTGGACATACTTTCCATACCGCCGGCAATATTCATTTTTTGACTACCGCTTAAGATAGCATCATGCGCTATCATGAGTGCTTTCATTCCCGAACCGCACATTTTGTTAATGGTTGTTGCTGGCACATGCATTGGCAACTTTGCACCGATTAATGCTTGTCTTGCGGGTGCTTGACCAAGGCCAGCCGGTAAAACACATCCCATGAAGACTTCATCAATTTCATGTAAATCAACATCAACTTGCGTAAAGAGACTAGCAATAGCGGCAGCCCCTAATTGCGGTGCACTTTGTGAGGAAAAACAGCCTAAATATTGACCAATCGGTGTTCGTTTAGTTGCAACAATAACGACTTTATCAGAAGACTTTAACATGAGTGCGCTAATTTCCTTCATTAAAAATTTCACGACCAATAATGATACGACGAATTTCAGAAGTGCCTGCGCCAATTTCATACAGTTTGGCATCGCGTAGTAGCCGTCCTGTAGGATACTCATTGACATAACCATTACCGCCTAAGCATTGTATGGCTTCTAGCGCTATTTGGGTGGCATGTTCGGAAGTAAAAAGAATAACCGCAGCAGCATCTTTATTGTCTAAGATTTGGCTGTTATCGACATGCTGCGCAAGCTGATACAAAAATGCACGACTTGCTGATAATGCCGTATACATATCAGCGACTTTGCCTTGAATAAATTGATATTGTCCAATGGCTTTGCCAAATTGCTTGCGTTCATGAACATAGGGAACAACCACATCTAAGCAAGCTTGCATAATACCAACAGGGCCAGCTGCAAGAATCAGTCTTTCATAATTTAATCCACTCATGAGAACGCTAGCGCCGTCATTCAAGGTTCCCAAGATATTTTCAGCTGGCACATCGCAATCTTCAAACACAAGCTCGCAGGTATTGGAACCACGCATGCCGAGTTTGTCGAGTTTTTGCGCTGTCTTATAGCCAGGAAAATCTTTTTCGATAATAAAAGCGGTGATCCCTTTAGGGCCTTTGTCTTTATCGGTTCGTGCATAAACAATTAATATATTGGCATCAGGCCCATTGGTGATCCACATTTTAGAGCCATTTAATCGATAAAAATCACCGTGACGGGTTGCATTTAGCGATAAGCTCATCACATCTGAACCACTGCCTGATTCGCTCATGGCTAAAGCGCCGACATGCTCGCCACTTAATAATTTCGGCAAATATTTTAATTTTTGTTCTGGGGTGCCATTGCGATGAATTTGGTTGACACAAAGATTTGAATGGGCTCCATAACTTAATCCAATGGAGGCAGAAGCTCGACTAATTTCTTCCATTGCAATAACATGAGCTAAGTATCCAAGTTGAGAACCGCCAAATTCTTCTTTGACGGTGATCCCTAATAATCCTAACGCGCCCATCTTTTGCCACAGAGCAGCAGGAAAGGTATTTGTTTCATCGATTTGTTGTGCAAGAGGAGCAATTTCGCGTTGGGCAAATTCATAAACAGTATCGCGAATTAACGAAGCAGTTTCACTTAGGCCTGAGATCATGGGCATCATTTTAAGGCATCCTGTTCTTAAATTAAGCGCGTGACTTATTTATTGTATATTGGTTACGATAGTTTGTCTTAGGAACGGGTAATAAAAATCAAATGATAATCCAAGATAAAATGGCACTCATTGTTGGTGGCGGTCAAGGGCTCGGTGAAGCAACGGCTAGGTATTTAGCTGAACTAGGTGCAAAAATAATTGTCCTAGATAAAGCCAAGGAAGAGGCAGAACGAGTTGCCCAAGCAGTCAATGGGACTGCGATCACTTGTGATATTACGCAAGCACAAAGTTTGGAAGACGCATTTAATAAACTCTCTTCACTTTCTATGGTGGTGAATTGTGCTGGCATTGCTCCTGCTTTACGAATGGTTGGAAAAGAAGGGCCAACACCACTTAAAGCTTTTGAAGATGTTATTTCAGTGAATCTGATTGGTACTTATAATGTGATGCGCTTAAGCGCTGCTCTTATGATGAAACAAGCGGTATCAGAGCAAGAAGAACGAGGCGTGATTATTAATACCGCATCGATTGCTGCCTATGATGGTCAAATTGGGCAAACTGCTTATAGTGCCTCTAAAGGAGGCGTGGTTTCGTTAACCTTACCTGCTGCACGTGAGATGGCTCGGTTTGCAATTCGAGTGATGACGATTGCTCCCGGTATCATAGGAACCAATATGATCAGAAATATGCCAGAGAATGTGCAAAACAGTTTATTAAGCCAAACTATTTACCCTAAACGCTTTGGTTTTCCGCAAGAATATGCCTCATTAGTGGCACATATTATTAGTAATCCCTTACTGAATGGTGAAGTCATACGTTTAGATGGCGCGGTAAGAATGAACACCGTTTAAAAAATGCCCTTTTGCATTCGTCATTGCGAGGCACGAAGTGCCAAAGCAATCCTCTTTGATAAGAAAAAATGCCTAATCTTTTATCAATTCTTTACTAATAATATATCGCTGAATTTCGCTAGTCCCTTCATAAATCATCGCAACACGGACATCACGATAAAGTCGTTCTAACGGAAAATCTTGCAAGTAACCATAACCACCATAGATTTGTATGGCCTCGCGGCAGACTTTTTCGGCTACTTCACTGGCAAATAATTTAGCCATCGATGCTTCTTTTAAACAAGGGCGATTAGCATCCCTTAAGAGTGCAGCATGGTAAAGTAATTGTTTGGCTGCTTCTAATTGAGTTGCCATATCGGCTAATTTAAAACCTATTGCTTGATGCTGATACAGGAAATGATCGAAGGTTTTTCTTTCTTTCGCATATTGCATGCTCAGGCGCAATGCTTCTTCTGCCATTCCGATAGCTTGTGCTGCAATACCCAGACGCCCGCCTTCTAAATTACCTAAGGCAATTTTATAACCTTCGCCCAAATTACCTAGCATATAAGCGGCAGGAATGCGGCAATCTTCCAGAACAATTTGCGCAATTTCGCTGGCATGCTGCCCCATTTTATTTTCAAGCTTTGCGACTTGATACCCTGGTGTATTCGTTGGCACAATAAAAGCGCTTAGTCCGCCTTGTTTTGCAGCTTTATCCGTTCTTGCAAAAATAATGGCAATATCAGCATGTTGGCCACTGGTTACAAATTGCTTGACCCCGTTTAAAACAAAAGTATCTCCATGATGGCTCGCATGCGTTTGACAATTTGCAGCATCTGAACCTGCTTGGGGTTCACTTAAACAAAAGGCACCTAATTTCTCGCCGCGGGCTAAAGGCATTAAAAATTGTTCTTGCTGAGCTTTGGTACCAAATTTTAAAATGGGTGCGCAAGCGAGACTATTATGAACGCTCATAATGGTAGAAACCGAACCAGAAGCTTTGGCAATCTCGATGATACTGAGAACAAAAGCCAAATGGTCACTTTGTGATCCTGCAAATTGTTCAGGAACCAGCATACCCATAAATCCTGCTTGAGCTAACGCATCGATAGCAGGGCGGGGGAAGATTTTATGCTTTTCCCATTCTTCGACATGGGGTCTAATCACTTTATCGGCGAGAGAGCGTGCGGTCTCTTGAACCAAAAGATATTCTTCTGTAAGTAACATAGTTAACACCCTATGAAAGGATCTAGCAAACGATACTCAAACCAATTTGAAGATAGCCAACATGGCCCTAAATTCAAAGAGGGAAGAGTACAACGTATCAGAATTTTCCTGAGACTGTTAGAATTACTCGACTATTAATATTGAAGGAGCACTATTAGTGAGTCATCAAACAACTACGGTCGCCCATTTTGATATCCCCCATTTTGGTTATTTGGATTCTGAGGCGAACGTACTGCAACCATTGCCAGCATTTGCAGAAGACAAGCAGATGGTTTTAAAACTCTACCGCATGATGATCCTGATGCGAGTCTTTGACAAAAAAGCAATCACATTGCAACGCACCGGTAAATTAGGTACTTATCCTTCTACCTTAGGCCAGGAGGCCATTAGTGTTGGCATGGGAGCCGCCATGCAGCCCTTAGATGTTCTTTGCCCTTATTATCGAGAATACGGAGCGCAATTTTGGCGTGGTGTCAAAATGGAAGAAGTCTTACTTTACTGGGGTGGCGATGAGCGTGGTAGTGACTTTGCCAACAATAAGCAGGATTTACCTATTTGTGTGCCCATCGCAAGCCAAACCTTGCATGCAGTTGGTATTGCAACCGCATTAAAACTGCAAAAGAAACCACAAGTCGTGGTGACAGCCATTGGTGATGGCGGAACTTCACGCGGCGATTTCTATGAGGCAATGAATGTAGCGGGTGTTTGGAATCTACCGGTTGTTTTTGTGATCAACAATAACCAGTGGGCGATTTCGGTTCCTCGTGAAAAACAATGTAAAGCGCAAACCCTGGCACAAAAAGCGATTGCCGCAGGACTTGAAGGGTGGCAAATAGATGGTAATGATGTCTTTGCTGTCAAAGAAGCGCTAGATACAGCTTTAGAAAAAGCGCGAAAAGGACAGGGAGCAACAGTGATTGAAGCGATTAGTTATCGTATGGGCGATCACACCACGGCAGATGATGCTAGTCGATATCGCAGCCAAGAAGAGTTGCAAATGCATGAAAAACAAGATCCGATTAAAAGATTAAAACAATATATGCTAACGAAAGATTTTTGGGATGAGCAACAAGAAGCGCAATTAATGCAAGAGATTACTGCAGAAGTTGAGAAAGCGGTTGAGCATTTTAACCAGATCCCAATGCCTTCACCTGAATCGATGTTTGATTATCTTTATGAAACCCTTCCTGAAGCTTATCAATCACAACGAGCTGCTGTAATGAAGGGAGAAAATCAATGACGGCAATTACCTTAGTTGAAGCAGTTACCCAAGCCTTAGCCTATGAATTAGCACACGATGATAAAGTGGTGATCTTTGGTCAAGATATTGGGACTAATGGCGGTGTTTTTCGTGCAACACAAGGCTTGCAAGCTAAATTTGGTGAAGAAAGAGTTCGTGATACCCCGCTTGCCGAAAATATGATTGCAGGACTTGCGGTTGGTATGGCAATCGGCGGAATGAAGCCCGTTGCCGAAATTCAATTTATGGATTTTATTTGTGCCAGTATTGATCAAATATTATCGCATGGTAGCCGCATTCGAAATCGTACCCGGGGGCGTTTAACTTGCCCGATGGTGATTCGCACACCATCGGGAGGTGGTATTCGCGCTCCTGAGCATCATTCAGATAGTATGGAAGCGCTTTTTTCACAAATTCCTGGTTTACGTGTTGTTATTCCTTCATCACCGGCACGTGCTTATGGCTTATTATTAGCGGCTATTCGCGATCCAGATCCCGTTATTTTTATGGAACCTAAACGTATCTATCGCATGGTAAAAGAAGAAGTGCCTGATGATGGTGAAGCACTTCCTTTAGATGTATGTTTTGTGTTGCGCGAAGGCAAAGATATCACGTTGGTTTCTTGGGGAGCGATGGTGCATGAAACATTGCAAGTTGCACAGAAATTATCGCAGCAAGGAATTGAGGCAGAAGTGATTGATGTCGCAACAGTGAAACCACTTGATATGGATACAATTTTGCAGTCGGTGGAAAAAACAGGCCGTTGTGTTGTTATTCAAGAAGCCAATCCGACTTGTTCATTGAGTTCAGAAATCATTGCACAGCTCGCAGAAAAAGGTTTAACCAGTTTAATGGCGCCACCACAAAGAGTGACAGGCTACGATACCGTTATGCCATTATATCGATTAGAAAAATTATTTATCCCAAGTGAACAACGCATTATGAATGCGGTAAAAAATGTATTGGAGTATGTATGAAGACGTTTGTATTGCCTGATTTGGGAGAAGGGTTACCCGATGGCGAAATTAGTGAATGGCATGTAAAAGAAGGTGATAGCATTCAAGCAGATTCACCCTTAGTTTCCATTGAAACTGCCAAAGCGATTGTCGAAGTGCCTTCACCTTATACGGGAAAAATCGTAAAACTTCATGGCAAAAAGGGTGATGTGATTCCAACAGGTTCTCCTTTAGTCGATTTTTCAATACAAGGTCGGGAAGAGACGGGAACGGTGGCCGGTGAAATTAAAGTCGGACATGAAGTATTGACCGAACAAGCCATGGCAATATCAAACCGTGTGCAAGGCGTCAAAGTGCTGCCTGCGGTGCGAGCCTTGGCTAAAAAGCTCAATGTTGATTTAGCAACTATTACTCCTTCTGGCGCTGACAATACGATTACTGCAGATGATGTAAAAGGGGCAAGCCAAATATTATCGAATGCGCCAACCCTAGAGCCTTTGCGCGGTGTTCGTCGTTTTATGGCCAATGTGATGTCTGCATCACATGCTGAAGTGGTACCCGTGACGGTAATTGATGATGTAGATATTACCGCCTGGGTTAAAGAAAAAGATTTTACCACGAAAGTTATCATGGCAATGGTAAAAGCTTGTACTGAAGAGCCTGCGTTAAATGCATGGTATGACAGCAAAGCAATGGGACGTCGGATTTTTAAAGAAGTTCATATTGGCTTAGCAATCGATACAGAAGATGGTTTGTTTGTCCCGGTCATTAAAGATGCGCAGACTAAAAACAAAGAACAAATTCGCAGTGAGATTGAGGTGCTGAAACAGGAAGTGCGTTCGCGCATTATTGCGCCACAAAAATTACAAGGTAGTACGATTGTATTATCCAATTTTGGTAATTTTGCTGGACGTTATGCCAATCCTATCGTTGTGCCGCCTACGGTTGCTATTTTGGGAGTGGGTTCATTGCGTGAAGCGGTATTACCTTATCAAGGAGCACCATCAATCCGTTCAGTATTGCCTTTATCCTTGTCATTTGATCATCGGGCAGTCACGGGTGGAGAGGCGACGCGTTTCTTATCATTATTAATGCGCCATTTGCAGTAAGGATGCTTGATCAAATGTTCTCCTTGTGACAAAACAAGCGCTATACACTATACCTAAAGTAATCCTATTTGGGACGACTTTGTTTACTGTTAGCTAACATTTATCCAAGGAGAAAGGTATGCGTAAAGGTTTATTAGGAGTGATTGTAGGCGTTGGCATGATGATTGCCCAAAGTGCGGGTGCTGCTGATATGGTTCGTTATGACAAATCAGCTAGTAATGTTCAGCCAGAACAAACGGTTGCTCAAATTCAAATGAATCCAGATTGTAACGGGCCACATTGCCGTCCATGTGCTACCCCATGCCCAAGACCATGTGCAAACCCATGCGCAAGACAATGCCCACCAAGACATCATCATCGTCATCACCACCATAAAAAACACCATCACAACCATAAACATGGTGCAAAGAAGCATCATGCTAATAAAGCACAACAAAGTGGTCATAACGAAAGCATAGAAGAGAAGAAAATGTCTTCTGACAGAAATCACCCTAGCGCTAGAAAAACAAGCGCTAAAGCAAAAAATAGCAACAATGCTTATGTTGAAGAATATATTGACGATGTAGGCCGTGAACACCGCTAAACGACCTTGGCGTGTGTCGCCTGATGGTGACACACGCTTTTTTTTACCCCTTCATAACCTATGGCTATTCGATTGTTTCGAGATAGGTCAGTCTGCTCCTTTTAAAATGCGCGTAGCTCAACTTTTTATTTGGTTTTCAAAATTAGATAATAAATTATCACTCTATAAAAATGCACCATTGCCGTTATAGAGCTGTCATTCGAATGAAATTAAGAGAGGGGCAAGCAACAAACCTGAATATTCAGATGGTAAAAAGAGATCCTCTCAATAGACAAGTGGTAGAGATTGTTTAGTTCTGATAATCACTGCCGACTACAATAGGAAGATAATGCAACGGAATTGGAAATGACCCTGGAGGTTAATTATGAGTCAACGTAAATGGTTAAGCGCAGCACTATTTTTTGCTTTAACTAGCGCAACAAGTGCATTTGCAATTGAAGGTTCAGGTGGTGTAGATCGTGATAGAGTCGGGGGCAATAATTGGGATCGCCAAACCCGTTCATATGAAGATAGAGATTACGGCTATTACTATCAAGATGCCAATTTAAGAGCACGTCATCAACAACTCAGAGAAGACCTCGATGAGCGTCAATATAAAGATTTTGATGTTCAAGATCGAATGAATAACTGATTATCAATATAAGATTAACAGATAACAAGACGCATGGAGGGTCCATGCGCCTTGTATCGTATTTTATTTCGGTGAGTAGCTTCTATTATTGTTCCATTCATACATGATGTAGTTGCTTTGGTTAAGATCGCCTTTTGCATCCCATGATTTTTCACCCAAGACTGTATTCACTTTATTTTGGTGTAACCAGGCCGCTAGCTGTTTACCATCAAGGCTTTTCGTTTTGGTGAGTGCATTAGCAATTGCTTCAATCGCGGCATAACTATAAAGGGTATAACCTTCGGGATCGATTTGATCAGCCTGAAATGCTTTAACGGTTTGCTTTGCACTAGAGAGCGTGCGTGGATCAACACCAAAGGTCATATAAATGCCTTTTGTGATTTTGTGTCCGCCTGCTGATGTCACAAAATCGGTGGTGACGATGCCATCGCCTGCAACTATCGGCGTTTTTTTATCAGCTTCACGAAACTGTTGTACAAAGGGCCCTGCATCACTGTGCAAGCCACTAAAGTAAATAGCATCAGGATGAAGCTCGGTAATTTTAGTAATCAGAGAACGAAAGTCTTTATTACCGCGGGGCGTTTCAGCATACAAAGCGGTTTTAATATTACGTTTTAGGAGGGCATCTCTGACGGTCTCGGCGAGTCCTGCACCATAGGTACTATTATCGTGAATGATCACAATTTTTTTGGCTTTAAGATCGCTGGCAATAAATTTTGCGGCAACATCGCCTTGTTGATCATCACGTCCACACAGGCGAAAAACGGTTTTAAAACCTTGCTCTGTCACTTCAGGATTGGTTGAACCCGGTGTGATCATCAAGACCCCTGCTTTGGCATAGATTTTAGAGGCAGCCAAAGTAGAGGAAGAACAAAAATGGCCAACGACAGCACTGACTTTATCACCGACCAATCGCTCGGCAACAGCTGCTGCTTGTTTGGGGGTGCATTTGTCATCTGCTTTAATCAATTCGATGCGGTTGCCATTAATGCCGCCTTTGCTATTAATATCAGCAACAGCTTTTTGTGCGCCTAACCAGAATTGATCACCAAAAGAGGCATAGGGTCCTGTAAAAGGACCCGCAACACCAATTCGGATAGTTTGATCGGCAGCGAAGACAACGCTTGCACTGAATAGAGCCAGTGTAATTAAGGTATTAACTAACTTACGCATGCAACACTCCCTGTCTGCATTCACACATTAATTATTATGCATTTTCATAAAATGGGTTTGGGATTTTTACTTTAATTTCCGCATAACCACCTTTGAGATCAGTCTCTTGATCTCCAATATTTAAAACAATATCAAATCCTTGTTGCGCAATGTGGCGTCTAGCATTGGTTTTAAAAGTTTGTACGGAGAATTCTTTGTCAATCGGTTTTAAAATCAATTCTTCCCATTGTTCAAAACCGGCTGATTTAAGATTTTTGACCGTAATTGCCATCAATTCCGGTGTATTAGGGCGTTCACTAATGAAGAAAACAGCGATGCCTTGTTCAATAGCATGTTGATAAAGGCTGAGTGTTGAAAGAATGGGTTCTGCCCCGCCTAACATATATGCCCCAGTTAATGCTTGAGTATTACGGGTAAAAGAAAGACGTTCGAGATCGCGATAATTTGAAAGTGCGGTTTCGTCAATATCAAGCACAATAGCGAGTCGATTTTCTCGATTTTTCTTAGGTTCCTGTAGTTGTCTATCTAAGTATTCTTTTGCTTCGCTGATTTTTTGTTCAATGTCGTTATGGTATTTGCCAGATTGATAATATTCTTGCAATTGTTTCTGTGAAGGAGGGGTATGGCTCACAGGTTGTGCATAAGTAGGAGTAATACCTAACAATGAAACGAGTAATAGCGTTGTTCTTAACAGCATGATGATCTCTTCTATTTACAAAAGAAAAGCCAAGGTTAACGCAAGTCTTACCAACGGGGAAGAGGTGCTGCTTGACGACAACGCAGATCATTCAAGAGTGATAAAGCCGTACAAAAAATTAAGGGAATGAAGAGGGCTTGAATAACGATATTGGCAAAGCAAAGCGACCGATATAATTCAAGCAAGCCACTTTGATAATGTTTGAACAGCGTGAATAAAAGCAACAGTACGCCAAGCGAAACGGCAATATCAATGAGTAGCGGTAAACTGATAATCAGCAGTGCATGCCACCAATTTCCCCAGACTAAACGATGACTGGTTAATAGGGTGGGTAGCACATTTTGATTATCCGTAATAAAAAGAATAAAAGAGAACATCAGTGAAACCGCCAGAATAATACCGGGGATGATTAAGAATAAAGTGCCACTGATAATCATTAAGGTATAAACAATCCCTAACAGCAAAAGCGGGATAAGTTTGAATAGCGCGTGCAAAATCGAATTCAAAAAGGTCAAAGGTAACTGCTCAGTAATGCAATGCAGCCTAAAGATCAAAGCGCTTAGCAAGATAAATCCGATTAACCAGGAAACAATAGTCGCCAGCACAAAGGGTGTCTGATGTAAAAAATTTTCGACCGCTGAAGGGGCCGTCACATCAATAAAAAGTTGAGGAACTAAAATAAAACCTGCGGCTAGTAAAGAATAAGGGAGCGCAACCCAGAAAGTATGTAAGTAGAAATGAAAGCCTTGCTTTACAACAGAAAGTTTGTCTTGAGGCTCACTTTTTAAAGTAAACATACTTACAGAGATGTCCTTTATCCAATTTAATTTAGAGTATATACCTATTGTACTTGAAGATGCGAAGCATGGCGGGTATGCCGTCTAGATAATTCGTTAGAATGGCAATATCGCATCTTCAGGACGAGTGGTATATTATTAAATAACAGTCACTTTTCCAACCATGTAAAGAAATAAACATCATGAAAGCGCTGAATATCCGTAACCTGCAAAAAATCTATGACAATGGCACGCAGGCGCTCAAAGGTATTGATCTAGAAGTTGCAGAAGGCGATTTCTTTGGATTATTAGGGCCCAATGGTGCAGGAAAATCAACAACCATTGGCATCATTTCTTCCTTAGTGGTTAAAACAGCCGGACAAATAGAAATATTTGGGCATGACTTAGATAAAGATACGACCGTCGCGAAGCGGCTGCTGGGATTAGTGCCGCAAGAATTTAATTTCAATGTATTTGAAAAATGCATCGATATTTTAACCAACCAAGCTGGTTATTACGGCATTGAGTACGCAAAAGCGAAAGAAAGGGCGGAATATTATCTGAAGCGCTTGGGCCTGTGGGATAAAGCGTATGATCCTGCTAGAACTTTATCAGGCGGTTTGAAACGACGTTTGATGATTGCCAGAGGCTTAATTCATGATCCTAAAATTCTCATTTTAGATGAGCCAACCGCAGGGGTTGATATTGAACTTCGTAGAACGCTATGGGCTTTTTTAAAAGAACTGAATGAAAAAGGCATCACCATTATTTTAACAACCCATTACTTGGAAGAAGCAGAAAGTTTATGTAAACAGATTGCGATTATTAATCATGGTGAATTGATCGAAAATACCAGCATCAAACGCCTTATCGCCACTTTGCATCGTGAAACGTTAGTACTTGATTTAAAAGAACCTATCGCCACCTTACCGCAGTTAAGTGGCTTTGAGTTTGTGCAAAATGATAATGTGACTTTAGAAGTCAGTTTTTCAAAAGAAAGTTCAATTAATCATCTCTTTACAGCGCTTTCACAGCTTGGCATTGAAGTGACGAGCTTACGCAACAAAACCAATCGTTTAGAAGAATTATTCCTCAATTTAGTGACACAAAAATAAAGAGGTATCGTGACACATTTAAATTGGATTGCACTATCGACATTAACACGCCGTGAGGTAATGCGTTTTTTTCGCATTTGGACACAGACATTACTCCCTTCCCCGGTGTCAATGGTACTGTATTTTGTGATATTTGGTGGTTTAATTGGGCCTCGAATTGGTGTGATTGATGGTTATCGTTACATCGAATATATTGCCCCCGGTCTTATCATGATGGCTGTGATTAATAATGCTTATGCGAATGTGGTCGCTTCCTTTTTTGGTACTAAGTTTCAACGCAATATTGAAGAAATGTATGTATCGCCAATGTCTAGCTGGGTGATTATGCTAGGTTTTATGATTGGGGGCGTTGCGCGAGGATGTTTAGTGGGGCTCATTGTCACTTGTGTTGCTTTGTTTTTTACCAAGCTGCATGTCCACAATATGGCAGTTATCTTTTTTAGTGTGTTATTAACTGCTATGCTGTTCTCTTTAGCCGGGCTGATTAATGCTATCTTCTCGAAAAAATTTGATGATATTAGTATCATCCCAACCTTTGTGCTCACACCCTTAACCTATCTTGGTGGTGTATTCTATTCAATGCACATGTTATCACCGTTTTGGCAAAAGCTATCGCATTTGAATCCCATCCTCTACATGGTAAATGCATTTCGCTATGGCATGTTGGGAGTGTCGGATGTGCCGGTTGAAATTTCGCTGATTTTTATTGGTGCATGCTGTGTGATTTTATATTTTTGGACTTGGTATCTGCTTGAGGAAGGCACGGCGATGAAGTCCTAATATTCTTAAAATCCCCCGCAAGCTTTGCGAGCGGGGGATTTTTATCTTAATAATTTGTGTCACCGCTCCCGCGGTTCTTGTGAGAGGGGAATTTTTGTACCCCCCATTGCGGCGCTTTGCGCCTTCATAGGGGGCTAGCTAATGTCCTCGCTGCCGCGAGGATTTTCTAAACACATTGTCACTGTTATAAAGGTAGCATCATTCAATGATGGATATCGTTGATTAAGATAAAAATCCCCACTTGATTTTCAAATAAGCGGCCCCCTTTTAAACAAAGTGGGCGAATGATTCGCTACGCTCATCGTTGTCGGAAATTGATCGCCCTCTTTGAATAAAAGGGGGCAGCGAGCTTTTAAGCGAGCGGGGGATTTTTATCTTAATAATTTGTGTCACCGCTGCCGCGGTTTTTGAGAGAGAAATTTTCTGTACCCCCCATTGCGGCGCTTTGCGCCTTCATAGGGGGCTAGCAAATTTCCTCGCTGCCGCGAGGAGTTTATAAATACATTGTTATTGCTGGTGGTTACATCATTCGATGATGGATATCGCTGATTAAGATAAAAATCCCCCCGCTTGATTTTCAAACAATCGGCCCCCTTTTTAACAAAGTGGGCGAATGATTCGCTACGCTCATCGTTATCGGAAATTGATGGCCCCCTTTGAATAAAAGGGGGCAGCGAGCTTTTAAGCGAGCGGGGGATTTTTATCTTAATTTGTGTCACCGCCACCGCGGTTTCTTTTGGGAGGAGAATTCTTGTACCCCCCATTGCGGCGCTTTGCGCCTTCATAGGGGCTAGCGAATTTCTTCGCTACCGCGAGGATTTTCTAAACATATCGTCACTGTTACAAAGGTAGCATCATTCGATGATGGATATCGCTGATTAAGATAAAAATCCCCCCGCTTGTTTTACAAACAATCGGCCCCCTTTTAAACAAAGTGGGCGAATGATTCGCTACGCTCATCGTTATCGTGAATTGACATTCATTAACAGCGGTAGCTGCAAAGTCATGAGAGATGATACCAGTTTAAAGTGTTACCTATGCGCCCGGTTTGTAACATAGATCGCCCCCTTTGAATAAAAGGGGGCAGCTCGCACTTGGGCGAGCGGGGGATTTTTATCTTAATAATTTGTGTCACCGCTTCTGCAGTTCTTTGCGAGGAGGATTCTCTTTTCCCCCATTGCGGTTAATGCCTCCATGGGGGACTAATGAGTGAAGAGATAAGAAATTTGAATTTTAAAATTTTCCGAGTATTAATTTTCTATTGAGCCTAGTTTAACTCGTTTAAAAGTTATGCATGATTTAAACTTTCTATCTTGGGTCAAATATTTATGTGAGTTCATTAATTCATATTGAGTCATAAAAGGCAAATCGGATATGTCAAATTTTTCGCTATCATGTAAAACACAAAAAACTATCGTATATTCAGATTCATTAATATCATTGTTATGTTCTGGAATAATAGATTTGAAAATATCTTTCGCTGAATGCGAATTATTGTCAATCCAGGCACGCATTTCTTGGCGACAGGTTGCGTTCGTTGAGAAAGCATAAGAATAAAATCTTCCTTGTATAAACAAATGGCTTATTGATGCTGCTCCATGAGAATAGCGTTTGACATGAATAATATGTTTGTTTTTGTTCAACAGATCGCATATTTCATATTTCTTTTCTCCTGCGATAGATATTTTAGATTTATCAAACAGAAATACATCTTTAACATTTTCAGCAACATGCGCATTATAAATTTCTTCACGATTTTGTCTTTTAGTTGCATCAAAAATATTTACATCTATTGGAAGATATTCTATTTCCTTGACAATATCTTTATTTTCTAAATATTCAGACACGATTGTTTTTAAATCTTGAGATACTTCTCGCCATTGAGAATTTGCTAGAATATATGTTTTATCATCTAGTTCAATTTCTGCAATTAGACATTGGTAACCATTCCAAAGCTTGTATTTTCTTTGGTGTTCATGATTGTAACCATAAATGTCCCATCTCTTTATTGAAGAAATACTAAAGCTTTCTTTTGATATTTTATGATGCGAAACTAAATCATCTATTCTTAAATCATCATAGAAATTATTTTCTTTTTCAGTATCTCTATTATAACAATAAGAAAGATCTTCATTTCCAACGAATTCCGGTGGAGCCAGATGAATTTTGTCAAAAGATTTATCTGCAATCTTTGAGCAAAGTAATGAATCTAATGTATTAATTATTTGAGGGTCAGATTCATGGCGGAACAAATCATAAGATTTAAAATCAGTTTTCTTATAATCAGCGGATTTGTAACGTTCTTCGAATCTGTTGCAAATATCAATTAATTTATTCCAAGTAAGAGATTCTGGCAATTTAAGGGCAATGCTGTCTTTCCCTTTAAAGGAATCTATCACATCAGAAAATTCATCATTAACATTACCTGAGATCATTCTCAAAAATTCTGTTTCATTTATTCCAAATGTACTTAATCCTGATGCTATACTTAACTGTCGTTCAGTTTGATGTGTGACGGATTCATAAATTGATGTTTGCACTTTTCGTAATTTGTCATGGTCGCAAATATTCATTGCGACTTTTATTCCAAAATCATGCACTATGTGGTTCTTATCTAAAAACATGTCACCGTGTTGGCCAAAAGTCATTGCAAAATAGATATGCTTATCAGCATCAATTCGGATCTTTATCCCTACGATAGCGCGAGGGTAGCTATTCATTGCTGAATATAGATACTGATCGCTATCGAATCCTGAATTAAGGAAGGATATCCATGGAATATCTTTGTTTGTTTTCAGATCACTTTTATGATTTTCAAATTTTACGTATATTTTACTATTGTTAACTTTCGTAACTAAGTCATAACCATTTGGGAATTGTTTAAGGAATTTATTAAAATCAATCCCATCTTTAATCTTGTATATAGTGATTTTCTTTAATTCAAGCATATTACTTGTCAACAGAGTTAAGATTGTTGTTTTCAAATTTATTTAATTCTTTGAGAAAATTATCTTTCCCTTCCACTTCTCTAAATAAAGTTGGAACAAAATATTCATTTCCATCATCATGTATTAATAGTAATTTATTACTAATTTTAATATATTCTAAAGCTTTAGCATTATTGCCTAATTTATAAAATGCATAAGCACAAACAAAGGCAGTTTCGGGGCTTTTAAGGTTAAATCTTCTTTCTTCTATTTTCTCTACATATGCGTTATATAATTCATTAGCTAATGCTTTTTTCTCAAGTTGTTCGGCAGAATATCCTCTTGAAAAAATAAAGAAAGTATTTTTTTCTTCTTTTAAATTTTTTATCACAAATTCATAATGTTTATTTTTAATTAAATTTTTTACAATTTCATTTTTGTGATGAGAGGTTAATATATCAAACCATGCTGAGTTTTTAATTAAATCACTTACATTCTTCAGCGCGATCTTGTAAATAATAGCTGATGATTCATGTAGTATCATATTTCGTAAGACTGGAAGAACTCCCATATCTATTTCAAATTTATACTCATCAAGGAAATTTTTAATATAAGATATTAGTTTTAGTGTGCTTTTGTCATCTAATTTAATCTTGATATCTTTATCTTTAAATAAATCAATAGCTTGAATAATTTTATCAAGCAAGTCAATTATAGGGATTCTATTAGAATAATTTTTTCTAAGTGTTTCTAGCTCTTCTTTGAGAGATTCCGAAGTTTTCTGATCTTCACTGAATCTCATTTTAATGGCAACTTCAGAGATGGCTCTTTTGAAGTTGAAAGAATTTTTACTCTCAATTGTATGAGCTAAATTCTCATATGAAAGTAAAAGAGGATCTTCTTGCAAAATTACCTTGCTTTTTTCTAACTTGAATAAGCTTGGAAGATATTCAGTTAAAGATAGACTAGGATAATGATAGATGAGTAAATCAGGATTTTGTTCGAAAAATTTGGAGAATTTTTCAATTCTGTCTTGAAAAAGCTGATTTTCACCCCAAGGTAAGCCAACTGGTATATTTGATGCAACTAAAATAGTATCGATATATGATTTTTTGAATGATGAAACTACTTCAGATGTTCCCAGGATATTTTGACGGTTTAATGAAGAAAGGACCACAACTAAATCAGATAAATATTTAGTGCATACCCCACCTATATCAGTTATTCCTGTTCTTGAATCTATAAAAACGTAATCAGGATTTTCAAATTCAGATATAATTTGCTTCTTGAAGTTCTCAAGAAGAGCCTCGCCATGCGATTCTTCAAAAATTTTAGTCCAATCTAAAGAATTTAATTTTTTAGAATAATCTTTTTTTGATGTATCCCCGGCCCCCAAAATCCAAATTTTTCCTTGGATATTTAGATTTAGTTTATCATTTGAAATAGAGTATTTTCTTAATTCTGGAATTGTCTTTTTATTAATAGAATCATGTAAATATTCTAAAATTCCTCTTTTACATTTTACATCTTCTTTACTTATATTATATTTCTCAGCGATCTCCATTACATAAGAAAATAATCCAGGGGCTTCCAAGTCAAAATCTAAAACAACAACACGCTCTCCTTTCATAGCCATAATTAAAGCAGTATTGATTAATGCACTAGTTCTTCCTACTCCGCCTTTATAAGAATAGAAAGATATAAATTGTGTTTTAAAAGTTTTCAATTTCTTATACCTGCTTATGCTCTAATATTCTACAAAATTGACTTGGTGTTGAGTATCTAATCCTTTCATCTTCATTCAAATATTCGTATTTTGTTAAGTCAACGATATGTATTTTTCTCTCTTCAGTATGTTTAGTTAATATACCAGCGGCCACATTATTGGTTAAATATTTGACAGTCTGATTTAATAGTCTTAAGTAATTAAATTTTTCGAAGCTAGGAATGGTCTTTTTGCTAATTAATTTTGACAAGTATACTTCGGAAATTCCTATATGCATTGATAATTCTTTTTGACTTAATCCCGATTTATTCTTAATTTCAGATATTAAATGAGAGGTTTCTTCTTTGATGGCAAATTTTAAAATATCATCTAGGGCAGTGATTTCATTGCCGGATATGATTTTTTCACCACATTCTGGGCATCCCCAGACATATAGATCTTTGAGAACTATTACATTTGGAAAATCTTTCCATGGCATTGATGTATTTTTTAAATTTGTTTGTTCTAAATTAACATTACATAAAACACATTTGGTAAGTGCAGCATTCATAAGCCTTCTCCTTTGTATGCTTCCAAAGTTTCAGACTGTGTAGTCAATACATCTTCTGTAGGATGGAAAGAAATTACATAGATAAATTGGCCGATAGAATCATCTATAATTGAAAACTTGATATAAAACGGAATATTATTAATTCTCTTGCCATAAATATCAAATGTCATGCCACCATAATGGGTGGATCTTGCAAAATTATGATGTTCTAATTTAGAAACTTCTCTAATTATGAAATTTCTAGCTTGGTTTGCAGTTAACTTGAAAATTCTAATCACTACCTCAATCGCCCTTTTTTGTCCGAATCTATGGTCTTTAATCTTAACATCTTGAGCAAGCCCAATTATCCCCTCCAGTGTATATCTTGAAACCACTACTACACCCTTTTTTGTTATCTTCAGTTTAATTGTTGATCATGAATTTACCGATGTCAACATTTTTGATTGTATAGAGGATAATATTTGGTTAATGAGATGCATTTCTTTAGGCATCATCTTAGAAAGGGCAAGATTACGTGAATATACAAATATCTAACGTTGTGAAACCTTCAATACACCTAATACAGCGCCGGTAAGAGAAACTTTAATCACATTCAGGAAAAGTCAAAGAAAACAGTTGATGGATATAATCATTTGTTACGCAGCTATTGTGGCTATATTATGGCGGTGGTTGTTTTCCCCATTGTAGCTTCGCAGAGGGGTAGCGAATAACCTCGCTGCCATGCGATGACTGAGATAGTTGATTAGAAAAAAATCCCCCGCTTGTTTTACAAATAAGCAGCCCCTTTTAAGTGGGCGAATGATTCGCTACGCTCATCGTTTTGGGGTGCGACAGTCTTTAGCAGTGGCAGCTGCGATATTTGCTAGCCAAGGGTAAAACGAATGAGCGTTAGCGAGTGAGTGAAACCTTGGGACAAGAATGCCCCCACACCCGGCACCTCGGTAGCGGTGCAACAACTAATATAGTTTCAAATTAGATTTTATTAAAGGCATAATCTCTGTAATATAACTATTCTTGAAATATGGTTGTTTGATGAGTTTGCATATTGATTTCAGTGCATAGATAGGGACATAAATTTGGTTCAGATAATATATTTTGATATTGAAAAAATAGTCAGTGACTGTATTCAAAGAATTGATAGAATATCCTTCTTTGCAAGGTACTTAGATGCTTCCAAATGTAAAATTGATGAATTTGAAAGTGATATCTATCACGAAAGTATTAGCGGCTATCCTATTGTTTTTACATCTTCAGTATCAGAATCTGAATTAGATTTAATTAGAAAAGATTTAATTCCGTGGTCTTTCAGAAAATGCTATAACGACATTATCAGTTCTTTCGTAATTTTTCTTGATGAAATATTACACATGGAAAGGATATTGGTGGTATTGGAATCTAAGTTTGATTCTATAAACAAAACTAAAAATCATAAAAGCATTGATGGTTTTATAAAAGAAGAATTTGAGAAAATTAGAAAGGAAACTTCACTATATAAAAAATTGGAAGAACTGTCTCAATATATTAACCAAGATGACCGAGTAATATTTAGCAAGTTGTATCAAACTAGAAATGCAATAGAGCATTGGGATGCACATGCAAACCCTGTTTCATTTAAAAGCCCAGGAGACGAGTATGAAATATCGTTACCACATTTCGAAATATATATTGGAAATTTAAGTATTGATGATTGGCAAAAATTAGAGCCTTATATGAAAAAAAATCCCAGTATTAAAAATAAACCAAATATCACAGTTGATTTCCATAAAATAAAAATTAAAGATGGAGATAAAATAATAATAACAAAGAATGATCTTATGATTTTTATTCAATGGATAATTAATGTCATCAAAGATATACGCTTAGAAATATTAAAGAAAAGAAAACAGTTTAAATTTGATATTTAAATGAACTAATAAAAAAACGTTGAATTTAGAAAGCTTCTATAATCTGCGAAAATATGATTAAAAAATAGCTATTTACAATTAGATTCGAAATTTGCTAATGTACACGAATCGTGACTGCAAAGTGCGCTAACACTTTACAGCCACTAACCACAAGCAAAACTTTAACGGAGTTTAAGCCCATGGCTACGCACATTTTATTACATTCTTTCTCAGTTAAAAAGCTCGCATCGTTGCGATATGTTAACCTATTGTTTTTTATGCAAAAAAATCTGACATAAACCGTTTTCAACCTCCGGTTTTAAATGAGATTTTGATTGCTTACTAATAGTAGGGATGTATTGCTATGCAAGCCTATTCGTTCTCGCGCATTATTTCTGATGCACGTCAATTTACGCGCACGACAACTATATCATTGGCTGAAATATTATTTATCTTCAGTCATACACAATTAAACGAAGTGGAAAAATTACTTTGGATATTTTTGTCAACGCATGCCAATGAAAATTTCTGCTGCACATTTTCATATATGCAATTATCTTTTTGCCTTAATTTGCCAGCGGAAATGGTGCATGCGGCTCTCAAACACTTAATAGCCATGGGCTTTTTAGACACCGAAGGTCTACCTGATTCATTGACCCCGCTCAAGTTAATGAAAGGATGTCGATTTTCGGTGCAATTACCATTAGAAGGCTTACTAGCCTTGAAAAAAACACCGAAAATATCGGTGGAATTATCTAAACGAAAGCCTATCAATATAAATTTATTACATAATCGTTTTAACAAAAGGAGTTGATATGACTGAACAGCAATGTTTGTGTGTTAGCGGTGGATATCAAGAATGGCCTCATGATTATACCGAAAAAGGGTTTCAGGATTTAGCCAATCATTTTTATTGCACAATTGTTAATCAAACTTATATCGAAATTATCAGTTTATAAAGGAAGTAGCCATGTTAGTAATAAATGATGAAAATTTATATGACGTTAATGGTGGTAAATTTCACATTGGCGGTATGATTTCAAGCTTAGTGGTTGGATTTGTGGTAGGAGGCCCGGTTGGTTTAGGTTTTGCCGCTTCGGGAATTATTATGGCTGAGGGCATCAATAATTTGCATGATCTCTATTCTTCAAACTAGAGGGATTATGACATTGTTACAACTTTTGCTCTTTACTTGGGTTGCAGCGTGGGTTTTTGCAGAATCGCTCTCACCAGGTATTAGCTATATCGGTAAGCTGCAAGCATCTATCATTGCAACGTTTGCTGCGGGGTATGCGAATGATGCGCATCGAGCGAGGTGGCGAAAACTGAAAAGCTGGATGCGATAGTTTTTGATAAAATCCCCCCGCTTGTTTTACAAACAATCGGCCCCCTTTTAAACAAAGTGGGCAAATGATTCGCTACGCTCATCGTTGTCGGAAATTGATCGCCCCCTTTGTATAAAAGGGGGCAGCGAGCTTTTAAGCGAGCGGGGGATTTTTATCTTAATAATTTGTGTCACCGCTGCCGCGGTTTTTGAGAGAGAAATTTTCTGTACCCCCCATTGCGGCGCTTTGCGCCTTCATAGGGGGCTAGCGAATGTCCTCGCTACCGCGAGGATTTTCTAAACATATTGTCACTGTTATAAAGATTGCATCATTCAATGATGGATATCGTTGATTAAGATAAAAATCCCCCCACTTGATTTTCAAACAAGCGGCCCCCTTTTATACAAAGTGGGCAAATGATTCGCTACGCTCATCGTTGTCGGAAATTGATCGCCCCCTTTGTATAAAAGGGGGCAGCGAGCTTTTAAGCGAGCGGGGGATTTTTATCTTAATAATTTGTGTCACCGCTCCCGCGGTTCTTGTGAGAGGAGAATTCATGTACCCCCCATTGCGGCGCTTTGCGCCTTCATAGGGGGCTAGCGAATTTCTTCGCTACCGCGAGGATTTTCTAAACATATTGTCACTGTTATAAAGGTAGCATCATTCAATGATGGATATCGTTGATTAAGATAAAAATCCCCCACTTGTTTTTCAAACAAGCGGCCCCCTTTTATACAAAGTGGGCAAATGATTCGCTGTGCTCATCGTTTTTGGGAAGCGACGATCTTTAGCAGCGGTAGCTGCGACATTTGCTAGCCCAGGGTGAAACGAACTCGCGTTAGCGAGTGAGTGGAACCCTGGGAATAGCGTTCCTCCACTCACCAGCACTGCGGTAGCAGTGCAACTTCTTTATATACGAGCCTTTTTAGCAAATATTTGTTTCGCTTCTTCGTTTAAAACCTTTTGCACCAAATTACAAATACCTTTGAATTTATAAACATCGGTAACTAGGTGTTTCATGAGGCGTTCTTCTTCATACGTTAAAAAAACCTTGCCGGCAAGTTTACTCAAGATATGATCGTTTACCAGAGGGAAGTCTTTGCTTCTAATGTAGTCTAAATCATCTTCAGTTAATGTATTGAACAACTCAGGAATATCTAAAATCATGATGGTGGCACCGGGTAGATTGCACAATATGATTAACTCAAGCCTACCTAGGCGTTGGCGTAAATTTTCATCATTCAAAATTTCTCTGGCAATAGCAAGATTAGCGCATCCCAATCTTGCTAAGTGTTCGCCTTTTAATTTTTCTCTAAATTGTGCATTATTTAAAATAAGCTTTGCAATACCAAAGTGCTGATGACCAAGATTGGCTAAATCATCTCCAGTTAGTGTGCTATGGAATGTTTCTAAAATTTTACGCGCAACGTGAGGATCTTGGCTAGCAATAATACATACCCATGATAATTCCAAGTTGAGCAGCAAATCATCATTTTGTAAAACGCTAAGTGCAATAGAGCCATGTTTTTCACAAATCATACTGATATAGCATGAATTCAATTGTGCACTAAAATCAGATTCTTTTAACATCGCTAAAGCCAGTTGTGGATGATTGCTACAGATGGATACTAAATCGTGAAAACTCATTTTAAGACGTAGCTCTTTGTCTGCTAAGATGAGCTTCGCGACTTCAAGATGGGAATATCCTAAAATGGCAAGATTGTTCCCTTGTAACCTGGTTCGAAAATCGGTGTCAGTTAGCATTTTTTTAGCAACATCAAGCTGTTTTTTACCAAGTTGGGTCAATGCTGTTATGCTCATTTTTGAGCGCAAACTTGGATCATTCAAAATGCGCATGGCTAACGCAGGACAATCACTACCAATTTTAGCGATCTCATTATCATTTAGTCTTCTACAAGAAAGACTCTTTAAAAGAGAAACACCTAATACTTCATTCTTGCTTGATAATATGCAAGTGTCTTGATTTGATAGCCATTTCGGTTCATTCAAAAGACGAAGTGCAACTTCGGGATGATAACTTAAGATCTCCAGCATAGCTTGCCAATTCAGTTGTTGAAATAAGGTTTTATCATTAAAAATATTCCTTACATCATCGCTAGACCGACATGTTCTGACAACATCACTGAGTGATATGCTATTTAGTTTATTATTTGTAGTTTGTGCAGCATGGAATTTTTTTGAAACATTGCCAACAGCATGCTGTCCACGTAATTTATAAGCAGGTAAAAAACTTTGAATATGTGAAATAAGGTCGGCATTACTGAATACGGCGTCTATTGCGTGCTGCCCCTCCTGAACCTTTAGTATTTCCTGACGCGTTCCTTTTGCTCCTTGCGTAGATCTCGTAAGAGGGCGCTTTTTATTACTGGGCATAAAAATAATCTAAAGATATAGCATTTTGGATGACGCATTGTAAGCTAAATACTGAAAGAATAATGTGGTAAAAAACCCTATTACAGATAAATAATGCAAAAAAGATGACTAATAGGCGAATTACCAGCGCTTACGTTTACATTGTCTATCATACGATAATCGAGAAGCGAGCGAATGCTTTCTACTAGAGGGTTCAACATGGCTACTACACGCAACACTTTCCAAAGAGCTTGTTTTTCTACTCAATTCAACCGTTTTTTTCCAGAGTGAAAGAATATAACCACGATCTTTTTGCAAAGCATTCAATAATTGCGTTCGTGCGAAATAAGAGGCTACTTCAATGGTTCCTGTAGAGGTAGAGCTCGATGCAACTGCGGAAGATGTCGGGAGTAATTGAGGATTGTGAAGGTAAAGTTGTTCCAATAAAAATCGTGCGCTCACCGATTGAAAGTTCGTATCGATCTGTTGCAGTGCTTCTCTAAAAGCATTAATAATGAGTGGTGACCGAATAAATTCATTGAGTTCAATGTCATAAATGCGGACGTTTTCGATATCATAAGCTTCAAACAAGTATGATAAAAAACAGGCTGCTTTTTCTTGAAAGGCTTTAATAATCACTTCATCTCTTAAATAATCGTCATTAAAACGTTTTACTTGCGCCGCTAATTCAGAATGAGATGAGCATAATTGATCAGCATAGCGATAAGCAAAGTAGAGTGGTTGGTAAAGACTATTCCAAGTATCTTCATCTTGAATCTCAGCTATCAGATCAATTCTTCGTTGAGAATGTCTTGTTTTAAGCACATGAGCGATAAATCTTTCTTCAGGTGTGGCTTGGCGATAATATTCATCAGCTTTGATATTGTTGTGAAATTGGCGCCATGAACTCACTTCGGGGATCTTGGAAGTAGGGCTTTTGATAAATTGCAAAACGGCATCACTATAAGCTTCAAATTCAAACCGATCGACAGCGAAATGACCTTTGGTCGATTCCTTGTGTGCAAAATTGTTGAACATAGTATTACCATGTTCAACAATTTGCAGTCTTACTAAATGCTCCTTCCCATTTTCGTGAGCTTTGCGAACAAAATCAAAGGCGACTTTCGCATTCACATTATTGTCATCAAGGCAGTGACTGACGAGAATGGGATCTTCAATAAATGAAATATGGTTGAAAGGATTTAAAAAATCAGCACGATAATCACGAGGCTCATCTTCTTCATAGAGATAGGGCAAATCGCTATTATATAACATTTGTGCTGATAGAGCGCCATTAAACGAGAGGTAGCCTTGAAATCGACGGAATTGTTCAGGGTATTGAACAGCTAATTGTGCATATCGTACACTCATCAGCCCGCCAAAACTTGCACCTCGTAAAAAAAAAGGTAAATTTTTTAAAGGAGCTAATTTTGGATGTAAGCTCTCAGGATTATCTTGCAAAATTTCATACAAGCAATCAATGCTTCGATGGATTTTTCTAAATAAACTTTCTGACATTTGGGCTTGAAAAACCTTTAATTCAATTAAATCACAGAGATTGGTATAAACAATAGCAACCCCTTCTTCATATAATCTGTTATCAAGGTTTGGCTCAGGTTCGACGCTTTTATCGTTCAATTCTTTAAGTTTTTGCTTTAGATACTCAAAGTCACTTTTTCTAAAGCCACCATAAATATCGATAACAACTGCTGTTATTTTCCCTTCGGGTAATTTGATAGTATATCCAATTGGGGTAGATTGATGTTTTAAGTGCAATGTAAGAGGGTGTCCTTTTGTTTGTGATAATTGTTCATCAGCTGTTGGATAGCGATCATTGTTGTATATCGTAGAAACAAGTGTTCCTCTCCATTGAGCTCTATACAAAATGGCATATTGACGTGGTAAAAATATCATTTTGGAAAAATCCACAATATTATCGTTCAGATCTGTCGATGCAAGTTGTGTATTCAATAGTTGTAATAGTTCATTTTTGTAATGAGCTTTAATGAGTCGATAAATGTCGTTATGATAACGAGCTTGGCCTATGATAGAGATTAAAGACCTATCAGTCATCGTTATTATGTTTGGTAAAATCAGTTGAACTAGATTTATAAGGTCCAGCTTGATAGCAGTTGAAAGCATAGAAATTTTATATTCGTCGGAAATGAATGATATTAGTAAGACTTTAATGCAGTCATATTCACTTTGATAATAAAATCGACGATTTGTTAAGACTGAAAATATTTCTTGTTTGATTAAAGTTTGAGGTAGCTTTTTTAATATTTCATTGAGAAAATGAATGTCTTGCATTTGTATTGTGGTTAATAATACCTCTTTGATAGCGGAGCTGGCACAATTTTTTTTTGTAATGTCTGTTTCGATTGCTTCGAGAAGAGCTGCAAGAATATCAAGGTTTTTATTGTTTGTCGCTATCGAAATTAAAGATTGAAAATGAGTGTCAATTAAGGCATCAACTGAATAGGGCAAATATTCACATAGAGCCGCATGATCGTTATTTTCCACAAATAAGGTGATAAGAGCTCTAATTAATTCGTCATTAAATGATGAAAAATAAGCATCAATAAGATGATCAAAAATTAGTTCATTGCTATTGGCCGCTTTTTGTAATAATTGTTCAGAGGAATAATCATCCCGCAATGCATCTGGATGAGGGATAATTTCTTCCCAAGCAGGTAATGGTTCACTAGCTAATATTCTTTTAACTCTATTTTCATCGAGTTGCTCAATTGCATGATAGAGCTCAACGCCAATAGACACAGTTGTTTTCTCTTGGAGGTTCGATGACGATGATGTCAACATTTTACACCTAAGAATATGTTTTCATTAATTAAAATTTTACTCGTTCTTAGATTAAATTGAATATAAGAAATATTCTTAATAGATAGAAAGTGCTTTGTTAAAGAAATGATTTAAAATAGTTTTTTACAAGAGTATTCATTTTATATTCGATAAACATAAGCTTCCTGCAGACAAAACGTATCTTCCTAATCTTAGCATTACCCATTGCTTATCTTATTTTGCGTAACTAATGCGGCTATTTATCAACCCGCTTGTGTCGTGAACCCGCTAAAAATCCCTCTTTTACCGACAAAAGGGCCAACTGCTGGTCGAGTGACATATTGTGATATGTTCGAACAAGGTATAATCCTGACATTCATGAGTTGTCTTTTGGGCTAATTTCACGCCAAAGCAGTGCAGCTACGTTCTGAATAATGCTGTTAATGAGATTGAAAGAGAGGTTTTATGAAGCGCAGTCGTGATGGTGAAGAACCAAGTTCTACTCGAATTGTTAAAAAAAGAGCAACCGAATCAACAAGCATTTTGGATACAGCCATAAATTGGTTACTAAGCTGGATTCCGCCATCACGTGAAGAACAATTATTTTCTTGTATTAAAAATGGTTGGTATGGCTCGGTTAATTTTTTAATCGCTGAAGGGGTTAAATTATCTCCTGTCGAAGCGGAATTGGCTGCCGATGAATTACGGCGTGCTATTAGAGATCAGGAAACCGATATTGCTCGGTCTCTTATTGCTGCTGGCACGAATACAGAAGTTTTATATGATGGTATGACATCCTTGCACTATGCGATTAAAATGGGGCAAACTGAAATTGTTCAAGCGCTTCTCAATGCTGGCGCTAATAAAGAGGCTTTATATAAGGGCATGACACCTTTGCATTTTGCATTGAGGACTGAACAAGCTGAAATTTATAAGTGTTTTTCAAGAATAGATTTATTAAAGATTGTGAATAATATTCACGTTGTAAAAGAATTAACGCCTAAAACGATAGAAATACTCTATTTTTATTTTAATCGGAAACGAGAGCGAGTAAAGTCACCAACCCTTTTGCTGGATATCTATTATTTTTCCCGTAAAACAGCTCATATTCTTGGACTGGAGGGAGAAATTTGTTTTGATGAAAGCGATATGGAATTTGATATAGAAACTAGAGGTAGTTATGCTGGAGAGAGTTTAGGTCACCTCACAGAATATGTTAAGCTATATAGTAAAATTTATCCTACTTCTTTATTTGAAAGGATTGTTGAAGCATTTGTGTTTTCAAATAATTTGATTGATCCTTGCCATAATTATTATGACGATAATGCTGAATTTAATTTCCATAAGCAATATCTCGCTGATCAATTGATTTACTTTTCATCCGGATGGGAAGGGCATACCGTTGGCTTAGCGTTATATGGCAATTATCTTATTTACGCTAACCGTGGCACAGGCGGTGCTGATAATACGGGCTGCAGAATTTTTAAAATAAATGATACAAAATTGATTCAACCCGATCTGATAAAAGTATTGATTGATGGCTATGTTTCTTCAGAGCAAGAATTTCATGCTATTTTAGCAAGGATAATTGATCTGAATTTTCCTGTCGTATCATGTATGTCTAAGAGCCAAAAGCATCCTACCTGTTCTTTTGTTAGTCCTAAAGCCGCAATAGAAGCGATGATTGTATTACTGCAAGTTGGACCTTCAGCATCAATTGAAAAAGTAAAGGAGCAATTTACTAAGGAATTAGAAAGAGAGAAATACAAGTTATTCACTTCTTTCGTCCGTAAGACTATGATGAACGAACTGATTAAAAACATGTTTTACGCAAAGAATAAATACTTGATCGCTTTTTATGTGGCGTTAGTGAAGAAAATTATCTACCAGCATGGAGGCGGTCAGTTTGGTCGCACTAAAGATTTTGAAGAACGGGTGCGAGCATGCGATTTATATGTACAACTGCCAAACCACATAAAAAATCGTATTGATGAAGATAAAAATTTTTTACAATGGATGGTTAAATTAAACAGTTGCAACAAGGAAAATTCCTCTAGACCGATAGTTCATCAAATGAGGCTGAGAACCAGAAGTCATGATGTCAAAATCACAAAAGAATATGCTCAACAATCGCTCATCTCATCTCGCTTCCAGGGAAGTTGATGAGGCGTGTAATCTTTGCTTAATTTAAAAATAGGGTACTTAATGACATTAAAATAAGGGGAATAATCAAAATCACTGGGTGTGAAGAGCCTGGGATTGCGTTGGATGAGTTCTAAATTATTTTCTTCATCTAATTTTACTAAAGGTAAAATCGGAAAATCAACCGAATGAAAAGCATCGGCAATCATCGAAGAGCAGATATCTTCAGTGGGTTGCAATGCATTATGTTGAAACAGTGAGGAGCGCCAACGCCTCGGAAATAACTCCCAAGGAAATAAAAAACGTGCCAGATCGAAAACATGACGTATGTCATATTTGCGGCCCAAACGTCCAACAGCAAAAGCAATGACTCGTTGGATATCGCTATTATCAAGCCCTTGTGGACGTAGAATGCGGATATGATCGTGTTCATATTTAGACAATGGCGATGCAATCGTGCCTTCACCGACTTCGGTTTCGATTAACAATTGGGTGTCGTCGGAGTAATGATGAAAGGATCGAATGGTTTCTTGTAAATGTTTTCCCGGAATGTCACCTAAGCGCCCGGCATATAAAGCGGCATGTGACCATGGGCTGCGGGTAATTTGTTGAATAATATGGCTTACTCGATTTCGGCCCTCGATCAATAAAACATCGCCTGGTTTCACTTCGTTGCTGATCTGGGAATAATCACATAAATAGGCACGCCTTGGAGGCTCATTTTTGAGGAGCCAGTGCCCGACCTTATTGATAAGCCAATCTGATAGTGATGCCATTCTATTTCCTAAGGTTATATTTAAATATTATATCATTGGCTCTATAGAGGGGAGAGCTAGTTAGTTAGAATCTAACTAACTTTGTCTAGATACTCGTTTCTTGTTTCAAGAGTTGTTATAATGCATACCCTTCGCGGAGAGGTGTCTGAGCGGTCGAAAGAGCACGCCTGGAAAGTGTGTGTACGGTTAAACGTACCGAGGGTTCGAATCCCTCTCTCTCCGCCATCCGCCTACGCTTAAGCTTCGGCGTGATGGGACATCACGAAACGAAGGTGTAGCGAGGCGTATGCCGCGCCGAAGCCTTCAAGGCGAAGGCGGGCTAATCAATTGATAATTCCTCAAAATAAATTCTCATTAAAAGAACATATCCGCCTCCGCATAAAGGCTACGGCGTGGTTATTCCCATTTTTACCTCTCCCTCCGGGAGAGGTCGCTGAAGCAAAGCGAGGCGGGTGAGGGAATAAGAATTGACGGATTTATCCCTCACCCGACATGCTACTCAATTTTGGAGTCTTCTTTTGGCTATAGGCAGTCGCATATCGACCTCTCCAAAAGGGAGAGTTAAAATGAATCTCACTATATTATTCAGAAAAACAACTGTCTTCCAGTTCCGCGTAGGGGGAATGTCGTAATCCTATCGTTGATGGTACATTTTCACCATAAAATGTTTTGGCCATCCAGAGAGCGCCTCTTATGCAAGAAGAAATAATTGATTGGGCGAAGCAAACCTTAAATACCCAAGGGTATCAAATACTGGCTGAGCCCAGCATGGTGCGCAGTATGCCCTGGTCAGAGGTGATGTGCTTTGTGACTTCCCAAGGGAATGTTTATTTGAAATCCATGGCGCCTGCTTTTTCCAATGAACCTAGGCTTTTGCATTATTTAAATCAATGCCACTTTAAGCACGTTCCGATTTTGCTTGCCCAGCATGAAGCCTCAAATTGCTTTTTAATGAAAGATGCCGGGGCCAATTTAAGAGAAAAACTCAAACAACGATATGATGTATTATTGGTTGCCAAAGCGTTACAAAACTATGCCCAGTTGCAAGTAAATTGTATTCATCATGTAAACAAGCTCTTTGCTTGTGGTGTTTCAGATTATCGTTTATCAAAACTGCCGGAATATTTTCAAACCTTTTTTACAGATCATCTTGATATCATCATCGGTGATGGCCTATCGCTTGCTGAAGTTGATGTACTGAAAAACCAGCAAGCTGTCTTTTCTTCGCTATGTCATGAACTTGAGAAGCTCGGTATGCCAGAAACGCTAGAACAGGGTGATTTTCACGATAATAATCTGTTAATTAAAGATAATGAAATTACCATTCATGATTTTGGTGATGCTTGTATTAGCCATCCATTCTTTTCGATTGTTTCTTATTTACATAGTGCTGGTCGTCATCATGTTTTAACCTTGGCAGAACAAGAAACATTAAAAGCCCACTATTTACAGCCATGGGCTTCCTATGCGGAATCTTCCGTCCTAATGAGAGCGTATGATCTTGCGTATTGCTTACGGCCTTTTGTTTGGGCTTTGAATTTTGTGGGGATTTTTGCTTGTGAGGGGATGCAAAATTTTCCAGAATATAAAGGGTATTTGACTGAAGCGTTAAGAACGTTGTTAAAAAATTTGGCTCAATCTTAAATACAAATTAAGTGGTTTTTTTGTGTCGCTGCTGCCGCAGCTCTATGATTGGAGTCATATCTTCCCCCCCATTGCGGTTTCGCCTTCATGGGGGGCTAGAGAATTTCCTCGCTGTCGCGAGTTTTCTGAGCGGTGGTAGCCGCGACAGTTGCTAGCTCCCCATACAAGCATGAAACGGCGTTGGCCGTGAATGCTTATTATTTCAAAGCAGGCGTAGGATACTCGGTCTTAATGGCATGATGGACATCTTCTTTGGTTACATGCTGGTGAATATTTTTTTGTTCCATGAGAGATTTAAAGTTATCCATCAGTGGCAATAAAGCTGGTGCATGTTGATGATAATCACATTCTTGCGGAGGCACGCCTGTAAAACAGTCTATCTGCATCGCTTTCGCCGTTGTTTTGGTAATTTTGATATCCGCATCGCTTTTCTGTCTAATCGCGAGTAAATGTTCGTGGATTTCTTGTAATCGATTAAGAGGAGCATGTTTATCGACAGACTTGAGTCCTAAACCATAACCAGTTGCCCAAATATTAGGTAGTGCTTGAGCAAAATGTAAATGCAAAGAGAGCCAGCTTTTAGCAGGTTTTTTGGATTCAGGATGGAATGCTCTTGCTTCTTGCAATAATGCTTGGCATTGCGTTAATTTATCTTGCAAGCTCGCTGCCACTTGTGAATGATAGTCAACCGGAATAAACGTTGCGCTATCTTTGCTACTGCGAGCTCTTTTTTGCAAAAATTCTTCTGTGCGTTCTAAATAAGCAACTAATTTTGCTGCATCAAGTTTAGATGTTTCCATCATTTCATCAAGATGTTCACAGTTTTTGTTAGTATTTTGCAAAGCCACTTTATATAAAAAAGCGGTGATATATTTGGTGACTGCACGAGCAGGCCCCATTAAAAGTGTGACTTCATCTTCAAAAAACTGGGATAGCTCACCTAGATAAACTCTCGATTCTTTAAACAGTTTTTCAAACTCTTCTGAGGTTGGGCCATTTTGCATAGTAGAATTCCTTTCAATGTTGGTGAAGTAAAGTGGCATTAAAGCTAATTATAAATATAAGAGGTGTCAACTCATTAAGCTGATAATAAAGAAGAGTAGGGGATGAAAAGTAAAGTGACATTCATATGAATGCCACTTTAATTAAAAATTAGATATGTGTGATTTGGAAATTACCAATGGTAATTTTATCAATTGGCATATTGTTGAAGCTATCAGCTTCATTATCAAGAATAGCACCTAAAACTTTGGCATTTAATTGACCCGTGAGTAACATGCCTAGCAGGTGAACAAATTGATCGGTGTTCTCAGTAGGAACATTCGCAGAAACCGAAACATTAACATCGCCACCTGAAACTTTTTGGCAATTTTCTAGGTTCAATAACTTCATTTGGTTCTCCATATCAGTTTGGTGTAAAAGACCAAAATCACTATATTTTTTTTATTTCTAAGTAGCAACTTAAGTCGCTTACGATAATGAAGCTATCATTCCAATCTTCTTTTAAACATCCAACCTGCAACCGATAAGGTAATCACCGCAATGAAAGCCATTGGCCAGGCATTTATCATAATTTCTGTTGCATTCATGTCTTTTAGAAAGACACCTTTGATAATAATAAAGAAATGGGTAATGGGAATAAACCAACTGACGGGTTGAAGCCAAGTTGGCATATTTTCAATAGGTGTTGCAAAACCAGACAGCAACATGGTGGGCACCATAAAGACAAAGCTGCCAAGTACCGCTTGCTGTTGCGTTTGTGATATCGATGAGATAAATAAACCCACTCCAATAATGGAAGTGATAAAGACAATCATACTGAAGTAAAAAAGGAGGAGCGATCCATGAAAAGGGATTTTATATAAAATCATCGCAATAATCATAATAATGGTGCTTTCGCTAACACCAATAATCATGGCAGGGAGCATTTTGCCAATGATGATTTCCCATGTTTGTAAGGGAGAGACTAATAGTTGATCGAAGTTGCCCATTTCACGTTCTCTGGCTACCGATAAGGCAGTGACCAATAAACCCAGCATCATACTTAATATGCCTACCAGGCAAGGGACGGTATACAATAAATAATCTAAGTTGGGATTAAACCAGCTTCTAAAGATTCCTTGTACCAAAAGAGGGGTGAAGGTGTTTAATTGGGTTTGAATATCAACATTAAAATTTTCAATGATACGCAATAAATAGCCTTGCACAATTTGCGCTGCATTTGAACGCCGTCCATCTAGAATAATACCGATAGAAGGGTTATTGCCTTTTGCCAGCTCTGCCGAAAAATCATTTTTTATTTCAATGCCGACTAAGGCATTTTGATCGTCAATTATTTTTTGAAAATGATGAAGATTATCCACACTATAAACATGAGTAAAATAAGGAGAACCTTTCACGCGTTCAATTAATTCACGGCTATACCAGCCAGCGTCTTGGTTATAGTAAACGACAGAGATATTTTTGACTTCTAACGTAATCGCTTGGGCTAAAATAAAGAGTTGAATTAAGGGTGGGATAATTAAAGTAAAACGCCCACGCTTGTCACGAAGCATGGCGAGTAATTCCTTAATAATAAGCGCTTTAATTCGTACCCACATAACTAATCCAGTTGTCTTTTAGTCTTTTTCGCGACGATAAAGAGCAATAAAGCTCCTAGCACCAACATGGCGAGTAAATTAGGTAACATCTGTGACCATACCACGCCAGTTAAGAAATTGGTTTTAATGATTGAAACAAAATAGCGAGCGGGCAATAAATGGGTAATCATTCGAATTGGCCATGGCATAGAGTCTATTTCATATAAAAATCCAGATAGCATGTAAGCAGGTAAGAATGCGGCATTAATTGCCGCTTGGGATGCAACAAACTGATTCTTGGCTAGCGTCGAAATGAGTAATCCTTGGCCAAGTGCTGCCAGCAGAAATAATGCGGTACTGAGCGCCATAATCCAAAGTGAGCCATGAAAAGGGACCGAAAAACCAATAACGGTAATGAAGACGCAAATCGCCATAGAGCACATCCCTAACATAAAATAGGGTAGTAGCTTACCAATGATTAACTCGTCAATGCGAATAGGGGTTGCGAGAATGGCTTCCATGGTGCCACGCTCCCATTCCCTTGCAACGACCAATGCGGTTAGCAAAGTACCAATCAATGCCATTGTCACGGCTAATGAGCCAGGTAATAAAACATCACGACTTCGAAGTTCGGGGTTAAACCAGACTCTAGATTGTGTGGTAATCGTACTATGGGGGGTAATACCTGATATTTTGTCTTGATCGACAAGCCAGCTTTGAATAACACCTTGGGCATAATTTTCGACAAAGCTTGCTGTGTTCGTTTCGCTACCATCGGCAATAATTTGTATGGTTGCTGTTTCGTGAGCTAGCAATTTTTTTGAAAAATCTTGTGGGATAACAATAAATCCTCGGATGAGAGCCGCAGCTAAATCATTTTCAATTTTTTCACGATTTTCACTGATTTCAGCTTGGAAGTATCGTGTGTTTTTAAAGGCGGCAGCAATGCTTCGAGCCGGTGGTGACATATCTTCAAGCACAATACCAATTCTAATAATGTTAGCATCCAGTGATACACCATAGGCAAATAAAAAAATCATCATTAAGGGTAAAAAAATCGCGATTAAATAACTGCTCGGATCGCGAATGATTTGAAAAAACTCTTTTTTCATAAAAGAGGATAATCGCTTGCCCGAAAAACTACTCATTGACTAGGACATCCTGTGTGGTTTTATCAAAGCGTTGTACGATCTCTATGAACGCATCTTCTAAAGTAGGATCAGGGTTATTGGCTGTGGCGATTTGTTTTTTTAAATTATCTGGGGTATCGGCAGCAATATTTTGACCTCGATAAATTAAGGCGATTCTGTCACAATATTCTGCCTCATCCATAAAATGGGTCGTGACCATAATAGTAATGCCTTTTTCAACCATCGCGTTAATATGGACCCAAAATTCACGCCGAGTTAAAGGATCGACACCTGAGGTAGGTTCATCGAGAAAGAGCACATCAGGTTCATGCATCACGGCGCTTGCCAATGCCAAACGTTGTTTAAATCCTAAAGGCAGCTCTTCGGCATTCATCTGCAAATAAGCTTTTAAATCAAATATCTCAATCATTTCTTGCGTTCGATGTTTTCGCTCGGCGCCTTTTAAGCCATAGATGCCAGCAAAAAATTCTAAATTTTGTTTAACGCTTAAAGTGCCATAAAGCGAAAATTTTTGAGCCATATAGCCTATGCGTGAACGAGCTTTACTGCTGGAGGTTTTAAGATCATGTCCTGAAACCAGTGCAACCCCAGAGGTGGGTTGTAATAAGCCACAGAGCATTTTAAATGTCGTTGATTTGCCTGCACCATTTGGGCCTAATAAGCCAAAAATTTCGCCTTTGTGGATACTGAAGGAGATATTATTAGCTGCTGTAAAATTGCCAAAACATTTGGTTAAATTTTTAGCAACGATCGGAGTTGTCTTTTTTTCGTGCTTGGCTGCTATTTTTTCAGCAAGACGTGACTTTCTGGTATATTTTCCTTGCAAAATATCAATAAAGGCATCTTCAAAGCGAGGTGGTGTTGGATTGAGAGGTTCGTCAATTGTCAATTGAGCATGTTCTTTTAACAACAGTCTAATTTTATTTCCTTGGACAATACCATCAACGACTTCAGGTTTTTGAATTAAGGCAAGAAATTGCTTGCGCTTGTCGGTTTCCACCCCACTCACGAGATATGTGCGTCCTGAAACACTCGCAGTTAATGTTTGCGGGGGGCCACTAAAATAGAGATGTCCATCATTAAGTAAAAGGACCTCATTACATTGCTCAGCTTCATCAAGATAAGAGGTTGCCCAGATAACAGCCATACCATCTTGTAATAATTCTTGGACCATTTTCCATAACTCACGCCGAGAAATGGGATCAACACCCACACTCGGCTCATCTAAAAGCAAGACTCTGGGATGACTAAGCAATGCACAAGCAAGACCCAGTTTCTGTTTCATACCACCTGATAGTTTACCCGCAAGTCGTTTGGTAAATCGAGTAAGATCAGTAAAATGCAGCATTTTGTCGAAGATCGGACCACGCTCTTTTACACTAATACTACGAAGGCTTGCATGAAGATTTAAATTTTCCATCACCGTGAGATCTTCATATAGGCCAAATTTTTGTGGCATGTAGCCGAGAATATCTTGAATAGCGGTACTTTCTTGCACGGTATCATAACCACAAACGGTAATCGTGCCCGAAGTTGGATGCATTAAACCCGCAATTAATCGAAGGAGGGTCGTTTTGCCTGCGGCATCGGGGCCGACAAGCCCGGTTACATGACCTGAACGAACCGTTGCTGAAATATGATCAAGTGCAGGTTTAGAATCTGCAAAAATTTTAGTGACATCGTTAATGCGGATTTCTGATGACATCGGGATTTTTCTCAAGCACTTGATTATTCATCGTGTTTTGTTTTAACACGATGCTCACCGGCATTCCTTGGCGCAGAACACCATTTTTATCATCAACCACAATTCGAATTCGATAAACCAAATCGGTTCTTAATGCTCTGGTTTCAACGTTCTTGGGTGTAAATTCAGCTTGGGGTGAGATAAATCCCACTTGCCCTTTTATCGGTGTGTCAGGATAAGCATCGATATAAATAAGCGCTTCCATCCCTGGTTTCACTTTGCCTAATTCTGTTTCTGTAATGTAGGCTCTGACTTGAATAGGGTTCACCAATGAGAGTGTATAAACGGGGGTGCCAATCTCTACAATTGAGCCGGGTTCACGTATTCGCGTTAAAATAATGCCATTGGATGGCGCAAATAATTCTGTATCAGTTACGTTAAGTTCAGCATTCGCTAAACGGGCTTTCGCAGCATCAAATTGAGCGATGCCTTGTGCAATATCTTCTGCACGAAAACCTTCTGTTGCTAAAGCCAGTGCTTCTTTGGCGGTTTTAAGTTGCGCCTCTGTTTCCTTCTTTTGCGTTAATGCATCGTCATAGGTTTGTTTCGATGCCAAATTTTTGCGAACCAGATCGGCTTGACGTTCAAGACTACGATTTGCATTGATGAAAGAAGCTTCCTTTTCTCTAACTGCAGCCATGGCTTGTTGAATTTCTTGAGGACGATTTCCTTTTTGCAGTTTTTGTAAATTGGCATCCGCTTGTGCAAGCTGTGCTTTTTGATTGGCCGCTTCAATGTCAAAAGGTTCTTTATCTAGGAGAGCTAATTTATCGCCTTGGTGGACATAATCGCCTTCTTCGTGCAGCATTTTTAATAGCCGCCCTTTAACACGAAACCCTAGTTCAACTTGGCGAATGTCAACATTACCAAAAAGGTGAATTTCATCTTTGGGAAAATGATCGTGTTGGGTGTAATAAACATAACCCGCTGCTATGGCAAGAGCACCAATCGCTAACAAAATCCTAGCTTTTTTCACAGTCCCAATGTCCTTTAAGGGATTTCCATATTAATAATAGAAGCTGGGCAACTTATTTGCCTTCTGCTGAATGGTTATTCAGATTCTTCATCTTCATCGGCAGGGAGGAAGCCACCAATTTGTGCTTCCCATAGGGATTTATAAAGTCCTGGTTGGTTCATAAGCTCATCATGCGTACCATCTTGAACTATCTTGCCTCGTTCAAAAACAATGATTCTATCCATATGTAAGAGCGTCGACAATCGATGAGCAATCACTAAGCACGTTTTATTTTCCATGAGATACCATAGGCTTTCCTGGATGAGCGTTTCTGTCATAGAGTCTAATTGACTAGTTGCTTCATCCAGAATCAGAATTGGCGAATTTTTAAGAATGGCTCTAGCGATAGCAATACGTTGGCGTTGGCCACCTGATAATTTAACCCCTCTTTCCCCGACCATCACTTGATATTTTTCTGGGATCAAACGTATAAAATCATGTGCATGCGCTTTTTGGGCGGCAGTCATGACTTCTTTTTCTGTTGCATTTAGTTTCCCATAACGGATATTTTCTAATAAGGTTCGATTAAATAAGGTAGGTTCTTGAGGAATCATGGCAATTGCTTTACGTAAGCTTTTTTGCGTAAGATCTCGAATATCTTGCCCATCGATCATGATGGAGCCGCCAGTCACATCAAACAAGCGAAGTATCAGATTGACAAAAGTGGTTTTACCGCTACCTGAGAAACCAACAAGTCCTACTTTTTGTCCGGCATTAATGGTAATCGATTTGTTTTTAAATAATGGCTCCATGCCATTATATTGAAAGCGAACATTATCAAAAACAATTTTTCCTTTACTTAATGCAATATTTTTGGCATTGGGTTTGTCTGGGATTTCAATGGGTGCAGTGACGATTCGTAAACCTTGTGTCACGTTCCCAAGATGCTCTGCAAATTCTTTAACATCTTGCGAAATTATCCACAGGCAATCCACCATGGCAATATTAATAGAAAGAATTAAAGCAAAATCGCCTGCCGTGGTCGTTTGCATTTTGACTCCCATAATAAGCCACCACAGACAAAGGGCTTGAAAAACAACAAAAGAAACACCTTGTAGCGCGTGGACATTCATAAAAAACCGGTCACGCTTTTGTTCGGCGCTAACATAATTGTCCATCATATTTTCTAAATATCCATGTTCTGAATTTTTGGTGCTAAAGAGCCGAATGCTCATCATGTTAGAAAAGATATCAACAATGTGTCCCATTAAGGTTGTTCTGGCGGTAGCTGCCTTATCTGACAGGTGGCGGGTATGAGGTGCAGTCCCTAATGACAATGCAAGAAATAAGATAACCCAGATTAATAATGCAAAAGCAAATTTTATGTCGACCGTCCAAACGGTATAAACAGCAATAAAAAGTGCGAGTGTTTGACTAAAAAATTTATCAATAAAGAGTCTGACAATATTAGAAACCCCATTCATCACATCACTGATTTTATTACTAAGTCCGCCAGCAAATTGGTTTTGATAAGTTTGATGAGAATGGTCCATCATTCTGTCCATTAAGATCATACATATCATTTTTTTAATACCTGGAAATAGCTTAAGTGCCACCCAGTCATAATAACGAAAGACAATAACGACGGTTATTGATACAAATAAATAAAATCCAGCGGGTACCCATAAATTTTCTACGACTTTTTCATGGGGAGAGTCAGCAATAGTATTCAATATCACTTTGATGAGGTAAGGCCGTAGGCTAATATCAATTGCCCAAACAATTGCTACAAAAATTTGTCCGCTGATCAGCCATTTAAATGGCCGTACCACTTTCATAATGAAGCTACCAACGGAGATATTGGTTATATCTTGCATATGCAATAAATTGGGGTGATAGACTGCCACATATAAGCAAGTGTAGTGATTTTCGAGTTTTGTTTGTGGGCTTATTCATGGGATGCCGCGGATAACAAGCCGCGGCAAATAACATGGAAGTAGTTCAACAACGTTGTTGTAGCTTCTTGGCGAAAAAAGTCTTTTCCGAACGAAGAGCATATTTATCCAGGAATATCGCAAACCCACCATTACCAAGGACATTAGCAGCAGTGATAAATGGATCAAATAACAGATACAATGCAGTAATCAATGAAAGCATGGGCGAGTTAAATCCAAGATAACTCTCCAATATAGGTAACATCACAAAGATACCACCACCCGGGACTGCGGCAACCGAGAATTTGGCTAATACAAAATATCCTGAAAAAATAAGATATTGTATTAACAAAGGTTCGGGTGCACCGTAACTTTTTAAGATGGCATAAGCTAAGATGGGGATGGCAAAGCAATCACCAATTAAATGAACATTAACGGTGGTTGGTATAATCGAGCGCGCAAAATCAGCATTGTGTGCATTTTTTTGAGTGCCCAAAATAGTTAAAGGCATCGCTGAAGCGCTCGACATGGTGCTAAAGCCGGCAATGGTTGCTGGCAACATGTTCTTTAATGCTTGCAGACACTGCTTTATTTTAAGATTGTTAGCCAGCAAATAAATGAAGGTAATATAGCTAAATTGCGCAATAACAATGATTGCTAAAATAATAGCATATTGCTGAAAAATTGATTTCACCAATCCCTCATAACTTAATTTGACAACAAATCCTGCAACAAAGAAGGGGATAATATAAGTGAAGTAATGAAGCAATTTATTAACCCATTCAGAAAGAAACAGTGCAAGGGGTTTCGCCACTTTAGGCATCAGTAAAGAAAATGCGACACCGCCAATTAAACCACCAAACATCGCCTTGTCATTGGCAATCCAGCTTGGAAATTGCAGTTGCCATAAAGGAGTGAGTTCATTAATAGTGCTGGGTAATACAAGCTTCAGATCAAAAAGATAAAGCGAAGTACCAACATAATGACTAATAAAGGTGGATAAGAAATTAGAGCAACACACCGCAGCAAGAATCAGTAAAATTAATTTGGTCGCTTGATGTGCTAAGTCAACCGCTGTTTTAAAGAGAAGGCTAAAAATGACTGCTGGCAAGATAAAGAGCAGCAAATTTTTGATAGATAAGCTAACCCCATATAGGGCTGCCTGCACTTCGTTGGATAAATAGGGTTGCAATAAGACGACCCCTAAAATAACAGCCAACAAATAAAGTGGCATTTTATGAAACATGACGACACCTCAATCAGTGAGTGATAAAAAATAAAATAAATTGTATTAATAGGGGATTATTGGCGCAGACGCGCCGTTGTCGTGGTGAAGTGATGGGCTAAGCAAAAAGCTTGTTTCATAAAATAAAGCGAGATCTATATAAGCAAATGTGAAAATCTATTTGAAAGTTATAGAAGATTAACTCAGTTTTGTCAATTCACTTAAAGCCGTGAAAACTACCATTAATCAAGTAGCTTAACTATAATATAGATTACCTTGACCACTGAATTAGTTTGTGTTTTACTTTCATAACTAACCATAAGGCACTTAAGTGTATGTTCAAGTTTCTCTATCAGATGCTGCCCTCCTGTTGTCGACCTTCGGTTGACGAATAACTATTATTAATGCTTATCTATATTTAAACCTATTTTCCACATTGAAATGAGAAACTTAAAATGTTAAATCGACGTGGCTATTGGCACATCTTATTAGCGATCTTTTTGGCTATTCTTGCTGGGCTTTGGCAACAACCGTGGATCCTCAAGTGCGCTGATCTGGTTTCCGAAATATTCGTTCGCTTATTGAAATTAATCAGTTTACCGATGATTAGTTTGTCATTATTAGCGACAATCTCATCAGTGGGAGAGAATTCCCTCTCTACCATGGGTAAACGTATCGTTACCTATACCGTTTTAACCACAACGATTGCAGCAACCATTGCGCTCTTGATGTATACCTTTATGCAACCTGTTTTTCATCTTAGCAATGAAGTGGTAGCCCAAACGGTCAATCAAGTCGATTATCTTAAAGAGCTTATTAAGGTCATTCCAAGCAATTTATTGGAGCCTTTCTTAGAAGGTAACGTCGTCAGCATTTTATTGCTTTCTTTATTATTAGGCTTTGGGATCACCAAACTTCCTAAAGAACAACGCTTACCGATACATCAATTATTACAAAGCTTGTTCTTAATTATGATGCAGATCACGCGTTGGATTGTTAGCTTTATGCCCGTTGCGGTTTGGGGTTTTATGACTTCTTTCGTGTTAGAGCTAACCAAAGGATTATCCATTGCACAGTTAGGCTGGTATCTGGGCGCGATATTATCAGCTAATCTAATTCAAGCCTTTATCATCTTGCCGTTGTTTTTGTGGTGGCATGGTATTTCTGCTCGTCAAGCATTTATGAAAATGTTGCCGGCGTTATCCTTTGCCTTTTTCTCAAAATCTTCCAGCGCCGCTATGCCAACAGCAATTGACTGTGCAGAGAGAAATTTAGGGGTAGATTCAAAAGTCGCCAGATTTAGTTTTCCACTTTGCACCAGTATTAATATGAACGCTTGCGCTGCCTTTATATTAATTACGGTACTGTTTGTTGCACAAAGCCATGGCATGCAGATTTCAATGAGTGAAAAAATCACCTGGATCTTTATTGCAACGATTGCTGCTATTGGTAATGCAGGTGTGCCCATGGGATGCTTCTTTATTGCGAGTGCATTGCTTAGCACAATGAATTTACCCTTAACCTTGATGGGGATCATTTTACCTTTCTATGCATTGCTCGATATGTTGGAAAGCGCCATCAATATATGGTCAGACTCTTGTGTGACATTAGCGGTTAATCAGAAGAGTAAAGAAGTACTTGTTTCAGAGCCATCGTCTAATACTATTGTTGAAGAGTTGGCAGAATAAACCATTATACGAGAATAGAGGTAACACCTGGCGAAGCTTTAAAGCAGACAGGTGTTACCACGTTTTAATTTTCGGTCGCGATAGCTCGGCTTGATTCATTCTTTCTAATGCAGAGGCGGTTTGGATTGCCAGTGCTTCTAGCATCATGACTTCATCACTTGAAAAAGTCTTTTTAGGATTTTGTGGCATAATGCCGATTACCCCAATAGCCGTATTGCCACTGACCAAAGGAAGGTAGAATCCTCTAGCACTTGGCATGGTATTGGTGCACATTCCTGCTTGTTCGTTATGACCAAAAGCCCATTGTGCGGCACTTTGTTCTTTGAGATCAGGTTTAATACTGGGATGAGAAGTCAGTTGCAAATGTCCAAAATGATCAGGAAGCCAAACTGTGACGGCGCTTTCAAAAGCTTCGCCAATATGATGAGAAACGACTTTCGCAATTTTTGCTTTACCTGTTGCTTGGACTAATTTATGACTGAGCGCATAAAGATCGGCTGTAAATTTTTCACGTTTGCGTGCGAGTAAATTTTGCGCTCGTAACTGAGAAGTTAAAGTACTAATGACAAGCGCGGTCAATAATAAGACTGCTAAGGTAACGATATCTCTTGGGTGGTAAGTATCCAGGGTATAATAAGGTTGAGTGTAGAAGAATTTATATAAAATGACACTGAGTATGGTTGCAATCATAGCGATAGAACGATCGCAAGTTGCCGCAACGAAAACAACACCCGACAGATAGATCATCACTACATTTTCAGGATTGAGCCATTCTTTAACAGGCATCCCAAATAGAGTACAACCAATAATAATCAATAAAGCACTAATGTATTGATGCCATGGTGCATAAGCGATAGTCATTCCTGTCGATTTTTTGCGTTCAGTATCTTCATTGATAACATAAATATCAATATCTTCGCTTTTATCAATAATGTCATAAACAATGTTGCCAAAAAGTTTTGTTTTTAATTTAGACATTTTCGCTTTGCTGAGCATAATTCTCGTAAAATTATTTTCTCTTGCATAGTTTAGCACTGCTTGGGCTACATTAGGTTCCTGAATCGTTAATGACGTAGCTCCCAACTGTTCAGCTAAGCGTATGGTTTTTTCAACATAAGCCTTTTCTTCATCTTGTAATTTATAGTAATCAGTACTTTCAACATAAAGCACAGTCCATGGACATTTTAATCGAGAAGCTTGTTGCTTTGCCATTCTAATCATTTTGGTTGAGATAGATTTGGGATTAATCCACACTAGAATTTTATCGGCAATTAGCTGGCGTTTACTATTTTGATATTTTTGATATATATCACGTAATGCATCGACACGCTCGGCAGTGCGTCTCAGTGCTATTTCACGCAATGCAATTAAATTCTCAATTTTAAAGAAATTATGTGCTGCACGTTGCTTGGCAAATTCACCCAAATACACTTTGCCTTCTTCGAGTCGTTTCAAGATGACTTCAGATGGAATATCAACTAAGATAATTTCATCAGCACTATCAAAAATAGAATCAGGGACAGTTTCTTTAACGTGAATTCCCGTTAAATTAGCGACGATATCATTTAAGCTTTCAAGATGTTGCACATTCAGTGTGGTATAAACATCAATGCCATGATTTAACACTTCTAAGACATCTTGCCAACGTTTGGGGTGTCTTGAGCTAACAGCATTGGTATGTGCGAGTTCATCAATTAAAAGAACATCGGGATTTTTAGCAATGGCGGCATCAATATCAAATTCTTTTAATGTGATCCCTTGATATTGAATTTCTTTTAAGGGTAAATGAGGAATACCCTCTTGCAATTTAGTCGTTTCGCTGCGACCGTGAGTTTCAATGATACCTGCAATAACCGTTTTATGTTCTTTTATTTTTTCCTGAGCGTTTAATAGCATCGCATAAGTCTTACCCGCACCAGCGCAAGCGCCAAAAAATATTTTAAGCACCCCTCGTCTCTTTTTGTCGTCTTTATGTTGACGCAATAGCAATTCAGGATCAGGTCTTTGAGTTTCCATGATGCTTTCGATTTACCTTATCAAGCGCGGTATTTAATTTTAAAACATTGACATGAGGAGGAGACAGCAATCCTAATGTGCTCGCGTTCTCTAAGACGATCTCTTGAATGATTTTTTCATCTAAGTTTCGTGCTTTTGCAATACGCGGTATTTGATATAAAGCACTGGCTACACTAATGTCAGGATCAAGCCCACTGGCAGAGGCAGTAACCAGATCAATCGGGATCATACTCGAGCTATTGGCAGAGCTTGCAATGAGCTTATTAACACGTTCTTTAATCAAATCATGTTGCTTTGGATTGGTTGGGTTAAAATTAGAAGGTTTTTCTAAAACACTAGGGCGTCCCCAAAAATGCTGTTCTTGTGTAAATGATTGACCAATTAGCCATGAACCTTGTATTTGATTATCAAGGATAATAAGACTGCCATTCGCCTTATCATGAAAAGTCATCTGTAAAATAAGTGTAATGAACCCGGGATAAGCTAATCCAAGCAAGACGGAGAAAAAGAATAAGAAAACGATGCTTGACCAAATTGTTTGTCGAAAAGTTGTCTTTTCCATTGCTGTCTCACAAAATCATTAATCGGCTAATAATAAGATCAATAATTTTGATCCCAATAAAGGGGGCAATAACGCCACCGAGACCAAATTTAAAGAGATTATTTCTAAGCAATTTATTTGCATTCATCGCATGATAACTGACCCCTTTCAGGGCAAGCGGAATCAATAAAATAATAATTAAAGCATTAAAGATGACAGCAGAAAGAATGGCACTATGGGGTGTTGTTAACTTCATAATATTTAATATGCCAAGCCCTGGAACCAGCGTGCTAAATGCTGCGGGCAGTATTGCAAAATATTTTGCAACATCGTTGGCAATACTAAAAGTTGTTAGAGCGCCTCGGGTCATCAACAATTGTTTGCCAATTTTAACAATTTCAATCAGTTTAGTAGGATCAGAATCTAAATCGATCATGTTTGCTGCTTCTTTCGCAGCTTGTGTGCCGCTATTCATGGCAACCGCAACATCAGTTTGGGCCAGAGCTGGCGCATCGTTAGTGCCATCACCCATCATGGCAACCAATTGTCCACTTTCTTGATAGCTACGAATCAATCTTAATTTTTCTTCAGGATCGGCTTCTGCAATAAAATCATCAACGCCGGCTTCCGTTGCAATGGTTGCTGCGGTGAGTGGGTTATCACCGGTCATCATAATACTTTTAATACCCATTGATCGTAATTCAGCCAGGCGTTCTTTTATACCTGTTTTTATAATATCTTTTAATTGAATGACACCCATGATTTTATCGTTGTCACAAACCAGTAGGGGAGTGCTGCCTAATTTGGCAATTTCTTCTATTTTACTGACGATAGTATCATCGATAACCACATTCTGTTTTGCAACATGTTTACTAATTGCATCTGTTGCGCCTTTTAGAATTTGGCGATTTTCAAGTTGAATGCCACTCATCCGTGTTTGGGCAGTGAACGGTATAAACGTTGCAGCTAAAGCCACAATATCCGTAGGTCCAATTTGATATTTTTCACGAGCAAGCGCTACTATACTTTTTCCTTCTGGGGTGTTATCTGAAATGGATGATAATTCAGCCGCTTCTGCTAATGCGGTGATACTAACCCCTTTAGCAGGATAAAAGGCAGCAGCTTGTCGATTACCTAAGGTAATTGTCCCTGTTTTATCGAGTAATAAAACGGTGACATCGCCGGCTGCTTCAACGGCACGACCAGATTGCGCAATAACATTACTCTGAATGAGTCTATCCATCCCTGCAATACCAATGGCGGATAAAAGGCCACCAATGGTTGTTGGAATGAGGCATATAAGCAGTGCTATTAAGACCGTTAAACTAATGAATTCACCCTGGTGTAAATTCATCGCACTAAAAATGGAGAAAGGGAGCAAGGTCATTGCGACAATTAAAAAGACTAAGGTCATGCCCGCAAGTAAGATGCTCAGTGCAATTTCGTTTGGTGTTTTCTTTCTTTTAGCACCTTCTACCATCGCAATCATTCTGTCCAAGAAAGTTTCGCCGGGATTTGAAGTGACGCGTACAATTAACCAATCAGATAAAACAATAGTGCCTGCTGTGACAGCATCTCTATCTCCACCTGCTTCACGAATAACAGGAGCACTTTCACCCGTGATAGCACTTTCATCAATAGAGGCAACGCCTTTTAACACTTGGCCATCTCCTGGAACGATATCGCCTGCTTCAATCAGGACGATATCTCCAGCATGTAATTCGGTTGATGAGCGAAGCAGATACTCCTTGCTATTTTGATTAACGAGTAATTTTGCAAGAATATCCCTGCGTGATTTCCTTAAGTTTTCTGCTTGTGCTTTACCGCGTTTTTCTGCAACAGATTCCGAAAAATTGGCAAACAATACCGTAAACCATAACCATAAAGCGATGTGAATTGAGAAATGAACAGGACCTTTAGGTGGGTGAGTATATTCATAAATTGCAATGAGTGTGGTTAATACACTGGCAATATAGGTCACAAACATGACAGGATTTTTTAACTGATATCGTGGAGACAATCTCAAGAATGCTTGCTGTAATAGTTTTAGCATTATTGCATACTCATCATATGAAAGAATTCAGAAATAGGCGCTAATGTGAGTGTTGGAATGTAGGTTAACAGTCCAATAAATAAAATGATTCCTGCGAGGAATAGGATAAATAAGGGTGAATGTGTTGATAAGGTACCTACCGTCGTTGGTGTTATATTTTTGGCGGCGAGCGAACCACTGATGGCTAGAACGAGCACAATAACGCCGAAGCGATTGAGCAACATGCAAATGCCAAGTAGGATGTTGTAAAATGGCGTGTTAGCTTCAAGTCCAGCAAATGCGCTGCCATTATTGGCAGAAGCTGATACAAATGCATAAATGATCTCACTGAAACCTTGAGCGCCTACATTGTGCATACTTTGTATGCCTTGTGAAGACATGATGGTGATTGTGCTACCAAAAAGTATAGTTATCACGGGAATGATGATGCACATTGACGACATTTTGATTTCAAAGGCTTGTATTTTTTTACCAAGATACTCCGGTGTGCGTCCAACCATGAGTCCTGCAATAAAAACAGTGAGGATGACAAAGAGGATAATCGAGTATAATCCTGTGCCGACTCCCCCATAAATAATTTCTCCCAGCATCATGAATAACAACGGTACTAGCCCACCCAATGGCGTATAAGAGTCATGCATGGAGTTCACCGAGCCATTGGATGTTGCTGTGGTTGCGCTGGCCCACAAGACAGAATTAACAATACCGAATCGGGTTTCTTTGCCTTCCATATTGCCGCCAGATTGTGTTTGACTTGCGCGCTGATCAATCGGTAGTACGCTCAAGAGCATATTTTCTTGTTGCTCCTGCTGCAGTGCAAAAAAGTAGAGTGGTATAAAAATGAGGGTCATGGTTAATAACAAGGCAAGTCCATGCCGCCTATTGTCCACCATCATGCCAAAGGCATAGCAAAAGGTAGCAGGTATTAACAAAATACTTAAACATTCAAGAAAATTAGTGAGAGCATTCGGATTTTCAAAGGGGTGAGCAGAATTAGCGTTGAAAAAGCCACCACCATTGCTTCCTAATTGTTTTATGGCAACTTGTGAGGCAACAGGACCACCTGGAATGGATTGCGTCACTGCTTCAAGATTAATGGCGGTGACATTGGAATTAAAATTTTGAATAACGCCTTGGGAACCTAAAATGAGTGCCAAAACAAGTGATAAGGGTAATAAGATATACAGTATGCCGCGTAACCAATCTACCCAAAAATTACCAATGAGATTGTAATTTTTACGAATGATGCCACGAATTAACGCAACGGCGACAGCCATCCCCATACTGGCGGATAAGAAGTTTTGCACGGTTAAGCCAAACATTTGGCTAAAATGGCTGAGTGTGGTTTCTCCAGCATAAGATTGCCAATTTGTGTTCGTGATAAAGCTTGATGCAATGTTAAATGCTAAATCATTGCTCAGATCGTCAAATTGCCCAGGGTTTAAAGGGAAGTAACTTTGGTATTTTAAAATGAGAAATAAGAGAACAAATCCTGCGAAGCTAGCACTTAGCAAGGCGATGGCATATTGTTGCCATGTCATCTCCGAATTGGGGTTTATTTTCGCAATACGGTAAAGTGTTTCTTCAATGGGATTAAACAAGCGACCGAGCATAATAGGCTGATTGCTGTAAACCCGTACAATATAACCACCCAAAGGCTTGAGTAACAGTGCGACGCAACCTAGCAGTAAGAAAAGCTGTATAAAACCATTGATGCTAGAGAGCGTTATCACGAGAAGAGCTCCGGCTTAAGCAAAGCTATCAATAAGTAAATAATTAATAAAAAGCCTGTTACACCTGAGATTAAATAAATTGCACCCATTAACTCACCAGATTTGTATGTTAGCTCACTATTTTTGCGCAGACTACTCCCTCTATTTAATATATAAGAATTTTGAAATCTCGCCTCTTTAAGGACGAGTGGTATATAGCCAATGCACTTCAAAATGCGAAGCATGAATTGAAGTGCGACCCTACGCGATGGGGGTTATCAGGGGGAGAATCGCGATTTTCCCCCTGATTGCAAGCGCACAGTTACTCTGCGCGTCTCATTCAAACAAGATTATACCGCTCGCTAGAAATTTGGAATCTCGCATTTTCAAGTACGAGCGGTATATACTAATGTAATTGAACTCAGACGGTTAGCGTATGATTATATTTTTAAATGGCACCTCTTCAGCAGGCAAGTCAACACTCGCTAGAAAAATCATGCGGCAATCGGCACGCCCATTTTTGTATTATTCCATTGATCATCTCGTCAATTATTGGATTGATGAAAAATTTGTTGCATTTGAAAATGAACCACGAGATTGGTTTTTTCATGAATTCTCACTAGATGACAACGGCAATCCATTAACACATATTGTTGATGGTCCTAATGCAATACAGCTTCATTGGGATATGATAGATGCATTAGCGGTATTAATTCAAAAAGGGTACGATCTCATAATTGATGAAGTGTTATGGGATGAGAAAATATTTGCGCGCTATGCTGATGCACTTTGTTTTGCTAATCGTGTTTATATTGTCAAAGTCGCTTGTGAATTACTGGAATGTGAACGACGAGAAAGTGACCGTGAAGACAGATTTAAAGGAATGGCAAGGGCGCTTTACAATCAAGTTTATTATCAAGAATTAAGTTATGATTTAGAAGTTGATACAACCGCTACTCAGCCAGAACAATTAGCATCTGTCGTTGTTCAATTTGTTGAAAATCATAAGACACCTCAAGCTTTTTACCAATATTTATATAAACATATAACGTTTACTCCGCTTACCGTTGAGCATTTTGATGATTTATTTCGTTGGCTTAATGCAGAACATGTTAGACAATGGTGGCCTCATGATAGTCACTGGACTCAAGCAGCCATACAACAAAAATATGAAACCTATGTTCAAGGTTACAAAACAATCGATAACACCACTAAACCGATTCATGCTTTTGTGATTGAATGTGCGAAAAAACCCATTGGTTATATTCAATTTTATGATGTTAATGATTTTCCACGTGATGGTTATGAGCTTGTTAAAACCAAAGATAGTGTTGCTGCGCTAGATATGTATATTGGTGAGGTGCAATATCTTAATAAAAATATAGCGGCTGTTGCGATTGCCGAATTTATGCAAATGCATATTAAGCCAAATTTTGCTGCTTGTTTTGTTGATCCCGACAGTGCTAATTTTGCGGCTATTCGCACTTATGAGAAGTGCGGATTTCGTGTGATGAAGACCTTAGAGAAACCTTCCATTACTTGTATGTTAAAACAGTTTTAAATACTAAAACCTGCCTCAAAAGGGTTATTTCTGAGACAGGTTTAAAATGCTATTGCTTTCGACCAAATTTGATAAGACCTACCACAACGACTAAGGCAACAATAATCAACAATAAGTTAATCATAGTTTTAGAGCGGCCTTCTGCGTCATTCTTCACTTGCGTTTCAGGGTTCTTTTGGAAATAATGAAAAACACCGGCTACACCGACACGAGCCATTTCATCATAATTCTTTTCTTGCAATTGTTTTGTTGCTGTTTGCACAATGTTGGCTAGCGATTTTTCATCTAAAATAGCAGACAATTTTTGATTAGGATAAATTTGAATATAGCCACTATCAGTAACATACAAAATAAGTGCACGGTATTCTGCTTTGGTTTCATGCGCATCTATTTTTTGCGCGAGTTCGCCAACCACTTTACTAGGGTCTTGATTATTTAAGCTAGGTAAAATGACTTCTTCGATTCGTAAATTACGTTTCTCATCGAGTTCTGTCAGCAATTTTTCTAATTTCTCTTTCATTGGTGCGCTGACAACATTGGCTTCATCGTGAACATAGTTCGCCTGTTGTGCCCATATGATGGAAGGGGATATAAAAAGTCCCACTATGACAACAAGACAACTCAGCATTTTAGTCAAAATTGTTTGATGTTGTGTTAATTTCAGCATAAATGGATACCTAATAAGAGATAAGTTATTAATAGAATAGATAACGATGAGTCTATCGTCTAACGATCTGTCTTAAAGCTGATATTATAAACAGTCTGCTATACTCAAATCATCGAGCGCTTAGGCAATTGAGAGTCGATATATTGAGATGGAAAGAGTGAATGAAAGGATTTAAATCATTATTACTATTGGCAGGATTAGGGCTTATTGCGATTAGTAGCTTTGCTCAAGATGTTAAAACCGCTAGAGTTGTTCCGCCCTTTAATCGCCAAGTACCTTGGGAAATTGATTTTAATAATAAGGCTAGCATCGAGGTAACACTCAAAGAAACATTTGGTTTTGTTTATGCTGAAGTGAAATTAAATGGACAGGGTCCATTTCGATTCTTAATAGATACAGGAGCGGATGCCAGTATCATTTCTTATGAATTAGTTAAAAAATTAAAATTATCTCCACTTGAAAGTCGTGATAGAAAATTTGAAACCTCCCATAAACAAGCCACTATCCATACGGCATTATATCTTATTGAAGAATTAGCACTGGGTGAGGCAACCTTAAAGCATGTTCCTTTTATTGCAAGTGATACAGCCAGTGATGATTTTCAGTTGTTGCAGGGGCTTGAGATCGAAGGTGTGATTGGTACCAATTTATTTCATGATGTTATATTGAAGCTGGATCTTCCTGAAAACAAATTAGTGATTAGTCACCATGATGCCTTATCCGATAAGGAAGTAGGTGAATTAGAAGTCAATAATCAATATTATCTGCCTGTAGTAAAAACGAAGGTGAAGCGTAAAGAGGGGATCTCAGAATATGATTTTTTAGTAGATAGTGGCTATAGCGGATATGTTAAAATGCCAGTCTGCTTTAAATATAAAGACCGCAAGCAAGAGGATAGCATTATGACTTATGATGTGTTTAGTCAAGCAAGTGCAGGATTTTTGTCGGAATTAGATGGCGTATTTATGATTGGCGGTAAAGAAATTGAGAACCCAAAAGTGAGATATGCTATTGGTGATTGTGAAGTAAAACAACGTTGGGGACTGATTGGAACACGATTTTTAAAAGATCAAGCGATTAGCATTGATCAAAAAAATCGTCGCGTTATTTTCCACTAATGATGTTCTTATCTTTATTAGCAAGTCCGGTTAAGAGATAATTTTTATTGCCTTGATAGTGAAACACAGCGAACTTTGCCTCTTGTAAATCAGGTTGACGTTTTTCCTGAAAGAAAAAAGTATGAGGCTTGATAAGGTAAGGTGAAAAGCGACTGGGGTGATACCGATATTGCAATAGCTTTTCATGAGGTCCAAGTTTTTCACCACTGTAAAATCGAGCAAATTGACCAATTTTATTTTCATCTGGCACGATGACAATATAACCTTGGTTACTTTGGGGTCGAGAATCATTTTTTTTGAGATCTTCTTCTAGCACATATCTAAAAGTCATATAGTCACCCTGCATTAAAGAACGTGGATCAGCAGGTTCTATGGCGAAATAGATAGAATCGCCTGATTTCAAGATCTGTTGTTTTTGATAGATCATGACATTAAATATGACGAAGATCAAAATAGTGACAATAAACAATGTTGCATCTCTAATCATGGTTCTTTATCCCAATGTTCGTGCAATAAAACCATGCGAGTTAATAATAAGATAGCGCCGCTACCTGCCAAAATGGCGGCTTTATGAGCAAGACTCAGTGATAAGTTATAATAAAAGTCGATAAGAAAGAACCCTAAAAAGAGTATGCCAAAGATAATAAGATTACGTCGATGTTTTTCATATCCAAGTAACATTAAACCCATTGCATAAAGAATGCCATTGGTTGTTATCATTCCTAGAATTAACAAGCTCAGGCAGCCTGCCGCAAATGAAAGCGTGTTTCTAGGGGGGGGCAGTTTAAGGAGTGAACACTGCAGGACAATGGCTATCGCCAATGTTAAATTAAAAACGATAATAGGGATATGCCATTTTGTAGTTTGAGAAAGCACATAAGGCATAGCAGATGAACAAAGTAGCAGAGCATAGATCCCTAAAGAGGTTAATCCTGAGTAGGTTAATGCTTCTAAGGAATACTTTTTATTTTTGGCGTTGATTAACCAACCGACCAAAGCCAATAACGCAATATAGACAAGATAAAAGAATATATTATGATGAAACTCAATAAGGGAGGTCAGCATGCATGCAAAAATGAATGCCAAAGAAGAGATAAAGCGATCAAATGCAATCGGAAATAAATAATAAGTCGGTATCGCAACGAGCGCAATACTCAATGTTGCCAGCCATGAAATACCAATATGAGGTAATTGATTATGCAATTCATGGGTAAGACCAATGGCAAAAAGGATTTTACCCATTAACATCAAAATACAGGTCAGCTGTTGGCTGAAACTGTGAAGTAGATCCTCAGCATTTTTTAAAAGATGATTAATAAGAATCGATATTATAATGGAAAGTACGCCAAATGTGATTAAGGATATGGGATTATCCCAATTAATAAGGCCTGATGCATACAGTAAACCAACCGCTGACCAGAAACCAACAAAGGCACCTATTCCTAATAATATATGAATGTAAAGGGGCACAGGATCATGATTCTCTTGGCACAGAATATAAGCATCAGCTTCATTTCTTTTGGGCAAGTAGTGATGATTTTCTAACCAATCCAGCAATAATTGAACATTTAAATCTTTCATCATGACACCCGTCGTCGCAAAATATAGGCACTAACTGAAAAAATGCCTAATATGGCTAATGTCATGAGTAAATTATTAAGCGTGGTATTCGTAATAAGTTTGTTTAGTATTTTAAAAACGATTTCACAAAAAATAAGACTAAAGCTAATAAGCGTCATCGCAAATACCCATGGATCTCTAAAATGATAGCGATAGTAATATAAAAATGCTATTTGCATCATCAATCCCAATAGTGCGCTATATAAACTCGAACCAGCTATAAACTCGTTACGCATAACGTAAATACTAATGGGAATAAAGCTGATGACGATGATAGCGAAAGTCAGTAAAATTCGGTGCCATCGACCTTGTAACCAATCGATCTTACGATTATAGAGCCATTCTCTTAACAATAATGCGAAGCCATTAACAAGAAGTAATAGAACATAAAGATAATATTGGTCGGCGGCTTGTATTGTTAATCCTTGTTCCCAAAATAAAATCACCGTGATATTGGCAAGTAGTAACCAAATAGCCCAAAGTGGTGTGAATTGACTAATCAAGACCAAAGGAAAAATAATCAATGCCCAAGCGAAAAACAACAGGTAACTATCGGCCCCTGTTTGGTAGATTTGCCCAAAAACCGCTAAAAAAACTCCGACGAGAATGCATCCGCCTGTTAAAAATAATTGACCCCGTAGATTATCGATAGCATAAGCCCAAGCACCAGCCAAGCAAACCAGTAATGAAACTTGAATGGTACTAAATTTATAATAGGTTGACATTTTCTCCCAGTTAAAGGCAAAGAAATAAACAATGCCTGCAAGAACAAATATCCAACCTAAGATCAACAAAATAGTTGAAATCCAATATCCCCAACGTAAGTGGGGATTAAGCAATGATAATCCGGCTTCTCTTCCTTGTTGTGATAGCAAGCCGTGCTCGTAGAGAGACTCTACGATTCCAGGATTTGCTTTTTCTTCAAGCAAGGTGATGCTCTCGTGATTATGACTCATGATGGCGCTTATTTTCATCATTAAAAATGGGACTATCACCTTGTTTTTCGGAAAATCTCACAAATTCTTTAGGGAATATACATACAGTGATAGTGTCAGGAGAATGATAAACAGAATTAGTCTGCCATCGTTGGAAGAATAGGAGGAACAGGGCAATTCAAGCAAGCAGCAATCGTACGCAGGGCTTGAGCCTCTTCAATTAAAATGCGTTGATCCACTTCGATAGCAATAAAACAGGCATGAAGTAGTTTCTGTTTGCTCAAAGGATCGAGTGTATTTAATTTTATCAGTAGTGCTTGAAACGCATTAATATCAATCGTATCGACCACTGGCTCCGGGATTACTTTCTTGGTAAATTGGCTCATTAATTGTTGATAAATCATGCTTGATGTTTGCGCATCATTTTTACCACAAAACAGAATGAAGCTAATTAATTGAGCAACCTCGGGTAATAAAGTTGAAATGTTGACAGGTTTGACGCGTGCTGAGGTCGAAGTGGCTGATTTTTTAATCATTGCAATTATGCTAAACGTCAAAAGGTTAGAATTGACTGCAGCAAGCGCTTCTAATGTGCTAATGACCTTTGTTTTTTCATCGTTATTTTTTTGCTTAAAGCTGGGTAGGGCAATATCAATAATCGGCAATGTGACTAAATTGGATAAAGCATTCAGTTGTTGATGGTATTGCAATACATGAGCAATGGTATTGTCATCAAGATACGTTTTTAAGAGGTTCTGCAAATAATCTTTGTTTTGATCAGAAGGAAGCATAATTGCGTAAAAAATCAATTCTACTTCTTGGCTGCTATGGCACACGTTCTGAATCTCATCAGGGATATCAGCAAGGATCTGCTTGGCATAATCAATATGGATTTGTTGGGGGTTTCCAATACTATTTTCTATCGCTTTCGCATCGGTTGCGGCAACCAGCATAGGTAAAACAGCATTGGTAAAGGCAGAAGCAGAGCCAAATCCGGGTTGAGATTTACGAGTGGTTTGTGGTGGCGTTTGGGCTTTTTCAGGCGTTTGTGAATAAATATCATCCCCTCCTAATGCCTTGATCCTATCTTCAAGAGGAGGATGCGAGGCCAATAAACTACTGAACCACATGCTTAACGAGGGGCCAAAGCACATATGGTTGACATCTTCCGCATGGCTTGATTGTAATTTAGAGCCTTGGGTTTGTATTGCTTTGAGAGCATTAATTAAACCTTGGGGATTGCGGGTGTATTGTACCCCACAAGCATCAGCAAGTGATTCTCGTTGCCTTGAAATAGCAGCTTTGATTAATCGTCCAAAAAATAACCCCACATAACCAATAATAAACAAACCCACACCCAAAATGATGATAACTAATGTGCCATTGCCTTTATTATCCGATGATGAATTTGATGAACGAGAATTAGATGAATACATGAGTGAGCGTAAAATAAATCCGCCCAGCTGTCCTATGGCAAAAATACCACCTAAAAGACCTATTAATCGTAAACTGATGCGCATATCGCCGTTAAAGATATGACTAAATTCATGACCAACGACACCCTGTAATTCATCTCGATTTAAGGTATCTAGTGCTCCTTTGGTGACAACCATGACCATGTCTTCAGGATGTTTGCCGGCCACAAAGGCATTAATCGCGGGTTCATTATCCATCACAAACAATAAAGGTACTGGTACACCTGAAGCAATCGACATTTCTTCAACAATGTTAACAAATCTTTTTTCTTTAAAATCTTCAACATTACTGTCAATCGGTCGTGCCTTAACCATTTGTGCAATGCTGATGCCGCCACCACGTGTTTGAATCATTCGTATCAAGGTGCCGATGCCAATAATCAATAAAATCACGGGGCTAATCGCAGCAGCGATACCAATCCCTATAACGGTCAATACTTGAAAATCAATTTTTCCTTGCTGAACTAAGGTTGCATCAGTACCATTAAGTGTAAAATGAATGGTGTTGGAAGAATCAGGGTAAGTACTAAAAAGGATTAATCCGAGTATCAAACAATCAATAGCGAGAATAATTAATATAATCGCCAGAATAAAATAGAATACCAACTTTGAGGTATGCTTCCTTGCTTTATCTTGGAGTTCAAAAAAATTCATTGTTACCCTTTATGATTGAGTAAATGAAACTTTTACAGGTTCCTTGGCTTCTTGATTGGTAATTTCAAAATGTTTGGCAGGTTCATAATGGAACATACCTGAAACGATATTATTTGGAAATTGTTGACGGTAAGTATTATAAACCATCACCGCATCGTTAAAGGCTTGTCTTGCAAAACTGATTTTGTTTTCGGTTGAAGAAAGCTCTTCCATCAATTGTTGCATCGTTTGATTCGCTTTTAAATCAGGATAATTTTCAGCTAAAGCAAAGAATTTTCCCATTTGTGCGGTAAGGCCTGTTTCTGCTGCATTTAATTGTTCCATTGCCGTTGCATTGCCTGGGCTTGCTGCAACACTGGTTGCCGCTGTTTTGGCTTGGTTACGAGCTTCAATAATCATGGTGAGGGTTTTTTGCTCGTATTGCATATATCCTTTGGCGGTTTCAATTAAATTCGGGATGAGATCATAGCGACGTTGCAATTGTACATCGATTTGAGCAAAAGCATTAACAAAACGGTTTTTTAGTTCAATTAAGCGGTTGTAGATGCCAACGGCATACAAGCCAAATAATACTACGACGCCGAGTATGATCAAAAGCGTGGTCATTATAAAGCCCCTTAATATTCAAGTACGAGTGGTATATACACATAACGACAGCTATATTCTTTGCATTCAATCATAGCTTAAACTCATATATAAAGGTGTTGTAACAGTTAAGTATTAAATGCTGCTTTTATCAACAGAATGTTACAAAAATGAGAGGGTTTTATGGGTGGTGCAACCAGTGGGCTGAAAGTATTTTTAGCAAATACTTATACTCTTTATTTAAAAACACAAAATTATCATTGGAATGTGATAGGGCCACATTTTCACAGTTTGCATAACTTATTCGAAGAGCAATATAAAGAATTAGCCAATGCGGTGGATGAAATTGCAGAACGAATTCGTGCCCTAGGAGATGTAACGCCTGGCAGTTTAGAAGAGTTCTCAAAATTAAAAACCATTTCCGAGGCAAAAACCCGAATCGATGATATTTCAATGATCAAAGATCTGATTGAAAGTCATGAAATCATTTGTAAACACGTGAACCTAATATTGCGCCAAGCCCAGGATGAACAAGATGATGTGACCCAAGATTTATTGATTGGGCGATTAAGGGTTCATGAAAAGACACTTTGGATGTTGCGGGCTTATGTGGTGTAGGAAAGCTTTAATGTGGCAATCATTATTGTTACTAGTGGTAATAGTGATTGTAACTAGTGGTAATAATGATTGTAACTTTGATATTGTTTACTGCTCAAGCCACCATCGACTTTGTTCTATGAGTTAAGATAAAAATCCCCCGCTCGCTTTTCAAGCGAGCTGCCCCCTTTTATTCAAAGGGGGCTTACAATCAATAGCGTCCTAAATAGCCCCCTTTGAATAAAAGGGGGCGACTCGCAGCATGCAGCTTTTCGCCTACGCTCATAGAGCGTAAGCGAAAAGCATTGTTGCGAGTGGGGGATTTTTATCTTAATTCATTCAGAACTTTGACAGTAATGACGAAACTCACCCAATAAATTTACAATGAGGCCGCTTGTATTTTCTCTTGCCCTGAAATAACAGGCTGATATTCTATAACCAGCTCATGTGCTTTGCGCAAAGTTTCAGGTGTGCCAATATCAATAAAAGGTGCATGATTATCAACAACGGCAATAGATTTGCCTTGTGCAAGCCACATTGGAAAGCAATCGTATTCTAAACTACTTTCTTTATCGGTACTCATATCGGCTAGTAATTCTTTGCGCAGTAAATAGACACCTGCATTAATAGAACCCTTACCTGGTTGTTTCTCTCGGAATGCGACCAAACGTTGTTGCTCGTCTACTTCTAAGGTACCAAAGCGCCCTGCATTGATTAAAGGGGTACCAAAAATGATGCCATCGAGCTGTGGTTGTTGTTTTAGCATTTGTAATGCAGGACGAATATTCGACAATAAAATAGAATCGCCATTGACAATCAGGGTATAAGGAGAAGGAAATCGTTGTGCACAAAGCGCAGCAGCGCCACCTGTGCCTAATGGCCGAGATTCAATCACCACATCGATGCAAAGCGAAGGATCCACACTTGCCAATTGCTGTGCAAAGGCGGCAATTTTGTCGGCATATTGAGCACCCGCAGAATAGACAATATGGGTGAACCCTTGAGATTTGAGCCATATGGTTAGCCAATACAAGAAAGGTTCTTTGGCAACCGGAATTAAAGGGTTAAGAAGGTGTTTTCCACCAACGAGAATGATTGCGACCATGCAAATGACTTCTTCCATGCTTTACTGCAGAATAAAAACACAGAGAAAATACCCATATTTGCTGATTGTTGCAAGGCTTTTAACAAATTAATTGATTTGCAGTAAGCATAACAACTTTTAGCTTATTTCGTTATTTGAAAAAAACTTTAAAGTTGTTTGGTTTCTAAGTAATGTTATCTAGATAGGATTTATTTGTTAACCAACGATGATGGCAATGGGTTTTAAGTTGTTTTTACGAATGAACCGGGTAAAATCTGCGAGGTTATTGATAGATAAGGCTTAAAGGGGCAAGGTAGTGACGGAGAGTATAAAAAGAGCGCTAATCACAGGTATCACAGGCCAAGATGGCTCATACCTTGCTGAGTTCTTACTCGAAAAAGGGTACGAAGTACATGGTATAAAACGTAGAACGTCACTTTTTAATACTGATCGTATCGATCATCTCTATCAAGATCCACATGTTGCAAAACGCAGGTTGGTGTTGCACCATGGTGACCTGACGGATTCTAGTAGCCTTATCCGCATTATCCAACAGGTTCAGCCCGATGAAATTTATAACTTAGCAGCACAAAGTCATGTAGCTGTTTCATTTGAAGAGCCAGAGTACACTGCGAATGCGGATGCGATAGGTACCTTGCGTTTACTCGAGGCTATTCGAATCCTTGGTCTTGAAAAGAAGACACGCTTTTATCAAGCATCGACATCAGAGCTTTTTGGGAAAGTACAAACCATCCCACAAAACGAAGCAACCCCATTTTATCCGCGATCGCCTTATGCGGTTGCAAAGCTTTATGCGCATTGGATCACCATTAACTATCGCGAAGCCTATAATATCTTCGCTTGTAACGGTATTTTGTTTAATCATGAATCTCCCGTTCGTGGAGAAACCTTTGTAACACGTAAAATCACTCGAGCATTAGCGCGTATCAAACTAGGTTTGCAAGATTGCTTATATTTAGGAAATCTGGATTCATTGCGAGATTGGGGTCATGCAAAAGATTATGTTGAAATGCAATGGCTGATGTTACAACAAGATAATCCCGATGATTATGTGATTGCCAGTGGTGAACAACATAGTGTGCGCGAATTTGTCACTATCGCCGCGAAAGAATTAGGTATTACGATGCGGTGGGAAGGCCAAGGTGAGCAAGAAAAAGGGTTTGATGCCGCTTCCGGTGCTTGCCTTGTTGCGGTTGATCCTCGCTACTATCGTCCGACTGAAGTGGATACCTTATTAGGTGATGCGACTAAAGCAAAACACAAATTAGGCTGGACTCCTAAAATTTCTTTTGAAGCCTTAGTGAAAGAGATGGTTGTCGAAGATTTTAAATTAGCGCAAAAAGATGCACTCTGCCAAAAAGAAGGCTTTAAAGTATTTGAGTATCAAGAATAATTTATGAAACATGATGACAAAATCTATGTGGCAGGGCATTCAGGACTTGTCGGTAGCGCCTTGGTTAAGGCGCTACGTTCAAAGGGCTATCGGCATATTATCACTCGCACTCATGCAGAATTAGATTTAACCGATCCTGTCGCGGTTAAGCAATTTTTTGCACAACAAAAACCAGATTATGTATTGTTGGCCGCCGCCAAGGTGGGTGGTATTTGGGCAAATGATAATCTTCCCGCAGATTTTATTTTACAGAATTTACAGATTCAGAATAACGTCATTTTAGAGGCTAAAGATAATCACGTTAAACGATTATTATTTTTAGGATCATCGTGTATTTATCCTCGTCAATGCCCACAACCGATTCTTGAAGAATATTTGCTGACAGGTCCACTTGAGCCGACCAATCGTCCCTATGCCTTAGCGAAAATTGCAGGCATTGAAATGTGTTGGGCATTTAATCGACAGTTTGGCACACAATACTTAGCGGTGATGCCTACCAATTTATTTGGTCCCGGTGATAATTACGATCTGAAAACATCCCATGTGATTCCTGCCTTAATTCGCAAAATGCATGAAGCAAAAATCGCAGGTGATTCTGAGATGGTTGTTTGGGGAACTGGAACCCCTAAACGAGAATTTTTATATAGTGATGACTTGGCAGATGCTTGCGTTTTCCTCATGAATTTACCGGATGAACATTTTATCCCGCTAGTCAGTTCTACAGAGATTGCGCCAATTATCAATATTGGTTGTGGCGAAGATTTAACTATCGCCGAACTTGCCCATCTGATTGCCAAAGTGGTGGGCTTTGAAGGAAAGCTGCATTTTGATACTTCCAAACCCGATGGCACGCCCAGAAAACTATTGTGTGTTGATAAAATCCACGCTTTAGGCTGGCGTTCCAATACACCCTTAGTTGAGGGATTAGCGCTTGCATACCGTCTTTTCCAAGAAAAAACCCTGACATCACCCTCAAGAGCAGTCAGTGTATGATGAAAATCATACGCAAAATGCTTTCTTTCTTTGATACGAAAGATAAAAAAAAGCTATTGGGACTATTGCTTGGTTTTTTGTTGGTGGGGTTGGTCGAAATGGCCTGCGTGGCCTCGATTGCACCTTTTGTTGCGGTTGTCTCGCAACCTGAAATCATTCATAACAATGCTCACCTTCATCATTTTTACCAGTTTCTTGATTTAGGCAGTGAACATCGTTTCATGGCCTTCTTAGGGGTTACTGTTTTTGCCTTTGTGATTTTAGGGAATATTTTTTCTGCTATCATGTTGTGGCTTTTGATGCGCTTTAGCTTTTCTCAAGGTGGAAAGTTATCAACGCGTCTACTCAAGCAATACTTATTAGAGCCCTACGCTTTTTATCTAACGAATAATCGTTCGGAAATGACCAAAACCATCTTATCCGATGTTTTTAAAGTCATTTTGGGTGTATTGATTAATGGCATGCAGGCGATTACCAAATTATTGGTCATAGTTTGTATTTTTGTGTTGTTGATGTTTGTTGATCCTATTTTGGCATTATCAGTCAGTAGCGTCTTAGGCGGGGCATATGTTGGCTTTTATTTGCTACTTAGCCGAAAAATGGCAAGAGCAGGTTCAATCGCTTCTTTAATTAATGCTAAACAATATCAGATTGTGAATGAAACCTTGGGCGTTATTAAAGAGATAAAAGTTTTAAAGCGAGAAGGGGCTTTCCTGACAAAATTTCGCCAGGTTGCCGAAAAATATGCCAAGGTTGAATCTGTCAGTTACATTATTCCACAATTAACGCGTTATACGGTCGAAGCAATCGCTTTTGCGGGTATTTTACTTATTGTCATTTATTTGATGAAAGTGAAGGCTGATATTTCACAATTATTGCCACTGCTGGCTTTATATGCTTTGGCAGGGTATCGATTGCTCCCTCCTATGCAACAGGTATTTACAGGATTAAGCTTAGTCAAATTTCATGCGCAATCGCTGGAAATTTTAAGCAATGCCCTCAAGGAAAAACATCTTTCGTTAGATTGGCAAAGCCAAACCCTTTCACAGCTACATTTCAGTAACAGTATTGCGCTAAAGAATATCGCTTTTGCTTACCCTAATACGCAACAAGCCGCTATTAACGATATCAGCATACACATTGCTAAAAATACCACGGTGGGCTTTGTTGGGACGACAGGTTCTGGCAAGACCACAACCGTTGATATTATTTTAGGATTATTAATCCCCACTATCGGACAAATTGAGATTGATGGTGAGCCGCTGTCACTCGCTTTATTAAATCGCTGGCAACAAAATTTAGGTTATGTGCCTCAAAGCATTTACCTGACCGATGATTCAGTTATGAATAACATTGCGATTGGTGTACCGCCCGAACTCATTAATGAAGAAGCGGTAGTGCGTGCTGCTAAATTAGCGAATTTACATGATTTCATTACCCAAGAAATGGCGCAAGGTTATAACACGTGTGTGGGTGAGGGCGGTATTCGTTTAAGCGGAGGACAGCGCCAACGTATTGGTATTGCTCGTGCGCTATACCATGATCCGGAAGTGCTTATTTTTGATGAAGCCACCAGCGCTTTAGATGGTGAGACAGAACAAGTCATTATTAAATCAATTAAAGAATTAGCGAAGCAAAAAACGATTATTATCATTGCACATCGACTGACGACGGTAAAAGATTGCGATTGCATCTACTTTTTTGAAAAGGGCAAAATTATCGATCAAGGTACTTTTGCAGACTTGGCTAACAACAACAGCAAATTTAGAAAAATTGCGAATTTGGCATAAAGATGAACGAAAAGAAAATTTTAGTAACGGGCGCTGATGGGTTTATTGGTTCTCACTTGGTTGAGTGCCTGGTTAAAAAGGGATACGCCGTTAAAGCATTTGTGCTTTACAACTCCTTTAATAGCTGGGGATGGTTAGATACGCTTGATAAAACGCTCTTAAAAGAAGTGGAAATCTTTCAAGGTGATGTACGTGATCCCTTTGGGGTTAAAAAGGCAATGACAGGTTGCAATAAGGTTTTGCACCTAGCAGCCTTGATTGGTATTCCGTATTCCTATCATTCACCACAAAATTATGTTGAAACCAATATTCAAGGTACCTTGAATATTGTGCAAGCAGCAAAAGAGTTGAATCTTGAAAAAGTGATTCATACTTCTACCAGTGAAGTGTATGGAACAGCACAATATGTACCGATAGATGAAAAGCATCCCTTGCAGCCACAATCGCCTTATTCTGCGTCAAAGATTGCAGCCGATCAAATGGCTTTATCCTATTACTATGCTTTTCAATTGCCTGTTTCCATTATTCGACCCTTTAATACCTTTGGACCAAGACAATCTGCAAGAGCCGTGATACCCACGATTATTACGCAAATTGCGAATGGTAATAAGGCTATTGATTTAGGTTCGTTAACGCCTACCCGTGATTTTACCTATGTTGATGATACGGCAGAAGCTTTCGCTAAAGCCTTAGAAGCGGATGCCATTATCGGCAAAACCATTAATCTAGGAACCAATTTTGAAATTTCTATTAGTGATTTGGTAAAAGAAATTGCGAGTTTAATGAAAGCGGATATTCAAGTGACTTGTGATGAACAAAGATTGCGCCCGAATAAGAGTGAAGTAGAGCGTTTGCTTTCCAATAATGCCATGGCAAAAAATTTGCTTAACTGGGAACCCAAACATCAAGCATTGACAGGACTTCGCGCTGGATTACAAAAAACTATTGAATGGTTTTTACATAAAGATAATCAAGCGATGTATAAAGCAGGGATCTATAACATCTAATATGGTCAACATAGAACAATGTTTAGCAGCACTTACGCAAGTGCTAGGTGAAAATGACAAAGACGTTCCATTGCATGAGCCAAAGTTTAATGGCAATGAATGGCAATACGTGAAAGATTGTCTTGATAGTGGCTGGGTTTCAAGTGTAGGGGAATATGTCACCCTTTTTGAACAAAAAATTGCCGATTACACCGGAATGCCTTATGCCATTGCCGTGATGAATGGGACTGCTGCACTACATGTTTGTTTGTTGCTTGCCGATGTGGCGCGAGAAGATGAAGTGCTCATCCCTTCATTAACGTTTGTAGCAACCGCTAATGCAGTGACTTATTGTGGGGCCCATCCTCATTTCATTGAGTGTCATGAGAGTCATTTGGGAATTGATCTTGATAAGCTGCGTACTTATTTAACTCAGATTGCCATTGTTAAAGATAAGCAATGCATTAATAAGCTAACCGGTCGACGAATAAAAGCAATTATTCCAGTGCATATCTTTGGCCATCCGATTGAAATGTCTTTGTTACAAACACTGGCGCAAGAGTTCCACTTAAAAATCATTGAAGATGCTTCTGAGTCATTGGGTTCATTTTATCGAGGTGTTCATACAGGACATGCAAGCGATATCGCTTGTTTAAGTTTTAATGGTAACAAGGTGGTGACTACCGGTGGTGGCGGCGCCATTCTGATTAAAGATGAAGCTTTAGCTAAAAAGGCAAAACATATGACGACGACGGCGAAAAGGCCGCATCGTTATGAATTCTATCATGATGAGATTGGTTATAACTATCGATTGCCTAATATCAATGCTGCGCTGGGCTGCGCGCAATTAGAAAGATTGCCGCAGATGATAGAGAATAAACGGCACTTAGCAAAACGTTATCAGGATGTTTTTAGCGATATTCAAGGCGCGAGTATTTTACAAGAACCGCAATATGCCAAAAGCAATTATTGGTTAAATGCTTTAATTTTAGATAAGCCGGATAGATCCTTTATTGAGCATTTTATTGATTCAGCCGTGGAGCGTAAATATCATTTGCGGGGCCTTTGGACGCCAATGGATCGATTGCCCATGTATCAATCCTCTCCTAAGATGGATCTCACCATGACGCATCAATTATTTGACCGCGTGATATCGCTGCCAAGCAGTCCCCATTTGGGAGGCGTGTATGCCTAAAAAAATTGCGGTCGTCACGGGAGCGCGCTCGGAATACGGTTTGCTTAGCCATCTTATTAAACAAATTCATGCAGATCCTGCCTTAACTTTACAATTAATTGTGACCGGCATGCATCTTTCGCCTGAATTTGGTCTGACGTATCAACAAATCCTCGATGATGGATTCATGATTGATGCCAAGGTTGAGATGTTGTTATCAAGCGATAGTCCCGTTGGTATTACCAAATCGGTAGGCCTGGGTGTGATTGGTTTTGCTGATGCCTATGCAAGGCTGCAACCGGATATTATTGTGCTATTAGGCGATCGTTTTGAAATCTTAGCTGCCGCACAAGCAGCGCTGATTGCGAAGATCCCAGTCGCTCATATTCATGGTGGCGAATTAAGTTTTGGCGCCATTGATGATGCAATGAGACATAGCATCAGCAAAATGTCGCATTTACATTTTGTAGCTTGTGAAGATTACCGGCGTCGTGTGATTCAATTAGGTGAAAATCCTGAACGGGTTTTTAATACAGGTGCTATGGTGTTAGATGCAATGGTGGATTTACCCTTGCTCAGTAAAGCACAATTATCACAAGCGCTTTCTGTCACATTTAAGCAAAATAATTTTCTTATCACCTATCATCCTGAAACCTTGGGACGTCTTTCATCTAAAGATGCTTTTGCAGAATTGCTCGAGGCATTATCGCCATTAGCCGATTGCACCTTGATATTCACCGAAGCCAATGCCGATGCAGATGGTCGTATTATTAATGAGATGATCAAAGCATTTTGCAAAGCACATCAAGATGCCTATTCTTTCCAAGCCTTGGGCCAGCTACGCTACTTGAGCTTATTAAAACAAGTGGATGTGATGATAGGCAATTCTTCAAGCGGCATTATTGAAGCACCGTATTTTAAAATACCCACTGTCAATATTGGGCATCGTCAAGCGGGACGCATTATGCCCAAATCGGTCATCCATTGTCAGCCTGCAGCGCAAGAGATAAAACAGGCTATCCAGCATGCGATGTCACAACAGCATCATCAAGCAATGGAGACGATGGCATTACCTTATGGTCAAGGTAGTGTTAGTCCTAAAATCATTGACGTACTCAAACGCACTGATTTAGCAGCCCTAAATCCCAAACAGTTTTATGATATACCCACAGCAGAGTAAAAATGGATAATCAAACATACATTATCGCAGAAGCCGGTGTGAACCATAATGGTCAAGAGAAACTCGCATTTGAGCTGATTGATAAAATTAAAGAAGCTGGTGCTGATGCGGTGAAATTTCAATTATTTCAAGCAAGTCATTTAACGACACAAGCAGCACCGCAAGCAGATTATCAAATTCAAAATACGGCTAAGAAACATTCACAATATGAAATGTTGAAGTCACTTGAATTATCCTTCGCAGTTTTTGAAAAATTAAAAAGACATGCTGATGAATGTGATATAGATTTTATTGTCACTCCATTTGATTTAGAAAGCCTTGCCTTTTTAGTCGATGGTTTGGCACTGCCAACTTTAAAGATTAGCTCAGGCGATGTAACCCATGGTCCTTTACTATTGGCCGCAGCTCGCTCTCAGGCTGATATCATTTTATCAACCGGGATGAGCACGCTCTCAGAAATTGAACAAGCACTAAAAGTATTGGTTTTGGGGATGATTGAAGAACAAGCAAACCCAACGCAAGCCATGTTAGATACCTGTTATGCTTTGCCAGAAGCCTTTGCGCTACTACAGCAGCGAGTCACTTTATTACATTGTACTTCGGAATACCCAGCGCCTTTTGAAGATGTAAATTTAAAAGCGATGGATACCTTGCATGCCGCTTTTGGACTGTGTGTTGGTTTTTCTGATCATACGGTTGGGATTGAAGTACCTATTGCGGCAGTGGCTCGTGGTGCCATGGTGATTGAAAAACATGTCACACTCGATAAAAACTTACCTGGTCCTGATCACTTAGCCTCGTTAGATATTGTTGAATTAAAGCAAATGGTGCAAGCGATTCGTCATGTCGAAATGGCAATCGGTGATGGCAGGAAGTGTCCCCGTGTCAGTGAAATGAAAAATATGACGATGGTCAGAAGGGCACTCGTTGCGAATCAAGACATTGATATCGGTGACACTTTTTCGGCAAGCAATTTGGCCGTAAAACGCCATACGGGTGGCATTTCACCCATGGCATATTGGGATTGGTTAGGTAAAACTGCCCAAAAGAGATATTCAAAGGATGAAGCAATCAGTGAGTAAGGATAGACCTTTAATCATTATTGGCGCTGGTGGCCATGCCGCTGTTTTAGCCGAAATTATCAAATTACGAAATTTACCCGTGGTTGGGGTGGTTGCTTTAAATGAGCAAGAAATTAAAGGTTATCCTGAATACCCTTATTTAGGTAAAGACGAAGAAATTGATGAGTATGATCCTGCAACCATCCAATTAGTGAATGCCGTGGGTGCTGTCAGCGTTGAAAAAAATGCAATCCGAGAGCAATTATTTCATCAGTTTACACAAAAGGGCTACCATTTTGCGACATTGATACACCCAAGCGCTGTTGTTGCGAGCACCGCAACCTTCAAAGAAGGGGCGCAAATCATGGCTGGGGCGATTATTCAACCAAATGTGGTTATTGGACACAATACGATTATTAATACCGGTGCCAGTATTGATCATGATTGTGAGATTGGTGACAACGTCCATATTGCACCTCGTGCAACCTTATCAGGCAATATCAAGGTTGGCAACAAAACCCATATTGGGGTTGGAGCAACGCTCATTCAAGGAATAACGGTAGGTGATGAAGCGATGATTTGTGCGGGAGCGATTGTCATTCGCCCAATCGCTTCACAAAGAAAAGTTCTAGGTAGTTATAAGCGGTTAGCACAAGGGAATGATAAAAATGAAGAAATTTGAAAAATTGTTGCTAACGCACGAAGCGATTATTCATGATGCAATTGAAAAGCTCGATAATAATGAAGCACACATTGTCTTAGTGATAGATGATAATCGACGTTTGCTAGGAACCGTTACCGACGGCGATGTAAGACGGGGCATTTTAAAGGGTATTGCCCTTAATGAATCTATCATCAAAATTATGAACCATCAGCCGATTGTGGCACGAAAAGGCGAAGATAAAAGTAAAATATTTAGTTTAATGCGCAAAAAGTTGATACGGCAATTACCCATTGTGGATATCGACGAACGGGTATGTGGCATTGAAGTGTTAGAAGATCTCATTGAGTTCAATCGAAAAAATAATAAAGTGGTATTAATGGCCGGTGGTTTATCCACTCGGTTGCGGCCTTTAACCAACGATTGTCCTAAGCCTATGCTCAAAGTGGGTGGCAAACCCATCTTGGAGACCATACTCAATAGCTTAATGCAATATGGCTTTGATCAGTTCTATATCTCTATTAATTACCTAGGAGAACAGATCCGAGAATATTTTGGTGATGGCTCTAAATGGGGCATTGATATTAAGTACTTGGAAGAAGATAGCAAAATGGGTACGGCAGGTTCATTAAGTTTATTACCCCGAGATATCCATGAACCTATTTTAGTGATGAATAGTGATCTATTAACCAAAATTGATTTTAATCAATTACTCACTTTTCATTTTGAACAAGGTGCCAGCGCAACCATGGGCGTGCGTGAATTTGATTATACCGTGCCTTATGGAACCTGTAAGTTAGAGAATAATTTCATTGTTGATGTCATCGAGAAACCAACCTATAAATTTTTTATTAATGCCGGTGTTTATGTGTTAGAGCCGACATTGCTCGAGATGATCCCCAAAAATGAATATTTTGATATGCCAGCTTTATTTTCACTGTTAAGCAAGCAAAAGCAACAAGCCGCCGCTTTCCCAATCAGAGAATATTGGTTAGATATTGGTCAATTATCGGATTTCGAAAAGGCGCATATTGAGTATGATCGCGTGTTTGAAAATCAAGAGTCATCATAATGAGTAAAAATCGTTTATGCACCATTTGCGCACGCCAAGGCTCAAAAGGTGTACCCAACAAAAATATTAGGCAATTTCATGGAAAACCTTTAATTGCTTATGTAATTGCTGCTGCGCACGAATCACGACTCTTTGATGCTATCGCTGTAAGTAGTGATGGAGACGATATTTTAGAATGTAGTCGAATCTATGGGGCTGATTATCAAATCAAGCGCCCAGAAGCCATGGCAACCGATGTTGCAGCAAAATTACCTGCGATTCAACATTGTGCTAGTCAAGTCGAAAGTTTATCAGGTAAACAATTTGATACCTTTGTTGATATCTCCGTGACGTCCCCCTTGTTATTAGCGCAAGATATTCAAGGCGTTGTTGCATTACTTGAAAAGCAATTACCGATTAATGTTATAACGGGCACAGTGGCATCCAATTCACCTTATTTTAGTCTTGTTGAACAAACAGCTGAGGGTTTTGTTAACCTAGCCAAAAAACCAGAGAAGCCCTTTGAGCGCCGACAAGATTGTCCTCCTTGCTTTGATATGAATGGTGCTATCTATGCTTGGACTGCAGAACATTTTTTTAGCTTGAAAGACGTCATTACTGACAGAACATTAATTTACGAGATGCCCGCAGAAAGATCGGTCGATATCGATACAGAATTAGATTTTGAATTTGCAGCATTTCTCTTTAATAAAAGAATTCATCCATCAAGATGAGGAGAATATCGTGGAAGTATTAGAAGCGCAGCGCTTAGAAGTAAAATATGGTTTACCAGCCCAAGTTAAATTTTGTAAAAAATGTGTGATATCCAATCAGAGACCCAATTCAACGGTTGAATTCAAACATACGATAGAAAGCAAAAAACAAACGATTCATTTAGATGCAGAAGGTGTTTGTGATGCTTGTCGGGTTGCCGAGCAAAAAGTGAATATTGATTGGCAAAGCCGAGAAGCTGCATTAGAGGAATTATGTAACAAGCATCGTGGTGATGGCACTTACTATGATTGCTTAGTGCCAGGTTCAGGTGGTAAAGATAGTTTTTATGCGGCGCATTTGCTAAAACATAAATACAAAATGCGCCCCTTAACTGTTACCTGGGCACCTCATATTTATACTCCTTGGGGATGGCAAAATTTTCAATCTTGGATAAAAGCCGGATTTGATAATTATTTAATGACGCCTAATGCCAGAGTTCACCGGTTATTAACCCGCTTAGCCGTTGAAAATCTTTTTCACCCTTTTCAACCCTTCATTTTAGGACAAAAAAACTTAGCGCCTAAAATGGCAAAGTTATTTAATATCCCTTTGGTATTCTATGGGGAGAATGAAGCAGAATATGGTAACCCCATTGGTGATACCAATAATTCCTTGCGAGATAAAAGCTACTATACCTATACCAACTTGAAAGATATGTTTTTAGGTGGTGAGCCTGTTGAGCGATTGATTTCTGATTTTGGTGTAGAGCAGTATGAGCTTGAGCCCTATTTGCCGCTAAATCCAGCAGATCTGACCACGCCAATTGAAGTGCATTACCTTGGTTACTATCTGAAATGGCATCCACAAAGCTGTTATTACTATGCGGTAGAGCATGGTGGCTTTCAAGCATCCCCTGAAAGAACCCCAGGTACTTACAGCAAATATAATAGTATTGATGACAAAATTGACGATTTTCATTATTACACCACCTACACTAAATTTGGTATTGGTCGTGCAACCTATGATGCAGCCCAAGAAATTCGCTCAGGCGATATTACGCGTGAAGAAGGGGTTGCACTGGTTAAGAAGTTTGATGGTGAATTTCCAAGCCGCTTTGCGGAAGAAATTTTTTCGTATTTAAGTATTCCAGCAAATGAATTCCCTGAAGCTTCTAAGCAATTTAAAACGCCCATGATGACAAGAAGCTCTTTCGACGCGCTTGCCGATACCTTCCGTTCTCCTCATTTATGGGAAAAAGTGAATGGTTGTTGGCAATTAAAGCATACGGTGTTCTCAGAATGACTGTCGCCAAACGTGTGATCGCGCGCCTTGATATCAAGGCGCCTAATTTAATTAAAGGCATCCACTTGGAAGGCTTGCGGGTTATTGGGGCTCCACAAGAATATGCGCTTGATTATTACCAGCAAGGTGCAGATGAGCTGATTTATCTGGATATTGTTGCTTCATTATATGGCCGTAATGGTATTTTTGAATTAGTAAAAAATACGGTACAAAATGTTTTTATACCATTAACAGCGGGTGGTGGCATTAGAACGCTGCACGATGTTGAAAAAATGCTACATTCTGGTGCCGATAAAGTGGCTGTTAATACTGCTGCTATTAAAAATCCTCATTTTATTAGCGAAGTCGCCAAACAGTTTGGTAGTCAGTGTTTTGTGCTTTCCGTTGAAGCCAAACGCGTCAGTCCAACCGCTTGGGAAGCCTATACCGATAATGGCAGAGAACATACGGAACAAGATGTGGTTCGTTGGTGCCAGCAAGCACAAGATTTAGGTGCAGGAGAAATCTTGTTAACCTCAATTGACCAAGAGGGAACGAAAAAGGGGTTTGATATTGGCTTAATTAAAGCAGTTACCTCTGCCGTGTCGATTCCTGTGATTGCCAGCGGTGGTTGTGGGCATATAGAACATGGGATAGACGCGTTTAATGACGGTGATGCTAGTGCTATTGCGATTGCGGATATGTTGCATTATAAAAGAGCAAGCATTCAAGATTTTAAGCAGACGTTACAGTTTGCAGGTCATCAAGTGAGATTATAAGATGAGTTTACAAGTAACACTGGTTGACTATGGTTGTGGCAATATTCTAAGCATTACAAGAGCCTTAGAAGAATGTGGTGCCAAAGTAACACTGTCTCAAGATCCTAACTGTATTATGAATGCAGATAGATTAATTTTGCCTGGAGTCGGTGCATTTGGTCATTGCGTAAACATGATCAAGCAACGCAATTTATTTGAACCTCTTCAAGCGTATTTTGCAACACAAAGACCAGCTCTAGGAATTTGTGTTGGTATGCAAATGCTATTAACACAAAGCGAAGAATATGGTGAGCATGCAGGAATTGGATTTATTCCTGGTAATGTTGTCAAAATTAAAGTGAGTGATGATAAACGCAAACGCGTGCCTTCAGTTGGTTGGGCAAAAATGATGATACCTCAATCGACCAACCCATTTTATATGCTTAATAATGAATGGTTTTATTTTGTTCATTCTTATGTTGCAAGACCCCATGACACTCAGAACATCTTAGGCGAATATTCCTATTTAGATGAGCAAGTAACCGCCTTAATTGCGAAAGATAATGTGGTAGGATGCCAGTTTCATCCAGAAAAAAGTGGTCAGGCGGGGCTGGCGTTTTTTAGGAAATTTCTGCAATTGTAATTCAGGGAAAAAATGATGAAGAATACAATGCTTTATAAAGGACTACGATTAGCTAAACGCAAATCAAGGAATTACCTTGCTGATCAAGGCATTCTGAATCGGAAATTCCATCATTTTTTTGCCAAATATGATCCATTAGTCAATGTGGCAAAACGAAAAGCCATTTATGAAGCATTATTATCGACCGTGCCGCAAAATCTTATCAAGATTGTCGATGAGTTAGAACAAAAAGGTTATGCCTTTTTGAATTTTGCTGACTTAGGAATTCAAGAAACAGAGGTTTTATCTTATTGCACACAATTAATGCAGACATTTCAACAACGTGCAGCGACAACACCTGAATACTTAAATACGCTTGAACAAGGTATTTATGCCGGAAAAACGATTTCCTATCGTATCTATCAAAAAGAGCAAGCCCATGATCCCTTAGCCGCATTAGCACTTCATGACAATTTAATTAAGATAGCAACGCTGTATATTAAATATTTACCCTTGATTGAAGAAACATCGTTTGTTTATAACCCTGTACACGAAGGGCAACAATTTGGATCACAATTATGGCATTGTGATTCCCAGCAAGAGCGAATTTTAAAACTGTTCTTTTCTCCTATGGAAATTACTCGTGATAATGGGCCATTTGAGTTTTATCCACCAACACTAAGTACTACACGCTTTTATCAAAACTTGCCAGAGGGGATGACGGATGCACAAATTGAAGCAGCAGGCTTAGATCTCAATTGTGCCATTCCCTTCTTAGCGAAACCTTCGCAGTGTATCTTGGTGGATACGGTACGATGTTTGCACCGTGGTGGCATGACTAAGAAACCCCGTTTTACCAATACAATTTCATATAGTTCGCCTTTATATAGTTTCTCACGCAAGCAATATCGACAAACAGGAACGTATCGATTCTCTTTTGAAACATTCAAAGCAGAAAATGAACAGTTGCTGAAGCAGTATCAAATGCATCTGTCATCGTAATCTGACGGTTTATCTAGCATCGTAGCTCATAAAATTGAATAAAATCAATGGTATACTGCGTATTTGGTACCTATTTTCAGAAAATTTCTTATATTTGTTAGTTTGTTGACATTGTAAAATGCTCCCTCTAAATAGCATTAAATCTACTCATAAGGGGATACTTACCATGTCAAAAGCATCTGGGCCAACAACATTCAGACCAACGATTCTCGATGATTTCGCTGCACGTACGCTTTTAGCAAGAGATTTTCATCAAGCAACTAGCGGACTTGTTGGTGATATCTATCATGTAAAAGGAAAGCAATGGAACTGGGTGCAACATGAGGTAGATTTTGCAAAAAATGATGCACCCCTATGGGCATCTATGGGTTGCTCAAAAGCGCGTGAAAACTTGCTTTTTGATGCGAACTCACCTCGTCTGCAGCAATTAAGAGAAGAGGTTATTCTACAAACCTCTGCATTAGGCGATTCATCAATCGCAAACGTTTTAAAGACGGTCAATAGAATGGTTAATGCCTTAACGGCAATACCCGGAAAATTAAGCAGTGAGCGAGAACGAGAATTAGACGGAGAGCTCAATGCATTTTTAAGTAGCAGAACAGATTTAAATATCACCATCGATGAATTGATTGCTCGCAAAATATTAGTATGCCGACATAAAGCTCTTATCGTCGCCTATTTGTTAGGCGAACTGGTTAGACTAGGAATGTTACCAGCAGGAGAAGTAAGGCATTATCGTTCAGAACTACGTGCTTTGGCTTATGAAACATCGACAACTGCCACCAAATCTCGTGGTGTACATACTTGGGCGATTTATGTGAATAATGACAATATATGGATGTGTGATCCAAGATGGCAAAATGTTATTAACACGAGTAGTGCGGATGGTTTATGTGTTGCAGGTAAACAATATGGTGTCCCAACCATTATCAATATGCTAGAAGTGCTAGGTTCAAGCGAAACACCATCCAAACTTGAGGTTGATGCTTTAGTGCCTACGCCTGCTTTTTTACCGATGGCTGCTCCTCTTATTCAAGGTGTGCCAAGCGCGAGCCCTGTAATTTATGATCCTGCACAAGACGACCTATTTCAGTGGTTGCAGTCTGCTGCGAAAATAAGTTGATAGCTAGACGCTTCCATCGTAACCAACATCACGATGGAAGTGTCAATTGTTCACGCATCGCAAGTGCCATTGCTTGATTTTGTAAATGCGCTTCAATGTTGTTGGCGGTAATATAATGACCAAAATCATGTGGTATGGCAGATGTGTGATCATTGAAAATTCTTTTAATGAGTAGTTCTGCGAGCAGATCGCGGTAATGAGAACTTTCGTAGTAATAACCGTCATTTAACGTAATGGCATTATAGCCAGAAAAATCCCAAAATGGGGTGATCTTACTTATTTCTCGAAGATATTCTAAATAAGATTGATGTTCAAAAGTATCCATCATGTTATGGTTATGAGGAGCGATATAAACGATTACATTAATACGTTGTGCATCAGCCAAGGCTTTGAAACGTTTTAATGCATTAATATTTTCTATTATTTTAGTCCCTTTTGCACCACGAGACATTTTTTGATTAAAAGAAGATTGCTCTTGAATATATTTTAAGGGATCAGCATGGATTTGTTCTTCTAAATAATCAACATACCATCTGCCGGAATGCGTGAGATCATAACGAAGATAATGTTGATGCCCTTCAAAATAATTGACCTTTATTTTTTCAATAAAGCGTTTGACAGGTAAAACCGTTAAGTAGGATAGATAGAATAAACTATCGGCAGTATGCATCACATGCGGATGATGTTTAGCATTGTAGTTGCCTTCAGGCGCTTTAAATCCATAGATATCACTGATATCAATTTGTAAGAAAATATGTTTGATGGGATATTGTTTTTCAATAAAATAACGAAGATGTAACTCGTTATCATATTGAGTACATCCCGCGACCGTCATATTGTAGAAATGGCTGTCAGGAATATGTTTTTCAAGTGATGAGGGAGATGTGGTTCCCGAGCGAGAAGAGCCCATGATATAAGCATTATAGCGCTCATGGTATTGGTCAAGATGTTTAATTTTATTGAAGCGCTCATTGATTTCATAATCATAAGGTAATATGCCGCTATGGAAAACACTGAACGGATCGATAATGTAATTAATAATGCCTAACGAGATAAGTGGAAGAGTCATTAGGCTTATCACAACAAAGATCCATCGAGTATATGCCATTAGATTTTCTCAAAATTGATAATAAATAAAATCAGAAGCCTTGGCTAAGCACAAAATGCTAATCATGCCAAGGAGACCAATGAAAATAGCCCAGATGGTATTACTTTTCCAAGCTAATCGTTGCCCCGTTGTCATGGTCAGCATGAAATCTTGAGCAAGTCGCGTATGAGACAGTAAAAACTGTTGCGAATTGGGTAAAAATAACACAACTATCCAAAGGGGTATTAGAATAGCCGTTGCTTGACGAAGATCGGCTAATTCATTCGCAAAAAGGCCGTCAAAAGTAACACCATGGCTCATCAGCCAGGGTGTGAATGTCCCCAATGAAGATTTCAGGCTTTGTATTAAAGAGATGCCATTCATCCCTAACATTGCACTGAGCATTTGTTTGGCTTCTGCAAAAGTGCTGGCTCTAAAGAAGACCCAAGCAATGACAATACAGAATAAAGTCATGAGTTGTGAAAGCGCGCGCGCTTGCCATGAGGAGATGGCAAGATCGTGTCTTAAAACTTTTTGTCTGAAGGTGCGCCAACTATGATTGATCATCAAGAAGAGCCCATGCAACCCACCCCAAATAACGAAGTTCCAACTTGCACCATGCCAGATCCCACCTAATAACATGGTGATCATCAGATTCAGTTGTCGTTGATAAGTTCCTTTGCGATTGCCCCCGAGTGGAATATAGAGATAATCGCGCAAAAACGTGGATAAAGTGATGTGCCAGCGACGCCAAAAATCAATAATGTTGAGTGCTTTATAAGGTGAATTAAAGTTTAGGGGTAATTTAATATTAAATAACAGTGCTAATCCGATGGCCATGTCAGAATAGCCTGAAAAATCAAAATACAGCTGCAAGGTGTAGGCGATAGCGCCCCACCAAGATTCAAAAAAAGTAAGCTCAATGCCTTTGCCGGCAGCTTCAAAAATAGGATTCGCAAAAAGTGCACAGTTATCAGCGAAGATAACTTTTTTAAATAACCCAACGATAAAAATAGAAAGTCCCAAAGCGATATGCTGCATTTTGATTCGATTAAAATGAGGGCGTTCGATTTGGGGGATCATTTGATGATGTTGGACAATGGGGCCTGCGATGAGTTGCGGAAAAAACACAATAAACAAACAATATTGTAAAAAGTGAAATATTTTTACTTTGCCGTGATAGCAATCAACAATGAAAGCAATTTGTTGGAAGGTAAAAAAAGAAATAGCGAGGGGAAGCATGATTTTAAAAGTGGGTGCTTGTGTACCCAACAACCAAGCGACATTCTCCGCTAAAAAATGAGCATATTTGAATAGGGCAATCAGACCTAAATTAAAAACAAGGCCAGTGATTAGCAATGAACGATTTTTCTGGGCAATAAGTTTCTTGCCGATAATCGCATTGACTACAATTGACAGTAACAAAAGCAATAAAAAACCAGGAGAGAACCACCCATAAAAGATAGCAGAGGCCACAATAAGCCAAATCAAACTGACTTTAGGATTAAAGCGATTTCCTAGTCGATAAAAACCGAAAACAGCGATGGGCAGAAAAAGGAAAATAAAAGAATACGAGTTGAATAGCATGTTACGCTACCCTGCATTTTGTTAATGTCAAACATCTAACTCTGATATGAGAGGTTTTATCTTTACCTTCATTTTAAGGATCACTTTATACCACTTTCAGTGCCTGGGAAGGTAGGTCCATTTTGCAAAATCGATAAGGGACCATCCTTTATAGACTTACGGTGACTAAGGTATAATCAATAGCTTAAAAATGAAAGTAAGGTACTCTGCTGAGTATAGCCGCGATGTTTCGTCGCCTTGTTAATATTTAGATACACAGCATTGAACAAACATTTCAAATCCCCATGCATAGATGATTCAGAGCTGTGATAATGAAGCAAAAAGTTATTTCTTTAGCGAGAAAAATTAAAAGAAAAATTTTCCCTCCCAAACCTTCTTTAACTGAGATCCGGTTGCAGCAGTTAACGAGAAGCTGCCAAGATTATATTCAAGAAAACGGGATTAAGCCGCAGTTAAAAATTTTATGGCCAACCCTTTTTAATCAAGATCATACTTGGTGGGCGCATGATGGCATTTTAATTAGTGCATTACGTTTGCGTGGCGCGCAAATTATTCCAACCATGTGCGATAAACTTCAAGCTGATCAATGCATGATATATGCGGGCGTCTGGCAAAACACCCGAGAACCCGATTTTAAAAAGCGCAGAGCAGAAATCTGCCAACAATGTGTTAAGCAAGATAATCGCTTATGGCAAATTATGGGCATTGAACCCCTTCGATTATCTTCCTATTTAAATGCGCAAGAGCGTCAAGCACTATGGGAGCAAGCCAGCCAGATCACTGCGGGTGACTGGGCGTCGGCTTGTGTTAATGATTTTCCGATGGGCAATGAAGTTTGGAAAGCGGTTGTTAATAATAATCTACAAGGCGAGATAAAGCCTGACTGGCAAGCAGAAGCCAATCAATTAGCAACACATCATACATTCAATGTATTAGCTTTGATGCATAGTTACCAAAAAGTACTCGCAACGCTCCAACCCGATAGAGTGGTGGGTAATGGGGGTTATTATTATCAATGGGGTGTCGTTAATCATCTATGCCAACAGCAAGGTATTCCTTATTATCGATATTACCCAACGGGCTTACAGCCCATGTCTTGGAATTATGCGCTTAACACCACAGAAATTGTGCATGTAACGCCAGCCTGGTCTTCTTGGTTAAAGCAGCCTTGGACTGAAGATCAAGAAAGACAAGTCAAGCAAGATTTGAAAGCCAGAGGTTTATATGTTGATCTCGAGCAAGAGCCTGAGATTAAACAACGGGTTGCGAATGTTGCAACCGCTTTAAAAATAGATAGCACTAAGCCCACTTTTCTTGCTTTGACGGGCGTTATCTGGGATGCCAATACCAATATCAAAAGCGATGCCTTCAATAACATGTACGACTGGTTGTTCGACACAATTGAATGGTTCTCTCACCGTCCGCAATATCAATTGATTATCCGGGTTCATCCAGCAGAGAATATTGTTCCAACAGTGGGTCCTGAACTTCGTTCAAGATTTGAGAAAGAAGTACAAGAGCGCAATATTCAAATCCCTCAAAATGTCTTTATTATCAAGCCAGAAGAAAAAATTGAAACCTATGATGTCATGCATTTGGCCGATGTGGGTGGCTCTTATATGTCGACTACCGGGTTAGAATTTTCGTGCTATGGTAAACCACTCATTGCCATAGGACCTGTGCACTATGCAGACAAGGGTTTTACTTTTGAACCCAAATCCAAAGAAGACTATTTTTCGTTGTTAGAGAATTTCCTCAAAGAAAAGCAATCAGCAGAAAATCGTCAGCACTTACAGTTGTTGGCAATGAAATATTGGTACTTATATGCATTTCATGCCTCAACCGTTACCGGTTTATTTGGAACCGATCAAAAGGATTGGTTAGCTATTAAACGCGGTATTGATGTCTTTTCTTCTCATCCTAAAGAAATGACAGCACAAGATTTATTGCCAGGAAAAAACCCTTATATCGATTACTTTTGCGATAGTGTGATGAATAATCTACCTATTATGGGAGAGAATCGTTGGCCACCTAAAATATTAGAGAAATATTGCAAGAGTTGAGAACATAGTAATGAAAATTGCCTACACCTTTGTCATTTCTGATCTCTTCCATTATGGACATTTGCAATTATTGGAAGCGGCTGCAAAGATGTCAGATAAGCTGATTTGCGGTGTATTAACCGATGATGCTGTTGTTAAAATTGGTGGTTCGCCTATATCTAACTATCAAGAACGTAGTGGCGTCATCAATGCAATAAAATATGTGAATGAAGTCATTCCACAAGACAGCCAAGATCCTTTCGAGAACTTGCAGTTGCTACGCCAACGTTTTCCTCAAGATGAAATTATTTTTGTTTATGGTGAAAATTGGGGTGAGGCACCGGGTGGTCACTCATTGAACAAGATAAACATTACCTTAAAGCAACAAAGTTTTTATAAGAAATTGAGTAACAATCATATTGCCTGTAAGTTCGTCGAAAAATATTACCCTAGTTTAACGGCACTAGATACCTTTTCTGAACGCTTCGTTATTCCAGATTTTGATAAATTTACCAAAGAGAAACCGAAATTTACGGTAACAACAAAAGCCAATACCCTGCAGAAACTAAAACCCTTATTAAAAAAATCGCATATTGAAAAAATGTATGTTTTTACGATTGCCGATTGGAATCATTATGCAGAAGAAGTATTAATTGACATCAAAGACAAATTTAACCACAACAATATTGTCATAAGAAGTTCTTGCTTAAATGAAGATTCCATGCAAGAGTCAAAAGCAGGACATTATCAATCCATTTTAAATATTTGTTCTGATGATCAAGCAAGTGTTAAGCATGCCATTACGCAAGTCATTCATTCGTATCCTCAAGATGAGATCAATTTGTCTGATCAGGTGCTTGTGCAGCGTTATACCAATGACGTTAAACTCAGTGGCGTTTTGTTCACCAGAGATTTAGGAACCAATGCACCTTATTATGTGATTAATTATAGCCAAGGTAATGAAACCGATGTGGTTACCTCAGGTAAACAATCATCATTACTTAAAATATTTAAGCATACTCATCGCCGAGTGCTGGAAAATCAGTGGCAAAAATTATTAGAAGCGATTGATGAAATTGAACAGGTTATCCCTGACATTCCACTCGATATTGAATTTGCGATTGGTGAAAATGAGCAAGTCGTCATCTTTCAAGTAAGACCCTTATCAGCAAATGTCTTTTTGCCAAATGTTGATGAAAATCAGATTGAAACCATATTAAAACAACAAGCACAAAACTATCATCAATTATTATTAAAGAATCAAAATATATTAAAGGGCGATCCTTTAATCTTGAGTGATATGGCATTTTGGAATCCATCTGAATTGATAGGATCACATCCTAGTGTATTAGCATATGATTTGTTCAATACTTTATTTATGAATAAAGCGTGGTGCTATGGCTTGAGCGCTCTTGCGTATAATAAAATTAAACCACAGCCATTGATGTATCAATTCTGCAATAAACCTTATATTAATGTCAATTTGGCATTTTTAGCATTAATTCCTGAGAATATTCCAGAAAAATATCACGCATCATTAAACCATTATTATTTAAATAAATTATGCGAACATCGTTATCTACATGATAAAGTAGAATTTAATATTTTATTTACCTGTTATGATTTTAACTTGCACACCAGAATGAAAGAATTATTAAGTGCTGGATTCCTGCAAGAGGATATAGATAATATTGAACAGGCGCTAAAAGTTTTCACAAAAACACTTATTGCTAATAGTGAAGCAACTTTTGCTGATATTGAAAACAAAATGGCGCAGTTGGAAGATTATCACCAACGCGCAATAAAAACAGTCAAAACTACAAATGCATCTATTGAGTCTAACATTGAAGGCTTACTGAGCACTTGCGAAGAGTTGGGGACCATTACTTTCTCAACCACGGCCAGGATGGCATTTATTGCTGAGTCATTAATAAAAAGCTTAGTAGAAATCAATGTGCTTACCTTGCAAGAATATAATGAAATTAAGCAATCTTTTTGTACGGTTGCCTTTGAATTAACACAAGCCATTGCTGATGTAGCCAAAGGGAAACTGTCTAAAGCTGAATTTATGACACAATATGGTCATTTACGTGCAGGAACGTATGATATTACCCAATGCCGTTATGATCAAAGTGAGCAAATGCTATTTGATGAGAGCGCAGAAGAGTCTAAGCAAGAATTAAGTCAGAGCGTACAAACGAAACTAACACAGTTTCTCCTAAATTCCTCTTTAAATATTGAATTTGAATCTTTTTATGGATTTATAAAATCAGCAATTGAAGCTCGCGAAAAGGTAAAGCTTGCTTTTACCAAAGTGATTAGTGATGTGTTAGAAATGCTAAAGTCGATTGGGCAAGCACATCATCTTTCAACAGAAGATTTATCAATGCTTGAATTGAATGAAATTCTGCAATTAAAGGCAACAGGCATCAATCATGAAAAAATAGCGCAGCGTAAAGCGGCATTTTTGCTATATAAGAAATTGTCATTACCAGCATTAGTCACCAAAATTGATGATTTTATGTTAATTAATCGTTTAGATGCAAAACCCAATTTTGTGACAGATAAAGTCGTCACCGGCGAAGCCGTTTTTTATCATAAAGCGATTGATACCCAAACATTGCATGACAAAATTGTTTTTATTGAGAGTGCTGATCCCGGATTTCATTGGATCTTAGCTTACAAGATTAAAGGTATTGTTACCCGATATGGAGGAGCTGCTTCTCATATGGCGATTTGCTGTGCAGAGCTTGGCATTCCGGCTGCGATTGGTTGTGGCGAAAAATATACTGAACTATTAGGTTGTCGCAGCATTCGAATGGATTGTGTCAATCAAATCATAGAAAGAATCCATTAATGATAATCTATATCACACAAAAAAAGCTAAAAGATAAGCATGGCCAAAGTTTAGATGTTTTAGAAAATGCTTACATTCAGTATTATCTTGCAAATCATATGTTTGCTGAGAATGCGGTGTTTATACCCGTTACCAATCATTTGCAACAGACGATGCGCTTAACGCAGACCATGAAGCCCGATTGGATCATTTTCACTGGCGGGAATAATGTTACACCTGATACAAATTCAGAAAAGGCATTAGTCGATGATTTGTGTCCTGACAGAGATGAGGTTGAACGGTATTTAATTCAATATGCAGACATGCATCATATTCCTAAATTAGCGATATGCAGAGGGTTTCAATTTTTAAATGTAATCTACGGTGGTCAATTAAGCTATTTTTTAACAGCGCATGGTGAGCTAAGAAAACATCCTTGTGTATTTGAAGAACAGGAATATTTAATCAATTCTTATCATCAGCATGGCATTAAAGTTTCGCAATTATCCGCACAACTGAAACCCATTGTTTTGGCAGATGATAATGTCGTAGAAGCCTATGTGAATGTCTCTGATAAACTATCGCCTACTTTGGGTGTACAATGGCACCCTGAGCGTGATGCAATCAAACCGGATTTATTTAAAATGATATGGGAAAAATTTGTAAATGAAAGCACTCATTTTAGCCGCAGGCATGGGTAAGCGTCTTGCTAAATATACCCATTTATTACCCAAAGGCATGTTGCGATTTAGAGACAAGCCGCTATTAGAATGGCAAATTGAGTTATATCGCAGCCAAGGAATTAATGACATCAGTATTGTCACTGGATACATGCAAGAAAAAATTCAATTTAGCGGTATTCGATATTACCATAATAAAGATTATGCCATAACCAATATGATTGAATCCTTGATGTGCCTAGGTGATGATCTATTAGAAGATGATTTACTCATTTCCTATTCAGATATTTTGTTTACCCAGGAAATATTGAATCAAGTGATTGCAACAAATGCAGATATTGTCGTTTCTGCGGATACAAAGTGGCGACGTTATTGGCAGATGCGTTATGGCACAACAGAAACCGATTTAGAAAGTTTAACGGTTGATACATCTAATCATATTCTTGAAATTGGTGCTGCGGTTGAACACTCTCAAGGCTTGAACCATCGTTATATTGGATTTAATAAATTTTCTAAACAAGCGTTGCAAGCAGGGTACAAGCTCTATCAGGAAAAGAAGACATCATTACAATCCTGGCAGCCCTCAGGGAAAACCTTCTATCAAGGATATTTCACGGATTTTATTCATGAACTCATTCAACAAGGTCTTTCAGCCAAAATAACCGCAACTCAAGGAGGCTGGCTTGAATTTGATACGGAAGAGGATTATGAAAAAACCTGTGAATTAGATAAAAACAATGCATTAATTGACTATATCGCACTATGAAATGTTATCAGCAGAGAAAACGCATTGCCTTGGCATCATACAGCGTTGCTTTGATTAGCTTGGTTGTATTTTTAGCAAACCCTAAGTGGATTGCATGGTGTTTAATGGCTTATGTCACCTTGGAAGTAGGATTACATTGGGGAATTGCAGCCCTTCGTCGTCGTTTTCAATGGTTGATTACGGCGGCTGATCAATTACCTAAATTCCCTGATGCCTTATTGACGAAATTTTTGGCAGATGGTTTTGATCCAGAATTAGGCTGGAGTCGAAAACCCAATACGACTAAACAAGAAATAGGTAAGTATGGTCCAACGCGATATCATATAAATGAGCATGGTCAACGGATGAATCCTGGCCATGAAGATTTGCCAATCCAGATTTCAACCTATGGCGACTCATTTACTTTCTGTCGTCAAGTTAATGATCATGAGGCCTTTCAATGGCATTTGTCGCAATTGACGCAAACCAATGTCTTGAACTATGGCGTTGGCAATTATGGTTTAGATCAAGCTTTTTTGCGAATGCAAAGGGAATTTCCCAAACAGCGATCACAAATCGTGATATTGGGCGTTGTGCCATCGACGGTGGTGCGTATTGAATCGGTCTGGAAACATTACAACGAGTTTGGCAATACGCTTGCTTTTAAACCACGTTTTATAATGCAAGGTGAAACCTTAAAGCTCATCCCGAATTTTATTAATACAGCAGAAAAATTGAAAAACTATCGCCCCTATCTTAAAGAAATTAATCAGTATGATAGTTTTTATGAATCCAAATTTTTAGCCGAAATGCTTGCTTTCCCTTATTGTTATTCCCTACTGAAGGCTCCCAAACGACACCTGTCTTTGCTGTATAAGGTACTATTTGGACAGCAACAGCAGGCTTTGGATGCCATCATGGCAAGCAATCTTTCTTTGCGGCAAAGGCTATTTAAAGAGGCTGATTCGCTACAATTGCTTAATAGTTTGTTAGATAGTTTTATAAGTTATGCAAAACAACAAGAATTTACCCCCATTCTAATGTGGATGCCTCAAAAAGATGATATTTTGTGTATCCGCTCTCAGGGGCCCTATTATCAAGACTTTATTCAAGCAGCAAAGCAGCGAATGAATGTTATCGACCTGACAGAGTCATTGTTAAAAGTCGATAATATAGAAGATCTTTACAGTGATGATAGTCACTATGGTGGCCACCTAAGCAAGGAAGGCAATAAGAGAATCGCTCATGAGATTTATCAATATCTCTTAAGTGTTAATTTATTAGCGCCTAAAGACAGACATTGTGTGAATGTGACAGAGAAAGATGCGCAGACTATATAATTATTTCAAAGAAATCGTAGCACTTTTACAACATCTGCCTTTATTGTGGCAAATGATGCAAGAGAAACGTCAAGGAAGAAAGATTGTTGCTTATCAGTTATCTTCTGCTGGGCAATTACAATACATGTTGCCGTTTCATCAAGAATTACAGAAGAAGATAACCCATGTGAGCTATTATGTCTCAATGGATTATCCAATGCATGGAAAGCTAGGCGATATTAATATTGCACCTTCCCATTATTTTCCATCAAAGATTGCAAAATATTTGTTCCCGATTGATGTCTTTCTAGAAGCCGAGATTCATAGTCGTGGGCCGAAAAACGCTGTTAAAATATTTTCAGGTCATGGACAAGCCAATAAATTATCGCATTGGGCAGATGATAATTTAAAAGCATTCGATATCTATTTCATGCATGGTCCTTTAGAAAGGAAAATGTTTGAAGTCATCCAAGAAAGCAAGCCGCAAGTCACAAATCACATTAAATTGATTAATGTGGGATATCCTAAATTAGATGATTTAGTGAATGGGAATTATGATCGTATTGAGCTCATGACCAAATTGGGCCTTGATCCCAATTTGAAAACCGTATTGTATGCGCCAGCGTGGGATCCAGGTGGTTCATTACGTACTTATGGTACGCAAATTGCGGAAATGTTATTGAGCATTCCTGATATTAATCTGATTGTAAAATTACATCCTGCCAGCATGGAGCCAGAAAATAGCCCCTATTTTGATTTTTATACCGGCGGCAAACGGTGGGAGCAAGAATTTGCTAAAATCCAAAATCCACGATGCCGTTTCGTTAAAGATTATTTAATTAATCCCTACCTTCATATCAGTGATTTAATGGTCAATGATTTCAGTGGTGTTGGGTTAGAATTTATGGTTCTAAATCGCCCCGTCATTTATATTGATTGCCCTGAATACTTTGAAAAAATATTGCCCTCTTGGCACTGTGATGGTCACTTGGCAAAAACAGATGATCGATTTAATGGTGGCAGAAATGCTGGGACGGTTGTTCATAATTTAGAAGAATTAAAATCTCAAGTTGAGCAACAATTAAAAGAGCCTGACATTCATTCAGCTAAAAGAAAAGAGTTGGCAGCACAATTAATGTATAACCCAGGGCATGGGGCTGCGGTTGGCACTGCTGAAATTTTAAAAATATTAGAGTGCGCATAAAATGAAAAAAAAAGCACTCATCACAGGAATTAATGGCCAAGATGGTTCATATCTTGCTGAATGGTTATTGGCAAATGGCTATGAAGTGCATGGGCTTGTACGAAGCGAGGCTTTTGCTAAACCCAAAGAACGCCTAAATAATATTTTACCTGTGCTTGATAGCATAAAACTTCATGTCGGTGATGCGCATGATTCCATTTACATTACACAATTAATTAGCTCGATTAGACCTGACGAAATTTATCATTTGGCTGCGAATAGTTTTGTCAGTCATGCACTTGATGCAGAGCCTGCGATTGTTGAATATAATTTCAATTCAACGCACTACTTACTTGCGAGCATAAAAGCCTATCATCCAAGTTGTCGTTTTTATTTTGCAGGCTCTAGTGAAATGTTTGGGGCAGCAGAAAATAGCCCACAAAACGAACTTACACCATTTAATCCACGTTCTATCTACGGAATTTCAAAAATGGCCGGTGCGATTCTCAGTAAAAATTATCGTCGCACGCATAACCTTTTTACCTGCAATGGGATTCTTTACAATCATGAATCGGTTCGTCGCGGATTATCTTTTGTGACGCGCAAAATTACCTCAAGTGTAGCTAAAATAGCCTGTGGACAACTGCATGAACTGGAACTTGGTAATTTAGAGGCTAAGCGAGATTGGGGCTATGCGCCGGAATATGTAGAGGCGATGTGGCTGATGCTGAATCAAGAGTCGCCAGATGATTATGTGATTGCGACGGGTAAACTTCATTCTGTTAGAGAAATTGTTGAATGTGCTTTTTCTTGTGTAAACCTGGATTATCAAAATTACGTTAAGGTCAATCCAGCCTTTCACCGAGCCAATGAAGCGGTGTCACTGGTGGGTGATTCAAGCTTTGCGCAGCAACAACTCAATTGGCGGCCACAAAAAAATATCTTTTCGATTATTGAAGAAATGGTTACTCATGATATTGAAGCGATTAAGCAGGAAGTGGTTTTATGAGAAATAATGACATATCCACTCAACAAAAAGGGGCGTTTTTATGAAAGTACTATTTACGTCGCCGATGATAATGCATCCGGCGGCCAGTGGCCCTCATTTGCGGATTGAAAATTCAATTAAAGCCTTAGCCAGTGTGACAGATTTACACGTCATGTCACGAGTAGCCCCACATGTGTTAGGTGGCGCGCAAGCGATTCAACATTACAAAAATCTTGCGCCCACTTTTACCTTTGCCCCTTCGGTCGATAAATTATCGAGTTGGCGTACTTTTCGCCGCATACAAATCGTGGCGCGCAAAGCGTGGGTGAATGATGCTAAGGCGATTGTCGAATATGCCAGAAAACATCAAATTAAAGTGATTTGGTTTGGTTATGGCAATATTTCTTACCCCCTGATTAAGCAAGTGCGTCAATTAGCGCCGGATTTATTTTTGGTGTGTGATACCGATAGCGTTTGGTCTCGATTTATTTTCCGAGAACTCCCTTTTATTGACGATGAGAATGAAAAACAACGCGTCTTAAAAGAAAGCCAAGCAAAAGAGCTTGAAGAGAAAGATTGGGTTCAATTGTGTAATATTACAACCGCTGTTTCCGAAGTCGATGCAACCTACTATCGTTATTTAACGCCGCAAAAAGACAAGGTGGCGCTATTTTCCAATGTGTTAGATATTAATCAGTATTTAGCACCGATTGCGCCGCCCTCTGATTTGAAGAAACCTGCAATCTATTTAGCGGGTTCTTTTGGTAAGCCAACCAGTGCGATGAATCGTGCAGCTGATTGGTTAATTAAAGGGATTCTACCTTTAGTGAAACGAGAGATCCCCAATATTCATTGTTATATTGTAGGCAATCATTCGGATGTGTCTTATGGGCATTTAAAAGATCCATCCATTACCGTCACCGGTCGTTTAGAAAGTGTCTTGCCTTATTTAAAGAATATCGATGTTGCTTTAACGCCACTACAATTTGAGTCGGGTACCCGTTTTAAAATTTTAGAAGCAGCGGCTTGTAAAACACCGATGGTCTCAACCACGCTGGGGGCAGAAGGTATTCCGGTAGAGCATGGTAAACATATTCTGTTAGCAGATAATTCCGAAGATTTTGCCGCAGCGATTGTGAAGCTGATTAAAGATAAAGCTTATGCAACAACCCTTGCTGAAAATAGTTTCCAACTCGTGGCCAAAGATTATGGACTAGAGCAACTAGCTAGAGAGGCCACAGATATTTTATCGAGAGTAACATCATGATTGAAAAAATTGAGCATCAAGCGGAGCTATATGCACTGATTGTTTATCATACCTTTGCAAAACCAGGGATTTCCTTTTTTACACCCGATGAATTCTCGCAACAACTCGCTTATATGAGCCATCCCGCCGGTAAAATCATTCAGCCGCATATTCATAATCCAGTCCCAAGACAAGTCAGCTACACGCAAGAAGTGCTTTTTATTAAATCCGGTAAATTACGCGTTGATTTCTATGATGAGCAGAAGAACTACCTCACTGGCCGTGAATTACAAGCTGGCGATGTCATTTTATTAGCCAAAGGTGGTCATGGTTTTGAAGTGCTTGAAGATCTGGAAATGTTTGAAGTCAAACAAGGCCCTTATGCGGGTGAACAAGATAAAACCCGTTTTACCGCTATTTCTAAAGAACAAGTATTGATAGAAGGTTAATATGGATAACTACATTGCAGTCAATACCCCTTTGCTCAATGGTAATGAAAAAAAATATTTAAATGAATGCATTGATACCGGTTGGATTTCTTCTGAAGGACCTTTTGTTAAAGCATTAGAAGAACAATTTGCCCAAAAAATGGGACGCTCTTATGGTATTGCCGTTTGTAATGGTACGGTCGCGCTTGAATTAGCGTTAAAGGCAATTGATATTCAGCCCGGTGATGAAATCATCATGCCAACCTTTACCATCATTTCCTGTGCTTTAGCGGCTGTTCGTTTAGGGGCAAAGCCTGTTTTGGTTGATAGTGATCCCATCACGTGGAATATGGCGGTTGATCAAATCGAAGCTAAAATTACCTCACGTACTAAAGCCATTATGGTGGTGCATACCTATGGCTTACCGGTTGATATGAATCCGGTTTTAGCTTTAGCGCAAAAATACCAACTTAAAATTGTTGAAGATGCAGCTGAGATGCATGGCCAAACGTATTATGGCAAACCCTGTGGCAGCTTTGGTGAAATCAGTACCTTTAGTTTTTACCCCAATAAACTGGTGACCACGGGCGAGGGGGGGATGGTCGTCACCGATGATCCAGCAATCCGTGATAAGTGTCAGTTACTGCGTAATTTAGCATTTGAACCCAAGCAACGTTATTTACACGAAGAATTGGGATGGAATTTCCGCATGAGCAATTTGCAAGCGGCGGTAGGGGTTGCACAACTCGAACGAATGGCAGAATTTATTGAGCGCAAACATGCGATGGGGCAGCGCTATGATGAATGCTTAAAAGAGATAGAAGGGATCCAACGCCCCCTTGCAGCAACCGATTATGCGAAAAATATCTACTGGGTCTATGGGATTGTCCTAGACGATGATTTGATGAATGGCAAAGCATTAATGCAAGCCTTGCATGCGCAAGGGATTGGGAGTCGCGCTTTTTTCTATCCGATGCATCAACAACCGGTATTGCTCAAAATGGGATTATTTGCCAATGAAAGCTATCCGGTCGCAGAACGTCTTGCAAGACAGGGTATTTATATTCCCAGCGGCTTAGCCTTAACGCAAGATGAGATAACCAGCGTGAGTGACAAGTTGAAAAAAATCTTAGCCAAGGCATCGGTGACATGTTAAAAAAAATTCTGAGCTATATTCATACTTCACGCACCTTAGCCAGAGTGAATATGGCTTTATCGCGTGCACAATCGGGAAATTTTCGCAATCTCTGTCCAACACTACCTACGAGTTGGGAATTTTGCGGATTTAGCCAAAATGGAGAAGATGGCATCATTGATTACTTGTGTACCCAAATTATTGAGCCTAATCGCTATTTTGTGGAAATTGGTGCCGCAGATGGTTTAGAAAATAATACCGCATGGCTTGCGATCGCTCGAAAATTTTCAGGGCTAATGATTGAAGGTTCACCGCAATTAGCTGCCAGAGCTGCAAAAGCGATCCCACAATATAATTTAGGTGTAAAGGTATTAAATGCTTTTGTCACACAAAATAATGTAAAAAAGGTATTGCAAGAATGCCTTTATCAAGATCCGGATGTCTTCTCATTAGATATCGATGGCATGGATTATTACGTGCTACAAGCGATGTTACAGGCAGGATTTTGTCCCAAGATTATCGTTGTTGAATATAATGCGGCTTTTGGCCCTGAAAAAGCGATGACCATTCCCTATCAAGAGCATTTTGATTATACGCAAGCAGATGCTTCAGGCTTATATTATGGGGTATCTGTCATGGCATGGCGTCATTTACTTGAAAATCAAGGTTATCAATTTGTGACCGTCGATAGTAATGGGGTGAACGCCTTTTTTATTCAGCCAACCTGTTTTTCTGCGGAATTTATTGCATCCTTAAAACCAAAATATTTTGCAGAAAACTTTTATCAACGACAAAAATGTAAAGGCGATTGGAAAACACAATTTGCCCATATTGCCAATAAACCTTTTAAGGAAGTCGTGTAATGTCTATTTTTGCTGATTACTCAAAATATTACGATTTGCTTTATCAAGATAAAGATTATAACAGTGAAGTGGGTTTTATTGATGGATTGCTAAAGCAATATGCCAAGCAACCCAAAACGCTTTTAGAATTAGGAAGTGGCACCGGAAAACATGCGTGCTTATTGGCGAAAAAAGACTATCACGTGGTTGGCATCGATCAAAGCCGTACCATGCTGGAAATGGCAGGGCATCTATTAGCACAAGAGCCACAAGCTGCTAAACAGATCCGCTTATTTGAAGGGGATGTGCGGACTTTTGAAATAAAAGAACAATTTGATGCGGCTATTTCTTTATTTCATGTGCTGAGCTACCAAACATCAAACCACGATGTTGAACAAATGTTTGAAACCGTCAAAAAGCATGTCAAACCGAGTGGGATATTTATTTTTGATTGTTGGTATGGGCCTGCGGTGCTAAATCAAAAGCCGGTTGTTCGATATAAACGGTTAGAAAATGAGATATTAGCGGTAGAGCGAGTTGCGGTGCCAACCATCGACGAAAACGCGAATACGGTTAATGTCCATTATCATTTATTCGTTCAAGAAAAGCCGAAGCTTATCTTCCAGAAAATGGAAGAAGATCATTTGATGCGCTATTACTTTTTGCCAGAACTGGAACGCATATGCGCCGCCTTTTCAATGAAAATAGAATTAGCCTGTGAATGGTTAACGCAAGAGCCCCTTAGCCAGGATACCTGGGGTGCATGCTTTGTAGTGCGTGTATGAAAAAGAAAAAAGTAGGCCTTTACTTAGATGCGGGCCCTGCATGTGGTGGCACCTATCAATATAATCATTTGATGCTTGAAGCATTGATGCAGTTGCCAGCCTCTGAATATGAGCCTGTGGTGTTCTATGGCTCACCACATTGGCAGAGCTTATTAGAAAAAAATCAAATTCGTGGCCAATTGATTCAAGTCCCCAAAATATGGCAAAAGATGGCAGGTCTTTGGCGACGTCTCAAATTCCCCTTATCTTTCTGGCATCATTTTGCTAAATGGGGACATCCGCTTGCTAGAGCGATGTTAAAAGAGCAATGCTCGCTTTGGATCTTCCCTTCGCAAGATGCTTATGCTTATTTGATGCCGGTCCCTTCATTAGCAGCAGTGCATGATTTAATGCACCGCTATGAAACAAGATTTCCTGAGGTGGGAGCTAAAAAAGAATATGCCAGAAGAGAATATCATTATCAAAATACCTGTAAGTGGGCAAAAGGCATATTGGTAGATTCACCGCTTGGCAAAGAACAGGCGATGGAGAGTTATCAGATCACCGCGAATGCGTGTCATGTGCTACCTTATATTGCTAATCGTTATATCGTGCAAATCCGACCATCAATCGACTTTGATCAAAAATATTCATTACCTAAAAAATATTTATTCTACCCTGCACAGTTTTGGCAACATAAAAATCATGAAAATTTGTTAAAAGCCGTTGCCATTTGTCGCCAAACAATACCGGATATTCAATTGGTGTTAGTGGGTAGCCCTAAGAATCATTATCAGCAGGTCATTGAGTTGATAAAAGAATTAAAGCTGGAAGCCAATGTTCATATTTTAGGATTGGTTGATGAGCAGGATATTCCTGAATTTTATCGGCGTGCGAGAGCGCTCATCATGCCAACCTTTTTTGGCCCAACCAATATTCCACCCTTAGAAGCTTTTGCTTTAGAGTGTCCGGTTGCCATTTCGGATATCTATGGCATGAAAAGCCAGCTGGGAGATGCGGCACTTTTTTTTAACCCATTAGATGTTAAACAAATTTCAGAAACAATAAACTTATTATGGCTGGATGATTCATTAGGTGCTGAGCTTAAGAACAAAGGAAAGACTCATCATGAAAATAAGGGTTTTTCACAATTTAATGTTCATTTTCAAAAGATAATGGAAGACGTTTTATTTAAAAAATATAGAACATAAGATAAAAAACATGAAAGCGATTATTGCCTCTTTTATCATTTGTTGTGTCATCACGATATTATGCATCAAACTCGCTCCTGCCCCTTATTTTTGGGCGGGAATAGCATGGAGCTTGGCCTTAATGCTCCTTTGTGTCAAAGACAGGAAGAAACCAAAGGCAGCCCTTTGGTTTAATTTAGCCTTCGTAGTTACGTTGTTAACGCTAGCAGAGTTTTATTTTTGGGCACCTTTTAAAACGACGGTGCAAGCGCAAGGTAATATGTGGCTACCTGAGCAATTCGTCAAACATGATATTTTAGGGTATGCACCTGCTAAAAATGTCAATAATGTTTTTGGTAAGAAATATTATAATGATCAGCTTTTTTATGATACGACATATTCAACCGATGAAAATAGTCAAAGAAGCACTTTTCCACGGAATCCGCGCGCAACCAAAGCGATAGTCTTTTTCGGTTGTTCCTTGACATTTGGTGATGGCTTGAATGATGAACAAACACTACCTTATCAAGTGGGCTTATTAGAAAAAGAAAAGTTCAATACCTATAATTTTGGGTATTCCGGGTATGGTGCTCACCAAATGCTTGCGGCGCTTGAGCATGGATTGGTTGATACTGTTGTCAAAGAGCAGCCACAGTATGCTATTTATACCGCGATACCTGGGCATATTGTGAGAAGTGCTGGTTTGCAAACTTGGATAGTGACCGCGCACGATCCTCGTTATGATTTTAACGCCAAAGGGGAGTTAACCTATCAAGGCCATTTTGATGATGACATTGAAAAAACAGGTAAATTTAAGCGAAGAATTTTAGCTTATTTAAGTAATTCATACATTCTTCGAAATATCTATAAACCGTTTAAATTTAACCAGAAGGGGCAACAAACTGACAAAGACTTACAACGATATATTCAAATTGTATTGCGTGCAAGAGAGGTCTTTGAACAGCGTTATCCTGGTGCTGAGTTTCATATTGTGCTTTGGCGTTTGTATGATTCAATGAATACCGATCGTGAATTCAACTTGTTATTGACAGCGTTTAAAGAACACCAAGTGAGAGTGCATGTCATCAACGATATCTTACCTGGGTTTTATCAAAATAATCCGCATTATCAGCTGGTACATGATAGTCATCCTACGGCTTATGCTAATTATTTGATAGCGCGTTATATTGCAAAGGATATTCTGCATGAGACTCATACTTAAACAAGGAACTATACCGCTCATTCTTTTAGTGCTCTTATTGTTTAGTCCATACCATGCATTAATGAAAGATAAGCTCTATGCTGATGATGCTTCCTATTTAGCACATGGGTTTACCTTAGGGCTTGACTATAATCTGCAATATAAAGATTCCGTCGCAGAATGGAAAACTCAAAATCAGCAGGCAGCGGCGCATCCGATAGGTCCGGGCTTATTTGCTTCCCCTTTTATTGCCGCGTTCTCATTGCTTGATAAAATAAGCAATCATCCTGTTATCAAAAATCATACCCATTTTCAATATTCATGGTCTTTTTTCGGATTTGCTTTTTCTTCGGTTGTATTTTTTGTTCTAGGATTATATTGCTATATCAAAGGACTGGAAGATTTATCATTCAAGCTATCAAGGAAGCATTTTTTATTTGTTGCCAGCAGCTTTGGCATTTTATTCTATGTGTTGTTTAGACCTGTTATGGGGCACTCGTTTGAATTTTTTACGATAGCTTTATGCTTTTGGTCTACCATCAAAATGTTTTTGACTATTTCAGCGCATGAAAAACTGCCATATCGTTATGCCTTTATTTGTGCATTAAGTATCATCCTAACAATGCAGATACGCCCTGCGAATATCAATGTTATATTGCTGCCAGTCGTCATGTTTGGTTTTCTATATGTGACTCAAAAAAAAGAGATGACGGCGAGCGATTTGAAAAATTGTTTACTGACATCAATGTTTGGAGCTGTTAGCGTACTGATTTGTTATTTGCCATTTCTGTATATCAACGAACAACTTTATGGCATGTTGTATCCAAGTTCGAGTGCAATGTATGGCCCAACCACCAATCCAGTGCCAGAAATTACTAGCTTCTCTGACTTTATTAATACCTTGTTAGTGTTACTGTCACGGATGCCACATATTTTGACTATCTGTTTTTCTTCTGAATTTGGTTTGGCCTTTTCTTCGGCTATCTTATTTTTTGGTACGGTATTCCTTTACTATTATTTATTCGCGAACCTAAAACAAAAAAGCGTCTTGGCATTATCAACCTTAATCTTTCTAAGCCTTTACATAGCCTTGCCGGTTGTTATTACTTTATTTTGGCAATCTTTGGGTGATGCTTACGGTTATCGGTTTTTATATTGTCTTTTTCCGCTTGCCATATTGGGGTATGGTTTTTGGCATCAACAGTTAAAATCCTATTTAGCCAAGGTGTTGCAAGTGACTATTTTGTTACTTTGTGGCTATGGTCTGTTGGGTAATATGTTATTTGGCCTGAATAACGATTTATTATACAAATCAGATGTAGCTAATTCCTTTGGTCGAGAAGGAGGAGGCGCCGTGGGCTATAACTTTGCGGTGTTAGAATCGGCAGCGAAACCTTCAACCTGGGTCAACCTAACCGCAACCAGAACCCCGGGCTTTTTTATGATGGGCATTTTACAGATGCTATCAATTAATCCCCAAGCTCTTGATTTACCCCAGGCCTTAGCTGAAAGACGGGATAAATTCTTTAGTCAGCATACGCAACCACCCGTGCAAACGTACTTACAAGCCTTGATTATCTGCTTGTTTTTTGTCGGTTCCTATATCATGTTGATTAAAAATGATCCATTAAGAAAATGACATCTTAAGGTAGATTGATTGTTATGCTGTTTGACTCCTATATTTTTATTTTTGTTTTTTTGCCTGTTTGCTTATTACTTTATGGGCTGTTAACGCAATATAAGCAATACGGCTACGCGCTATCTTGGCTAGTATTAGCTTCATTGTTTTTTTATGGCTGGTGGAATCCACCCTATCTTATTTTATTGTTAACATCGATTGCGGTGAACTTTGTGATAGGGCAATCTTTAAGGCAACGAGCAAAGCAAAATAAAAGCAATACGGTACCATTAGTGTTTGGGGTGAGTTTAAATTTATTGTTCATTGGCTATTTTAAATATGCCTACTTTTTTGTTTCCAACCTCAACCAATTTACGGCGCAACCCATTCCCTTCGATCCGATTATTTTACCATTGGGCATTTCGTTTTTTACCTTTCAAAAAATTGCTTTTCTGGTTGATGCCAGCCGTGGCGAAATCAAGGATTTCCGTTTTATTGATTACTGCTTGTTTGTTACTTTTTTCCCACAACTGATTGCAGGCCCGATTGTTCAACACAAACAAATCATTCCACAGTTTGCATTCAAAGATAAATTAAAAATCAGTAGTGATAATTTTAGTATTGGCTTAACTCTGTTTTTATTAGGTCTCTTTAAAAAAATAGCACTTGCGGATTCTATTGCTGTATATGCCAATGCTGCATTTAATGGGGCAGCAGCAGGCATCAACTTATCATTCTGGGAAGCTTGGCTAGGCGCTCTTGCGTATGCACTGCAGCTTTATTTTGATTTCTCAGGCTATTCTGATATGGCGATTGGTCTTGCTTTCTTATTTGGTATCAAACTGCCGCTTAATTTTTATTCGCCATACAAGGCTAAAAGTATTATTGATTTTTGGCATCGTTGGCATATGACGCTTTCCAGTTTCTTACGTGATTATTTATATATACCGCTGGGCGGTAATCGCAAAGGTCCTGTTAGGCGCTACGTTAACCTTATTATCACGATGTTGTTAGGCGGCTTATGGCATGGTGCGAATTGGACGTTTGTGCTTTGGGGAATGCTGCATGGATTATATCTGACCATTAACCATGGGTGGCGATGGCTTTTTGGCCAGCGACAAATATCACCGCTTTGCTGCCAGCTCGTCACTTTCTTTGCGGTGGTTGTTGCTTGGGTACCTTTTCGTGCAGATAACATTCAAGTAACGCAATCGATGCTGACAAGCATGTTTTCATTGCAATCAATCTCGCTTCCTAAGAGCGTATTGACGCAATTTTCGGCATTGCAAGAATACGTGACGATATTGGGATTACAAGGTAAAGGCATGTTTTATAATGGCCTTGCCAATTGGCATTATGGCCTTTTATGGATCATTGGCTTACTGGGCTGTGCTTGGCTGATGCCCAATACCTCGCAAATCATGAATCAACATTTTGTCCCGGAAGGGATAGCACCCGAAAGAGTCAGCGCAAGTCGATTGAGTTGGCAGCCATCAAAACGTTGGGCACTATTACTGGCAATGATGGCATTGATCTCCATTATGCTGATTTCTGAAGAAAGTGAATTTTTGTATTTTCAATTTTAACGCTTGATGTGAATGGAAATGATGTATAACCAATACCTAAAAACACTTGTCATTTTTATTATCTTATTCGCATTGCCCATCTGTGGAAATTGGCTTTTTCTCTACAATAGTGGTGAATTGTTGCCCGTCGAGGAAATTGCACACAAACAATGTGTCAATAATCAACAGTGCATTGTTGGTTTAGCAACCCGTAATCAAGGATATTACTACAAGAAAGCACTTTATCAGGAAACGAAGCCCAAAGTATTAATACTCGGTTCTTCTCGTGTCATGCAATTTCGCAAAGCTTTTTTCTCACAAAGCATGATCAATGCCGGAGGAGCTATGAATTCTATTAATGAGGGATTGAGTTTTTTACGTGACGTTCTTAAAGAATCAACTCCGGAAGCAGTGATTATTGGCCTTGATTATTGGTGGTTCAATCAAAATGCATTAGAGCCTTCACTTGCCGTGAAACCGCCGCCGAAATTGAGCCATACCTTAACACTACGAAGCTATCTACTTCCTTATAAGTGGCTGTGGCAACAAAAGATCACCTTGGGGCAATATGTTCAGCGAATGAATCCATTGTATTCGTTCCTAGAGCATGCAGAATATGGCATTGGGGTTGATGGTATTTTCTACCAAAATGGTTTTGCTGAAGATGGTTCTTATGTTTATACCAAAACGATAACCGGCAGAGAAAAAAATATTGATGATAAATTTGAATTGTCTTTCACGAGCATGGCACAAAATGGTCCTCGCTTTGAATATGGCGATAGTATTGATGCAACACACTTTGAGCAATTTAAAGAGATAGTCAAATTATTAGAAGGTAACAAGATTAAAGTCTATTTCTTTATTGCCCCACTCGCTCCAAGGATCGCCAACAAAATGGATGAGTATCAGAAAGAATATGCCTTTATTGCGACATTGCGCTCAACGTTAACGGCAGCAGGTATTTCGTTTATGGATTTTCATCACCCTGATTTAATTGGAGCAACTGATTGTGAGTTTATTGATGGCATCCATGGCGGTGATTTAGTCTATGCTAAAATATTACGCTCCCTTGCCGCTACTCACCCAACATTAAATGCTTATGTCGATCATCAATATCTTACGCAAGTGACGCATTATTATCGCGACATTGCGATGATCCCACCGCAAAATGTGCAACAAACAGAAATCGATTTTTTGCATCTAGGATGTGATAAATCAACCCAATACGTAAGTCTTCGCAGCTGAATTTACGGCGTTGCGAAGTCCGCCCATAGCTTTAGCGACGGCGGATTGCCGACCTAAATGTCTTGCTCGAGGCTTGGCGCCTGTCTTCGCTAAAGCTACGTCGGGGTATAGAATTTTATTCATTCCAACCGGGGCGCCGGTGACACAATCATTGTTTCACTGCTACCGCAGTTTTGATTTTAGAAGATTTTTTTACCCCGGGTTCCACTCACTTGCCTTACGGCTCGTTCGTTTTACCCGGGGCTATTTACTGTCGCATCCCCTCACGCTGCGTTTGACTCGCTTTGCTCGTCAACCTTACGCGGGGTATGAGTCCATCCCCCCCACACCCAAGCCCCGTAGTGGCGCAGGAAAATTCAAAATATTTCTGTGGACAAGCCGCGGCAAGTTCGCAGTAAAGCGAAGTGCAGTCCTTACCAGAATCAGATTAAGAATCTTTTAGAATATCACCAACGGCACTGGGTTGTTTGAACATGCGATAAAACAGCCCATATTTGACGATACAATAAATGGCTCTAAATCCATCCTTCCAGCCAATTTTCTTACCTTCTTTATAGGTACGACCGTAATAAGAGATCCCAACTTCATAAATATGAATATCAGGAATACGAGCAAGGTGAGCGGTTACTTCGGGTTCAAAGCCAAAGCGACGTTCTTGCAGTGGAATGCTTTGGATGATTTGGCGCTTGAAAACTTTGTAGCAGGTTTCCATATCCGTCAGATTGAGATTGGTAAACATATTGCTTAGTAAGGTTAAAAAGCGATTGCCCATGGAGTGCCAGAAATACAAGACCCGATGTGTTTCGCCGCCGATAAAGCGACTACCAAAGACCACATCAGCCTTGCCTTCCAGTAAAGGAGCTAAGAGCTTTGGATACTCTTGAGGGTTATATTCTAAATCGGAGTCTTGAATAATCACATAATCACCGGTGGCATGTTTAATCCCGGTATGCAATGCTGCGCCCTTGCCGGCGTTTTTAGGATGATGAATCAAGACATCAATCATCGGTTTGAGTGTGGTATTTAGGAGTTCATCGACCCCATCTTGCGAACCATCGTTGACCACAATGATTTCCAACTTGCCCTCAATCGGCGCATTACGAACCGATTCTAATAACTGGCCAATCGTTTTCTTTTCGTTATAGCAAGGAATAATGACGGATAGAGTGTATGACATAATTAAACACTAACCACATTCAGTTGATGAATTTTTTTTTGGAAATAGGCTATCGTCTTTTGTAAACCTTCTTTAAGATCAACAACCGGTTCCCAATTTAATTCTGCTTTCGCTCGACTGATATCGGGACAACGCTGCTTCGGATCGTCGGTTGGTAAGGGATGGTAACTAATGGTTGAATGGCTACCGGTTGCGGCAATAATAATTTGTGCAATTTCTTTCATGGTTTTTTCAATCGGATTACCAATATTAACCGGTTGGTGGCAGTGAGGTTTGGCCATCAACTTCATTAATCCTGAAATAGTATCATCGACATAGCAAAATGAGCGGCTTTGCTCGCCATTACCATAAATGGTTAACGGGGTATTTTGCAGTGCTTGAACAATAAAATTACTAACAACGCGCCCATCATTTAAATTCATTTGTGGGCCATAAGTGTTAAAGATCCGCGCAATGCGAATATCAACTTGGTGTTGGCGATGATAGTCCATAAATAAGGTTTCAGCGCAACGTTTGCCTTCATCATAGCAAGCACGCGGACCGTTGCAGTTAACATGACCCCAGTAATCTTCTCGTTGCGGATGAACGAGCGGATCGCCATACACTTCACTCGTTGAAGTAAACAAAACAGGTACTTTTAATCGTCGTGCCAGATCAAGCACATTCAAAGCACCTAAGACGCTGATTTTGGTGGTTTGAATGGGGTCACGTTGGTAGAACACGGGGCTTGCAGGGCAAGCTAAGTGATAAATGGCATCGACCTCAACGGATAGGGGCTGACAAATATCGTGTCGTATCACTTCAAAATGAGGATTGTTCGATAATGCTCGGATGTTCTCTTTGGTGCCGGTATAAAAATTATCTAAACAGACCACTTCTTTACCGATTTTAAGTAGGCGTTGGCAAAGATGTGAACCTAAAAACCCTGCACCACCTGTCACCAAAACACGATTTGTATGTCTCATAACTTTTATTAATCCAAGCATGCTGAAAGCCCGAAAGTCTAGCATGGCCGCAAGCGACAAATCTATCGAAGAGATGGATCCCTATACTCAAACCCATTTGCATCTAGGCAACAACCGGTCTTTGCTAAAGTGAAGACAAGGCTAGTTTTGACAGCTTGAAGAGAAGCCTTTATTGTTGCGGTTGTTCTTCTCACTTCACATAAACGGTTATTTAAATAACATGAAAATTACGGTATATGGTTCAGGATATGTTGGCCTTGTGATGGCCGCCTGCTTCGCCGAAGTAGGTAATGAAGTCGTGTGCATGGACGTTGATAAAGACAAGATCAGCCGCTTACAAAAAGGCGAGATCCCTATCTACGAACCAGGCCTTCATGAAGTGGTGATAAGCACCCTCAAGTCAAAACGACTGCAGTTTACAACGGATGCTGCGTTTGCGGTTAAGCATGGTGAGTGTCAGTTTATTGCAGTAGGAACGCCACCTGATCCACAAGGTAAAGCCGATTTGAAATTTGTGTTAGCGGTTGCAAAGTCGATTGGTGAACATATGCAGCGCCATACGATTGTGATTAATAAATCGACTGTGCCTATCGGAACCGCTGATAAAGTACGTGAAACCATTCTCAAAACATTGGCTGAGCGCAAAAAGGACATCCCTTTTGATGTCGTATCCAACCCTGAATTCTTAAAAGAAGGGGCTGCATTAGCGGATTTTAGAAGACCCGATCGCATTGTTTTAGGGGTTGAAAATGCGGTAGCAGGTAATGTGTTAAGAAAACTTTATGAACCCTTTAATCGCGATAATAATCGCTTAATGGTGATGGACACCCGTTCAGCAGAGCTCACCAAATATGCTGCAAATGCTATGCTAGCAACTAAAATCAGTTTTATGAATGAAATGGCGAATTTAGCCGAGAAAGTTGGTGCTGATATTGAAAAAGTACGCATCGGCATTGGCGCGGATCCGCGCATTGGTTATCACTTTACGTATGCTGGTTGTGGTTATGGCGGCTCTTGTTTTGGTAAAGATATTCAAGCCCTGATTCATACGGCAGAAGATTTTAATAGTCATGCAGAAGTGATCCAAGCCGTTGAAAGAGTGAATGCCGATCAGAAAAGACGTTTATTTGATAAGATCAATGCTCATTTTAATGAGCAGCTGACCAACAAAGTATTTGCTATTTGGGGTTTGTCGTTTAAACCTGAAACCGATGATATGCGTGATGCCCCCAGCTTAACGATTCTGCGAGAATTGTGGAAAGCAGGCGCGCGAGTCAAAGTATACGATCCGCAGGCAATGCATGAAGCAAAGAAAATATTTGGCAATAGAGATGACTTAATCTATTGCGCTGATGCGCAAGATGCCTTAGAAGGCGCCCATGCATTAGTGGTATTAACAGAGTGGCGTGTATTTCGTTGTCCTGATTTTTATGCCATTAAAGAGTCACTACAAACGCCAGTGATTTTTGATGGAAGAAACATTTACGATCCAATCCTGCTTAGCGAAATGGGTATTGCTTATTATGGAATGGGACGCACCAATGTAAAGCAAGCGGTTGAAACAGCGATGCTCACTGCTGTTGAGTAGGTAATGCTTAAGCGCTTGCCTAGGCAGGCGTTGCCGTTTTAAACACCAGGTACTTACGGGATAAAAAATTCCAGCCAAAGGCAGTACCCATCGCGAAGAGTTTGCTGATAACAAGGCTTAGCGCCAACCATTCAAAAGTCAGAAAAAGGCAAAAATGGTGAATGCTAAGCCCAATACCACTAACCAAATAAGTCAGCATAAAGCGCGTTTGTGAAGAATGGCGTTGCTGATGCTTAAAGACGAATTGATTGCATAAGATAAAATTAGCTAGAGTGGCAACGATGAAGCTAAACGTTGCTAGAATTAAGTAGTGGTAGGCAAAATGCTGGCGCAGTAGCAAAAATAAGCTAATGTCCAAAATAGCACAAGCGCCTCCCGCAATGATATAGCGGTAAAGCTTCGGATCGCGGATAAGTTGTAAGATAAACGTTACCATGTTTCAACCTTCAGTCTCTGTCATAATTGCAGTTAAGAATGCTAAAGCGTATTTAGCACAAACTTTAGCAAGCATTCGCGCTCAATGCTATCCATTGCTTGAAGTCATTGTCATTGATGGCGCTTCAACCGATGGTACGCTCGATGTTATTAGAGAGAATCACGACCTGATTCATTGTGTGATTTCTGAGCCGGATAAAGGGATTTCAGATGCATTTAACAAAGGGTTAAGACAAGCAACGGGAGATTATATTAATTTCCAGGGAGCCGGTGATGTGTTTTATGCGCCTGGCTGCCTTACGCAACTATTTCACTCTCTGGATGACAGTTACCAACTTATTTGTGGCAAAGTAGAGCGTGTTGAAGAAGATGGTGTTACGCCATTATGGGTTGCGCCAAAACACATTAAACCTTTTAATAAAAAGTCACTCCTTTTTAAAATGTCCTTGCCGCATCAAGGTTTATTCACTCATCGGTGCTTTTTTGAGCAGTTTGGCAGCTTTGATCTCAAAGTGCGATTCGCGATGGATTATGAATTATTATTAAGAGCTTACGAAGAGTTCCCTAAAACAATTATTAAAGATGTATTCATTTCACGCTGGCGTGCAGGCGGAGTGGGTGCTCATCGGATCATGGAAATTTTTGATGAATATCATCGTATCAAAAAACAACATCGCGTTGCTTCCACTATGGCGTTACAAGCAATCGATGCATTCACTCGCTTAAAATACCTCATTAAAGATAAATTGCTAAAAATGGCCTATTAAATATGAAACAAATTTTGCCTATTCTTCGCTATATCATCCAAAATAATTCGCCATTTGCCATACCTTATCGATTAGGATTAGCCTTCTTGTATCAAGGTTATAAGCGGTGTGTCAAAACCATTTTTAGCAAGCGATTATTTAATGGGCAAAAAATATTTTTATATCCCAATAATTGTATTTCATCTGCTTTTGTCTATGCGAGTCACCCAGACAAGCAAGAGATAGCAGCGCTTCGCCAACTAGCCGATAATCAATCGGTTTTTTTAGATATTGGTGCCAATATTGGTGCATACAGTATTATGTTAATGGATAAAGTTAAAAAACTTTATGCTTTTGAAGCACATCCGCATACTGCTAATTTATGTAAAATGAATTTTTTATTAAATGGTTTATCTGAAGAGCAGGTAATTGCAAAGGCGGTGAGTGATAATAATCAATCAACCTATTTTAGCAATCTGGACGACGGCGATCCTTTAAATACCATTGTGCAAAATAGTTCACAGGCGATTGAGGTGCCATCGATTACATTAGATCAATTCATTCAAGAAAAGCAATTTGAATCAGGCACAAACTTTTTGCTGAAGATCGATGTTGAAGGTTTTGAACATCATGTCTTGCAAGGCGCTGCAGACTTTTTAAAGAATCAACCCATTAAAGCCATTTTGCTTGAAACCTTTTCGACAGAACATCAAGCGATTCAACAATGCCTTGAACAACTGGGTTTTAAAATGAAAATGATAAGCAAACACAATATGCTTGCTTATCGATAAGGATATCATCTTCATATGCGTAGTGATTATTTCACGCCAACACAAGCGTTTGATAAATTTTTAACCCAATATCGTTATAATCGGATGTTTAAAGCATTAAAACAGTTTAATCATATCAAACAAGTTTATGATTTAGGCTGTGGTTCGGGGCAATTAGTGCATTTGCTTTGCGAACAGGGATATGATGCATATGGGATTGATGTCAAAAGCGATCAGCGTATCATTGCTGCTGATTTAAATAATACCCTTCCACTATCTGATGAATCGGTCGATCTGATTACTTCATTAGCCAATATTGAACATTTAGAAAAGCCATTGTTTAATTTGCATGAGATCTATCGTGTGCTTCGCAAAAATGGGGTACTTATCTTAACGACGCCAAGTACCGCTGCCAAACCGATATTAGAATTTTTAGCCTATAAATTAAAATGGATTAATGAAACGGAAATCCGAGATCATAAAATTTATTTTTCGAAGAAGCTATTGGAGCACTATTTACAAAAGGTAGGCTTTCATCAATTTCAAGTAAAACGTTTTCAAATGGGTCTGAATCTACATGCCATCGCAATCAAATAAAACATCTGCTGTGGGAATGTATTATTTTCTTTTGATATTGCTGGCTGGATTACGAGTCATTATCACTCAGCCTAAAGGCTGTCCCGCTTTTTTTGATTGTAATTCCTACCTCGCAATGATGCAGTCTATTGCTTACGATCCCAATATTGCAGGCCATCATGCCATGCGAGTATTGCCTGTTTTGTTAGCCAATGGTTTATCTTATTTGGGTTTTAGTGATGAGATGGCATTTCGCATACTCTCAGGGGGCGGCTATGTTGCTTTTGGAGTACTACTCTTTTGGTTTTTCCAAAAATGCTCCCTTAAATCTTGGGTAGCATTTGGATTTACACTTCTGTGCTTGGCAGCAAACGAAGCCATCCGTATTCCATTGGTGTTGGTTTACCAAACTTGCGATATGTTCACTTATTTATTCATCATATTGATGTTTTACTGCTCATTAACCCGACAGACAACAAGTTTATTTGTTCTTAGCATGCTAAGTATTTTAACTAGGCAGAATCTGCTGATATTAGGCGTTGCTTCCTTACTCTATTGTTATAGCCAGACAAAGCAGCGGCGAGTTTTCTTTTATACCGCGGTTTTAATTACGGCCTACAGTTTTTTACAAAGTTATTATCATGCCACCTCAACCTTTACGGCTTTGCTACAACCTCCGGCAGGCTTTTTTACCTTTTCTCATTTATGGTTTGTGGTAATTGATTCAAAAGTGCTTGAGCTTTTTGTGCCGCTGTTGCCATTTCTGTTGCTTTATGCCAAATCAATGATTCAATTAATGTTGCGCTATTGGCATTTAACCTTATACATGGCGATTACCATTGGCCAACCGTTCTTGGGCTATCACATGACTGGCAATAATTTTGCCCGCATTGCGTTGCAAGGGGTGATTGGTTTGTATCTTTTAGCAGGCATGGCAAGCGCACAATACCAATGGTCCAAAGCACAGATTATGCTTTTTCTGGGGTATGCATTATTAATTTATACCACGTGGGGCATCACTTATCGGTTGGGTATCATGGTGCTGTTTAGTGTGGTTTTTGTTTGGATGCTTTTCAAACAACATAGGCAATCATCATCATTACTATCCTCTAATATACAAAGGTTAAACGCATGATCATTTCCATTGTTGGCGCTGGTGCTTTAGGTAAAACTTATGGTGGGCTATTAGCTCAGCAGCATGAAGTGCATTATTTAATGCGTTCAGAATATGCCCAAGTTAAAAGAGAAGGTGGTTTTACGTTAGTGTTTCCACCGCCGCAAAATAGTATGCAGATTGAAGCGCCTTTATTACACCAAGATGCCAAAACCTTGCCCCCCTCTGATTTAGTCATTATTAGCACCAAAACAACTGCCAATCATGAACTGGGTGCATTATTAGGCCATTGCATAAAAGAAAACACACTGGTATTGGTGATACAAAATGGGATAGGGAATGAAGAATGGATATCGCAATTAGTTCCTCATAATCCTCTTATCTGCGGCGTTTCTAGTATGAAAGCCACACGCTTAGAGAATAATACAGTCGAGATTGCTTATATTGCAGAATTACGTTTAGCCCCGTTTCAAGCGGCAACTGAAAAACAGTGTGAAATCATTGAGCAGGCTTTTGCGGCAACTTCACCTGCTATTCCGGTTAAAGCCTATCAGAGTTATAAAGAAATTCGTTGGCGCAAATTAATTTGGAACGTTCCTTTTTCGGCGCTTTCGATTATTTATCAACAGGATACTCAAGTATTAGCAACCCGTCAGCCGTATGTGAGTATTGTGCGCGCTTTAATGAATGAAGTGGCCGATATTGCCAAAGCAGATGGTGTCACTATTTCACAAGAACATATGGCAAAAATGCTAGAGGCGACTCAAAAGTCAGGGCCATACTATCCGAGTATGTATTTTGATTCTATTCAGGGTAAGCCGATAGAAAAAGAATACATTATTGATAATGTTTTAGCACTTGCAAGGCAATATCATATTGAGACACCAATGTTGAATTTGATTCAAACGAATTTGAATTAATAAAATTGCTCTGATGATGAGTGCAGCGATCAAGCGCCCACTTTGTAAAAGGGGGCAGCTTGGTGCGATCTTCCGTCGAAGTTTTCTTGTCTTGCGTAGCCTCTTGGCGAAGCAAGAAGCGAAGACGGAAGCACCAAGCGGGGGATTTTATCTTAGGTTTTTAAATGGTCCAACGAAGGTTTTTCTATCACTTCCTTGCATTTATCCCTTAGAGGGTATAATATTGAAAATATACCCTTAAGGGGATAAATTTGAAATATACCCTGCAGGGTATAAATAAGGAGTGAACCGTGTTTATCCGCTCTCCTCAAGAATTTGCTGTGATGGTGATTGATCAAAGGAAAAAGTTAGGTATAACTCAAGCAGAGGTTGCTAGTAGGGTCGGACTTAAACAAAAAACCATATCAGCTTTTGAAAATAAGCCTGAAAATACCAAAATCTCGACGCTCTTTTTAATCCTATCGGCTGTTAACTTAGATATGAATGTTATACCTAAAAATGCAGAATCGAAATCAGATTGGCAGCATGAGTGGTAAAAATGCCTAGAGATGTACGCACATTATATATATTCATGAATGAATTTTTGGTTGGCAGATTAGAAAAGCAATCCAAAGGAATCTTGCAATTTTTTTATGAACCGAGTTGGTTAGCAATGGCTGGGGCGCGTCCCCTGTCGTTATCTCTTCCTTTAAGTGCAAAACGATATATGGGAGATGTTGTTTATCATTTTTTTGATAATCTCTTACCAGATAATCCACAGATAAGAGCAAGAATTCAAGCAAAATTTAGTGCAAAAACCGATCAGCCTTTCGATTTGCTTGAAAAAATTGGACGAGACTGTGTAGGGGCTATTCAACTCAATGATGTGACTAATATCACAATCGTTAAAAGCATTCAGTTAAAAAAGCTCAATGAAAAAAATATTGCTGAGATATTACGTCATTACCAAAACTACCCGCTTGGCATGATGGAAGATACTGATTTTAGAATTTCCATTGCTGGGGCTCAAGAAAAAGCAGCATTGCTGTATTATAAAAAAAAATGGAGTTTACCATTAGAACAAACACCAACAACACATATTCTTAAATTGCCTATTGGTCGTGTACATGGTATGGATTTAACAGATAGCTGTGAGAATGAATGGCTATGTGCACAAATTGCAGCAGCATTTGGTTTACCGGTAGCAAAGTGCGATATATTATATTTTGAAGAAGTGAAAGTGTTGGCAGTAGAACGGTTTGATCGAAAATTATCCAGTGATAAAACCTGGATAATGCGTTTACCTCAAGAAGATATGTGTCAAGCATTAGGATTTTCTCCAAATCTAAAATATCAAGCTGATGGAGGTCCTGGTATTTCTGAAGTGATGAATTTATTACTAGGCGCCATTGATCCTTTAAAAGACAGAGATGCTTTCTTTCGTTCGCAAGTATTGTTTTGGTTATTAGCAGCAATTGATGGTCATGCTAAAAATTTTAGTATCTTTATTGAGCCTGAAGGAAAATATCAACTAACCCCATTATATGATGTTATGTCTGCATATCCATTGATAGAAAGTAAGCAATTACAGCCGCAGAAAATAAAAATGGCAATGGCGCTAAAAGGTAAAAATAATCATTATTATTGGCATAACATTCAACATAGACATTTTATTGAAGCTGCTAAAAATGCAAATTATTCTCCTTCGCGAGCTCAAGCAATATTAGATGAAATGTTGGAAAGAGTGGATAGTGTGATTGATAAAGTATCGACAATGCTTCCTTCTTCTTTTCCTAAACAGATCTCTACTTCAATATTTGAGGGGATGATAAAAATGAAGAAAAAATTAATTAAAAGATAGAAGAGAGCAGTGAAAAGAACATGGTGTTTTGTGGCAGAAATTAAAAAACATTTTTTCTTGATAATCATTTGTTGCATCGCTACCGCGATTAAATAAATAATGAGTTTATTATCCCCCATTCCCACATTCACGGCTAACGCCGTTTCATGTTTGCATAGGGGGCTAGCGAATGTCGCAGCTACCGCTGCTAAAAAACTCGCGGCAGCGAGGAAATTCCCTTTTAATGGAAGAAAGAGAAAGGACATCCAACAATATGAGATGTCCTATAATCTTTAGTTTAATGTCGCTCGACTCGTCGCGCTTGGCATTTCAGCAAGGGTTGGCTCAATCGTTTCAGTCGATGAACGTCGTGGTAGGTATGTGCTTGCCGCATTGTGTAACCAAGTCAGTGGTCTTGTCATTTGGGTAAACAACGTTGATTCTGCTTGCGTTTGAACTGGTGCGATACCGTCCGCTTCAACATCACGGCCTATGCTTTGATTTTGGCTTCGAGCCCAATTCCACACAGAAACAGCGGCGTTGCTGATGGCTTGCCAGATACTATCTGCGTGTGCGCGAGTAAAATCCCAGCTTGCTCGTAATGCATTTTTTATCGCAACTGCATATTCATTGGTATGAGTAGCGATCGATTCAAACGTATTTCTTAACATAGTAATCATGATAAACCTCTTTGGTTGTTAATTAAATTTGAGGCGTCATGAATAACATGGTGATTGTTAGCGAAACCATTCAATTGAGACCAGCGATTAAGTTGGTCAGATTATTGGTACAAATAAGTCGACTAACTTATCAAATAACGGGACCTTCTTTTTGTTTTAAGAACTTACGAAAATAGCGTGATTCATATTCACCATGATTGTTATAACCATAAGAATCATAAAAATCATGAGCGCCATATTTAAGGCGTTTTAAACTACTGGTGAGCTCAAGGGCAGTGCAACCTTTTTCCTTTGCGTGACGTTCCGCATAAGCTAACAATTGTTTGCCGACTCCTAAACGTCGATAGGGCGCATCAACCACGACAGTGACAATTCTGCTGTAACGTTCAGTGCAATGAAATAAATCATAAACATGAACAGCAATCACACCGATCGGTTTTTCGTCGACCAGTGCAACCCAGGCTGCATCATTATAGCCTTGATAGAGCGCTAATCGGGCAATTAACTGTTCTTCAGAAATAGGGTAACCCAATTGGCTTATTAAAGGTAATAACGCTTTAACATCACATAAGGTAACTTTACGAATTTTTATTTTCATAGCTTAATTGCTCTTGCGCCAATAACGCCTGTTTTAAATCAGGTTCAATCAATGCTGCCCATTGTTGATGCCCTGCAATTGATAAATGTATTTCATCATGAAAGTACGCGGCTGCTTGTGAAGCAGGAATAGATTGTAAGCGGTCTTTTAAATACACAACGTGTAGCTTGTGATCTTGGAATAATTGTTTTAGTGCAAGATCTTCTGTTTGCGTCTTGAGTATTTGTGAACGACTCGGTGAAATATAAATAAGATGGGTTTTACCTTCACTTTTTAAATACTCATCCAGTGCTTTTAAGTTCCTGACCGCAAGGTTTGCAATATGGGTGCGCTGCGCCGTTGTCATTTCATAAAAATGAATAGGAGGTACTTGGCGTTGTTGAATTTTATAAATGAAATAATGAAATAACTCTTCCAAAGCAAAACGGGGTTTTTTAGTCCAAAAGGGTTGTCCGCCAATGCGGGTTAAACCACGATAAAAATCCCCTTCGGGAAAGACGCTAACATACACATCGGCTGGCAGAAAATGCATTTCTTTTACCAGCGCATACACATTGTCAACACCCCAGCCATTGACACCAGCATTGCCACTTTCATAGCCTGCGAACGATTTGATTGCCAAAGATGAGAATAGTTGATCATTATGAATATAGCTTCCGCCATAGGTGACAGAATCGCCTAAAAACAGAATTTTATGCTGGGGCTGATTGAGATCCCAATCTTGATTTGCCCGTAATCCTAGATTATTAATTTTGACGACATCGTTCTTATTGCGCGCGACAAATTGATTAGGTTCAGGACGATAGCCATAAACAGGATGTGATTCATAAATCACAGGATGCCCCAAGCCAAACAAAGAGCCTGCAGCAAGCTCTAAACCCGCAATACCAGCTAATCCGAATAAAAGAAGCACCCCCGCTAATGTCAGTCGGGGGTGTTTTTCAAAAACACTTTTTTTCATAGAGTTAAAAGAGTGTATAGATGAAAGGTGCAATCGCTGAACCTTGGGTTAGAACGACTAAAGCGCCTAGCAAGGCCAAAAAGGAAATAATAGGTAACAACCAAAACTTTTTTCGTACTCGCATGAAGCGCCAGAGATCCATCATTAAATCTATCATTAGAAAGGTTTCTCCATGTGTTGAATGCTTTGCGATGCAACTTGTTTACGATAAGTTTTTAATTCTTTATCAAATTGCAGACCCAAGGAATCTTTACCTAATACACGACGAAATAATCCTATTGGTGTAATCAGAAAGAAAAAAATAAGCCCTAATATAATTCGAGTATTAATCCAGCCGAGTACGTGGCCGATTTTCATCCACGGATGATAAATAGCTTTTAACCAAGCCGGTTTTGTCATGGTCGGAATTAAAACTGCGATCCCTATGATCCATGGCCAAGAAGGTATTGGCTTATTAAAGAGTAAAGGAAACAAAAGGCCAAATGCGCCAATAAAAACGGATGCTAGGGTTAAGCCGAATTTTCGTAATTCTGGTATGGTTAAGCTTTGAATGTTCATCATAATCCTTAATCTAACGCAAATTCTTCTTGCCAACGACTGGTTTCTTGCCAAGCAGGTTGCTCCTTCTTGCATAGAACCAGATTTTCTAAAATCAGATAATCCATTTCCGTACGCATAAAGCAGCGATAAGCATCTGCCATACAATGAACAATCGGTTCGCCCCGAACGTTAAAAGAAGTATTAATTAAAACGGGGCACCCGGTGATTTTTTCAAATTGATTTAACAATTCATAAAAACGTGGGTTGGTTTCAGGGTGTACCGTTTGTAACCTTGCCGAATAATCAACATGGGTAATCGCTGGCAAAGTAGAACGAGGAACATTTAATTTTTCTATGCCAAAAAGTTGCTGTTCCGCCTCGGTCATTGCAACACGATGATTTTCTCGAATCGGTGCAACCATTAACATGTAAGGGCTTTTGCCATCAAATTCAAACCACTGTGAAACCTGGTCATGTTTAATAACCGGAGCGAAAGGTCTAAAAGATTCGCGATATTTAATTTTCAAATTCATGATGGATTGCATTTTAGGACTTCTGGCATCGCCAATAATGGAGCGCCCCCCTAAGGCTCTTGGGCCAAATTCCATGCGCCCTTGGAACCAGCCAATCACGTTTTCATTTGCCAGCAAATCGGCGACATGAGGTAGTAAAGCATCATCGGTCATGAAATGATATTTAGCGCCAATGCTCTCCAAGTAATCAATCATTTCTGCATTGCTGAACTTGGGCCCTAAGTAACTGCCACCCATGCTATCTTGCGCATCGGGCTCTCTGTCTTTTTGTAAATACTCATACCATACACTCAGCGCAGCACCTAAGGCACCTCCTGCATCACCGGCTGCAGGTTGTACAAAAATATCTTTAAACAATTTTTGACGATGAATTTTGCCATTGGCAACGCAATTGAGCGCAACGCCGCCTGCAAGGCATAAATAGTCGGTGCTTAATTCTTTTTTGACAGTATTCGCAAGCTTAAGCACAATATTTTCGGTAACCGCTTGAATAGAGCTTGCAATGTCCATTTCACGTTGCGTAATCGTTGATTCGCCTTGACGAGGAGGTCCACCAAAGAGTTCGTCAAATCGGCGATTGGTCATCGTGAGGCCGGTTGGATAGTTAAAGTAATCCATATTGAGGCGGAAAGTCCCATCTTCTTTCAAATCCAACAAATGATCGAGAATGAGATCAACGTATTTAGGTTCCCCATAAGGGGCAAGGCCCATTAGCTTGTATTCACCAGAGTTTACTTTGAATCCGGTATAGTAAGTGAATGCGGAATATAAAAGGCCCAGAGAATGTGGAAAGTCGAGTTCCCATGCTAATTCCAGTTTGTTTTGATTACCTAACCAAACTGAACTTGTTGCCCATTCACCTACGCCGTCTAAACACATGACGGCTGCGCGTTCAAAAGGGCTTGGAAAAAAGGCAGAAGCGGCATGGGCTTGGTGATGCTCAGTGAATAAAAGAGGAGGCAACGCTTTTATTGGCATGTTGCCAAGCTTGGCAAGCGATTTTTTTAAGAGATCTTTTAAAAAAAGCTTTTCCTTCATCCAAATGGGCATGGCTTGTAAAAAAGAGCGAAAACCCCGGGGGGCAAAAGCTAGATAAGTTTCTAAAAGACGTTCAAATTTGACCAAGGGCTTATCGTAGAAAACCACATAATTTACTTGTTTGAGAGAAACGCCTGCTTCTTTCATGCAGTATTCTATGGCATGTGTGGGAAACGCAGGATCGTGTTTTTTACGGGTAAAACGCTCTTCCTGTGCACAGCTGATAATCTTCCCATCTTGTACAATGGCGGCAGCACTATCGTGATAAAACGCAGAAATGCCTAAAATTGTCGTACTCAAAAGCGCTCCTTAATGTTCCCACAGTCCATCCGTCGACTTCCGTGACGGCAAGGTGAAAAAGTGTAACGAAATTGAATAACTAGAGCTAGTCTTTCCTCTGTATGATGATTGCGGCAGAATACGCCCATTCATCTGCTGGAAAAGACCATGCCCTTAATGACAAACTATAAAGAGTTGGAAAGTATACTAAGATGTCCATTGACTCGCTCCAACTTAAGTTGGCTGAATGACGGCGATTTGCAAGCCTTGAAGTCTCGAGTCCAAAAACAAGAACTTCGTTCATGCCATGCTTCTTTTGATGCTGCTATTTGGCAGGGTGCTTTTAAAGCAACCAAGTTTGATGTCTATTATTTGGTTGTCGATGACATCATTTATTTACTTCCTGAGTTTGCTTTGCAAAAACAAAATGTACTCCGTCTTGCAGAGCATGATAACGATATGACCAAACAATCAGTCAAACAGTTTTATGATAGTTTTGGCTGGCAGCAAGAAAGTGGTATTTTTCAAGATGCGCTCGATTCTGAAGATTTACGAGAAGTCTCAAGAGATTACATTGAACAATGTCATGCCAGATTAAAACAACATTTACCCGCAACCGGGCGCTATTTATTAGATGTTGCCTCAGGCCCCATTCAGTATGATGCTTATTTGGCTTATAGCGAAAATTATCATTATCGACTTTGTGCCGATATCTCTTTGCGAGCATTACAAGCCGCCAAACAAAAATTAGGTGCAAAAGGCATTTACTTATTAAGCGATGTAACGCGTCTACCACTGCAAACCGGGAAAATTGACGCCGCTATTTCTTTGCATACCTTGTACCATGTTCCTAAGGAACAACAGCTGCAAGGCTATACCGAGATCCAACGCGTATTAAAGCCCAAAGGCAGTTCGGTTGTGATTTATAGCTGGGGACGACGTGCTTTGCTAATGAATGTCTTGATGTTTCCTGTGAAGCTATGGTCTTTATTGAAGCGACTGCAACGCACAAAGCAAACAGGGCAAACATTATATTTCTATGCACATTCTTACGAATGGTATCGTCGACATATTCAGAGGCAATATGATTGTAAGCTGTATTCTTGGCGCAGCGTTAATGTGCCGTTTTTAAAGTTATTTATTCATCGCAAATTTGGGGGACGCATGTTATTAAAAGCCTTTTTCTGGCTTGAAAATCGCTTCCCTCAATTAATGGGACGCATTGGTGCTTATCCGTTATTTGTTAGCACTAAGCCATAAACATCAATGAAAACGGTTGACATCGTCTTTGTTACGCATTTGCCCGCTTTTTATAAAGTAAATCTTTATAATGAATTGGCTAAGCATTGCCGGCTATTTGTTATTTTTATTGCCAGCGCTTCCAATATCCGCACCAAAGATTTTACCCCAAGTGATTTTGCATTTGATTATTGCATGATCAATGAAGGGGCATTTGAAGAACGCATGAAGTTAAAAAGCCTCGCGCAACTTTATCGACAGTTAAAAGCTTTAGATTATCAGCAAATTATTGTCGGTGGTTGGGATCTATGGGAATTTTGGTTGATTGCCATGTTATTTCCTAAAAAGCGCAATGCTTTAGCACTGGAATCTTCTATTTTTGAAAGTAAGACGCAAGGTTTGGCCGGGAGCATAAAACGGTTTTTCTTGTCGCGTATCGAACGAGTTTATTGTTCAGGCGATGCCCAGCGCCATTTGCTGCAAGCCCTTTCATTTAACAAAGAGATAAAACAGACGCTAGGTGTTGGGATTTTTCATTATGCAGTGAAGAAAGCGAGTATCGCTAAAACCTTTCATGGAAAATTTCTCTACGTTGGTCGCTTGTCCCCTGAAAAAAATCTTGAAAATTTGGTGCAGTTTTTTGCGGAATTTCCTCAATATCAATTAACTCTCGTTGGACAAGGGCCATTACAACGGAAACTAGAAGCCTTAGCAGGAAAGAATGTGATATTGGCAGGGCATGTGCCAAACCAAGATCTTGCTGAATATTATCAAAGCCATGATATGTTTATTTTACCGTCTTTAAAGGAACCTTGGGGCTTAGTTGTAGAAGAGGCACTTTATTATGGATTACCAGTTATCGCTTCCAATCAGGTAGGTGCCGCAAAAGATTTTATTACGCGTTACCAGGCGGGCAGATTATTTGAACCAAAATCGCTACAATCCTTCGCTGAAGCATTAACGTGGTGCATTGCTCATTACGCTATGTTATTAGCGAATGTCGCTGCCATTGATTTTAAAGCACGTGATGAATGGCAAGTGAAACAATATCTTGAAACGGTGACGCTATGAAGATATTAGTGATACACAATGCTTATCAATCTCATTTGATTGGTGGCGAAGATATTATTGTGCAAAGAGAATTAGCCGCTTTAAAATCAACCTTAGGTAGTGACAATATATTCGAATATATTGTGAGCAATGATGACATTCGAATGTTGGCATTGGCGCAAAATATTTGGGGTGATAGGCGACATTTTAACGCCATTGCGACGATAGTGCGTGAACAGCAAATTGATATCGTGCATATCCATAATTTTTTTCCCTTATTAACCCCGAGCGTCTTTGCTGGGGCTAAGGCAGCTGGTGCTAAAGTCGTTCATACTTTACATAATTTTCGTTGGTGGTGTATGGCAGGTACCTTATACCGAGAAAATAAAGGGAATTGTGAACAATGCGTCGGTAAAGCGTTGGCGCTACCTGGTATTTTACATCGTTGTTATCGAAATTCTTGGCTACAAAGTAGTGCAGCGGCGCTAGCCTTCGCTTGGTATCGTTTTAAAGCCTATCAACAATATATCGATGCCTATTTTGCCTTGAGTCATTTTCAGCTACAAAAATTATTATCATGGCTACCGAAACAGAAATTGTTTTATAAGCCTAATGCCATTGTGCCTGCGACCCAATTATGCCCATTGACTGAAAAAAAGGGTTATTTGTTTGTTGGTAGACTTGAAGCAGCAAAGGGGATTGAATTGTTGCTTGCTGTGTGGGAAACCTTACCTTCCCATTTTCATTTGACTGTCATTGGCAAAGGTGAGGATGAAGCACGGTTAATTGGGCGCTACAAAAGTCCTCAGATTTCTTTTGTAGGGCAGTTGCCACACGCGCAAACCTTATCATACATTGCCAAAGCAAAATATCTCATTCATAGTTCGTTAGCTTATGAAACGTTTGGTTTAACGATGATTGAGGCTTTTGCACATCAAACCCCGGTGATTGGCTTGAATTATGGTACACGTAAAGAAATGATTGAACATGGTAAAAATGGTTTCTTATGTGCACAAGAAGAATTAGCACCCACTATTTTGCAATCGTATGATTATGCAAATTACGAACTGTTGGCAGCATCTGCCCTTAAGAGAGCACAACAGTTTTATATACAACCTGTCATGACACAACAAATGAATCTTTATCAAAAAATCTTACATGAAGACGCTCATGCATAAACCACTTAAAATATCGATTATTACGGTTTGCTTTAATAGTGCAAATACCATTAGAGAAACCTTACAATCTGTTGCTTCTCAAGAATATCCTCATGTGGAATATATTTTGATCGATGGTGGTTCTAAAGATGGTACGCAGAATATCATTGAATCCTTTCGTTCGCATATTAAAACGGTTGTGTCTGAGCCTGATAAAGGCATCTATGATGCAATGAACAAAGGCATTCAATTAGCAACGGGTGATGTGATTGGTTTATTAAATGCCGACGATCTTTATGCACATTCAGCTGTGTTGACGCAGGTTGCTAATGCATTTGAAGATAATCACTTAGATGCTTGTTATGCGGATCTTATTTATTTTGCAACACATTCGCCTGAAACCGTTTTACGTTATTGGCGCTCTAATTCATTTCAACCGGGGTTGTTTGCTAAGGGTTGGTGTCCGGCCCACCCCACCTTTTTTGTGCGTCGTCGCGTTTATGAACAGCATGGTGTTTTTGATATTCATCTTAAAGGTGGAAACGATGTTGAATTGATGATGCGTTTTTTAGAGAAACACCGTATTACGACGCGCTATTTGCCACAAGTCATGGTCAAAATGCGTTTAGGTGGCGTATCCAATAACAGCATCAAAGGCATTATTCGACAGAATCAACAAATTCTGCAAGCAGCTAAAAAATTAGATATTGCTATTTCACCATGGTCTTTCTTTTTTCATAAAGTATTGTCACGTTTGAATCAATGGACTCGTAAACCAAAGAGAGAAGCCCTGCATGTCAAGTAGCCTCCACACGATATTGGTAACAGGTGCAACCGGCTTTTTAGGATTGCATTTGTGTCAACATTTATTAGATCAAGGATATCGCGTTAAAGCAGTAGGCCGGCAACCGGTTTATCCTCTTACCCATGAGAATCTGAGTTATCATCCCATTGAAAATATCGATGGTAAAACGGATTGGCAAGATCTATTAGACGATGTTGCTGTGATTGTGCATTTGGCTGCGCGTGTTCACCATATGAAAGATCGTAAAATGAAAGCTTTAAGCGCTTATCAAGAGGTGAATGTCAGAGGAACACAGCAACTCGTACGCCAAGCCGTAAAAGGGAATGTTAAGCGATTCATTTATGTGAGCAGTATTAAAGTGAATGGTGAACAAACGTTTGAAATGCCATTTCGTGCTGAAGATCACCCACAACCACAAGATGCTTATAGTTTATCGAAATTGCAAGGTGAACAAATTCTCAAAGAAGAAGCAAGACGTCAGGGGATGGAATGGGTCATTATTCGCCCCCCACTTATCTATGGTCCTAAGGTAAAAGGCAATTTCCAACAGCTGATTGCGTTAGCGAAAACACCTTATCCTTTACCATTTCGGTTACTTAAGAATCAACGTAGCCTAGTCAGTGTTTTTAATTTGGTGAGTTTTATTGAATGTTGTTTGCATCATCAAAATGCACACCGAGAGATTTTTTTAGTTTCTGATAATCAGGATTTATCAACGTCACAATTGTTGTTGGCGTTGCGTAAGGCTTTGGGACGAGGTGGGCGATTATTCCCCTTCCCCTTATTCGTGCTCAAATTATTCGGCTTGCTCACGGGTAAACGCCGTCAGGTAGGGCGAATAACCGAATCATTACAAGTTAATATTGAGAAATCTACTCGACTATTGAACTGGCTACCGCCTGTGACGGTTGAAGAAGCTTTAAAAATGACGGTTGCTGAATCTTTGAAGTGACATTTTCCGGTCAGATTGCCTTATAATGCGCAATCTCGTTGATATGGATTAAATTTAGGTTGTTCGTTTGACTTACGTTCTTGATTTAAAACGCTTATGGTCCGATCGCTTAGCGATCACCGAAAGCCAGCGCAAAGCGGCCGCTAGTGTTCATTTAGATCCGAGACAAAAAATGGTATCGGTCATTGTCGCTATTCAAAGCGATGATCTACAAGTAATGAAAACCTTACAATCTGCTATCACGCAATTGATGGTAAGAGAGCTCATTATTGTTAACGGTAGTCATTCAAGCTTGATGGAAGATGCGTTAACGCAATTTGCTTATCAATATCCACGTGCCATTTTGGTCGATGGGCACAACGTTTGTGGTCTTGCTGAGGCTTATAATTTAGGGGCGCAATATGCTTCTACGCCTTTTGCCTTATTTTTAAGTGCTTATGGTTTATTGCAAAAGAATGCCATTATGCAGCTATTAGCCATTGGGATCCGTAAACCCGGTGCATGGGTTGTGGGGGCTGCATTAACCAAGAGAGAACAAAAACATCATCTGCCCTCGCAGTTTATGAAGAATTTTAAGACATTAACAACGAATGAAGTACCCGAAGTCTCATTGGTAGGAGGGGGGCTTTATGCACAAGTGGTATCAGCAGAGTGTTTATTGCTTCCTATGCGCACTTTTGCGCAGCTGAAAGGTTTTGATAAGCGCTGTTATCACACGACCTTTCATTGGGATCTGTGTTTGCGGGTTCACCAAATGGGAGGGGATGTTTTCCAAGCGCCTGAAGCCGTTTTGGCAATCGCTAATCCTGCTTTGCGCTCTAGAAGATTATTCAAGCAAGAATGGCAATCTTTCTTAGGGTGGAGCCATTTTTATCAGAAAAACTTTAGTGAACTGACAAATATTTTTTCACGTAGTTTCTTCTACCTAGCGCTAACCTTATCGAGTACTATTTCTTTCGGTAACCGACTAATTAATTTGCTGACTAAACGCGAAACGACGCCAAAACGTAAAATGGCCTGAAGGCTCTGCGAAGGGTGCTTAACTTAGTCGCCAATAATATGATAAGCTTTGCGGGCTTTTAACGCTTGAATTTTGAGCGAATAAGTATATCCTATGGTGATCTCGTCGGTCCCTCCGCAATGATACACTATGAACCCCGCCAGGCCCGGAAGGGAGCAACGGTAGTAGTGGACTCATGTGCCGGAGTGTGGCTGACGAGGTTGCCGCCAACCTCAAACCAATACCTTTACTTAACAAAGGATGTGTTGTGGCCTATCAAGTGTTAGCGCGTCAATGGCGACCCAAAACTTTCTCGAGCTTGCGTGGTCAAGAACAAGTCACCCGTGCATTAACGAATGCTTTAAAACGACAGCAAGTTCATCATGCTTATCTTTTTACTGGAACGCGAGGGGTGGGTAAGACAACCATTGCTCGCATTTTAGCCAAAGCGCTTAACTGTCAAAAAGGCATTACACCAGAACCTTGCGGTGAGTGCGCTGCTTGCATTGAAATTGATAATGGACGCAGTGTTGATTTGATTGAGGTGGATGGCGCATCCAGAACCCGTGTCGAAGATACACGAGAATTATTAGATAATGTGCAATATGCCCCAACGGCTTCACGTTTTAAAATCTATCTCATCGATGAAGTTCATATGCTATCAGGGCATAGCTTTAATGCACTGTTAAAAACGTTAGAAGAACCCCCAGCACACGTTAAGTTTATTTTAGCAACAACCGATCCAGAGAGGATCCCTGTCACGGTATTATCGCGTTGTTTGCGTTTGAGTCTTAAAGCCCTCTCCTCAGCCGATATCTTCGCGCAGTTACAAGATATCGTGAATAATGAAAAAATCCCTTATGAGCTTGGCGCATTGCAACGAATTGCCCGCCTGGGAGCAGGGAGTATGCGTGATGCTATTAGTTTATTGGAACAAGCAATTGCTTATAGCAACCTTGAATTGAAAACCAATGAAGTCGATGAATTATTTGGCTTAAGTTATTATCGATATTTACCTTCATTGTTGCAGGCACTGGCTGACGAAGATTTGAAACAATGTTTAGCTATTGTTGAAGAAATCGCGACAGTGGGTGCTGATTATGAAAAAATATTAGGTTCATTATTACAGAGCTTACATGCCATTGCCTTAGCGCAAGCTTTACCCGAAGAATCAGCCTCATTGGCAGCTTTAGCAGAAATTGATGAAGCAACCTTAGCCGTTAAAGATAAATTAAGCCAAGAAGCGGTACAGCTTTTATATCAGATTGGTCTAACAAGCCAAAAAGATCTGCGTTTTGCGCCTGACATGCGAACAGGTTTTGAAATGACTTTACTGCGAATGGCTCTTTTTAAACCGCGCGAACTAAGTGATGGGAATAAAGTCACCCAGCGTCCTGTGCCATCGAAAGTGCCAGCGCCTCTCACCGTGCCGCCTGCAATGACAACACCCGCACCGATGATTGCAACAGCGGTTAGTCAAGTGCCCATTGCAGCACCGGTGCGAGAGCCATCGCCTGTGGTTGCGGTTTCTCCCAATGATGCGCCACCAGCGCCTGCTCCTGTTGTAGCACCTGCTGCTGTTTCCGTTCAAGCGAATCTTGCCTCCAGTGCATCCGAGATTAATTGGTTAGAGCTGAGTGCTAAATTACCGTTATCCGGGTTAACCCGCATGTTGGTGAAACATTGCATTCTAACAAAATGGGATGGGCGCAATATGGTATTAACCTTAGAAGAATCGCAAAAGACGCTGGTTAGCCCATTACGCCTAGCACAAATACAAGACGCGCTAAAGAGTCAGCTGGGTGTTGAGGTAAAACTGACCATTGAATTAGGCGTTGTCCAAGGGACGACATTGATGATGCAAGAGCAAACGCAATTAGCCGAGCGTCAGCAACAAGCCGTGCGCTCTGTTGAAGAAGATCCAATAGTACAATCTTTAGTATCGACTTTCGATGCTAAAGTTGAAGATATTAAAGCCGTTTGAGGTACGAAAAGATGGATAACAATAATATTGATTTAAAAGCCATGATGAACACCCTATTGCAAAATGCGCAAAAGATACAAGAAAATATGCGCCATCAAAGTGACAAAATTGTAACAGGGCAGGCTGGGGGCGATTTAGTTATTGTGGATGTGAATCTAAAAATGCAAATAACTCGTCTAGCACTGGCACCTACTTTATTTGAAGAAAAACCCGAAGTCATTAGTGAACTCATTATGGGCGCTGTGAACCAAGCATTACAAAATGCAGGGCAAATGGTCAAGCAAGAGATGATGGAAGCGACTAAACAAATGGGCGGAGGAAATTTTGGCTTTTAGCCCGCTTGTTAAACAATTAATCGAGGCATTGCGAGTGCTACCGGGTGTTGGGCCTAAAAGTGCGCAGCGCATGGCATTTTACTTGCTCGAGCGTGAGAGAGATGGCGCGCAGCGTTTAGCACAAATGCTCTCGTTAGCGATTAAACAAGTCGGTAAATGCGAAAAGTGTCGTTCGTTATGTGAACAGCCTTTATGCGCTATCTGTGAAAATAAAAACCGTGATCGCAGCTTATTGTGTATCGTGGAAGGACCTGCCCATCTTGCCGCTATTGAGCAAACCGGTGGGTTTCATGGGATTTATTTTGTATTGACAGGTCACTTGTCGCCTATCGATGGTATTGGGCCAGAGGACATTGGGATTAACGAATTGGTGGCTGTGCTTGAAGAAGGCACGGTAAAAGAGGTTGTCTTAGCAACCAATGCAACGGTCGAAGGAGAAGCGACCGCTTATTATATTGCAGATTTAGTAAAATCTTTTAACATACAGGCCACTCGTATTGCTCATGGCGTGCCGATGGGGGGCGATCTTGAGTACATTGATGGTGGCACTTTAGCAAAAGCACTCGCCGACAGAGCAACAGTCTAAAAAGAGAAACGAAAAATAGAGAGGTAAACCATGAACGTAGCGACAGCAAAAGAAACACGTGGCTTTGAAACTGAAGTCAAACAGCTGCTGCATCTGATGATCCATGCTCTTTATAGTAATAAAGAAATTTTCCTAAGAGAACTTATCTCTAATGCTTCGGATGCGATAGATAAACTGCGTTTTGCTGCTATTTCTAATTCAGAACTTTTTGAAGGGGATACCGAGCTTGCTATCCATGTCTCCTATGATAAAGATGCTAATACGATTACGGTTCGTGACAATGGCATTGGTATGTCACGCGAAGATACCATTTCTCATTTAGGAACGATTGCCAAATCAGGTACACAAGCTTTCTTGCAATCCTTGACCGGCGATCAAGCAAAAGATCGCAACCTAATTGGCCAGTTTGGCGTCGGTTTTTATTCCAGTTTTATCGTTGCGGATAAAGTGACGGTGAAAACCCGCAAGGCAGGGTTACCCCCAGAAGAAGGCGTTTGCTGGGAATCGGCTGGTGAAGGTGATTATACCGTTGAAAATATCGAGTTACCTGAACGTGGTACTCAAATTATTTTACACTTAAAGCCAGCAGAAGATGAATTTCTGAGTGGCTTACGTTTGCGTAATATTGTTGGCAAATACTCCGATCATATTAACGTTCCCGTCTATATGAAGAAAGAGCCCTATAGCCACTGGGCCGAAGGTAAAGAAGTGCCAGAAGATACCACCGAGCAAGAAGTGGTAAATCGCGCAACGGCTTTATGGGTTACACCTAAAAGTGAAATTGATAATGAAGCCTACTGCGAATTTTATAAACATATAGCGCATGATTTTGAAGATCCCATGTTATGGGCACATAACAAAGTGGAAGGTAAATTTGAATATACAACGCTGCTATATATTCCTTCAAAAGCACCCTATGATCTATGGCAACCCAATAAACCCCGTGGTTTAAAATTATATGTTCGTCGCGTATTCATTATGGATGATGCAGAACAGTTCTTACCTAGTTATTTACGTTTTGTGCGCGGGATTATCGATAGCAATGATTTGCCTTTAAATATCTCTCGAGAAATTTTACAAAGCAATAAGTTGGTCGATGCAATTCGTGCTTCAGTTATCAAACGAGTGCTAGGAATGCTGGCAGATTTAGCCAAATCCGATAATGAAAAATATCTTAAATTCTGGCGCGAATTTGGCCAGGTGTTAAAAGAAGGCCCTGCTGAAGATTTTGTTAATAAAGAAGCGATTGCGAAATTATTGCGTTTCTCTTCTACTCACAATGACAATGAAACTCAGGAAATTTCGTTAGATGATTACTTATCAAGAATGAAACCCGAGCAAGAAAAAATCTATTACATTGCAGCAGATTCATTTAATGCTGCTAAGAATAGTCCGCATCTTGAAATTTTCCGCGCTAAAGGAGTGGAAGTTCTCTTATTGAGCGACAGAATCGATGAATGGTTAATGTCACATTTAACAGAATATGAGAAAAAACAATTTCATTCGGTTGCCGCAGGCAAACTCGAGAATTTAGATTTTGTTAAAAGTGAACATGAAAAGGAATCAGAAGCAGATAAAGAAAAGAAATCAGCTGATGAAGCTACATTTAAAGATTTACTGATTAAGGTAAAAGCTGCGCTAGGTGATAAAGTAACCGAAGTACGCTTAAGTGAACGTTTGACCACCTCTCCTTCTTGTATTGTCAGTGATGAAGGGCAGATGAGTAGTCATATGCAGCGAATTTTACGGCAAGCAGGTCAGGCGGTGAACAATCAGCCGACATTAGAGCTGAATCCCCATCATTTGTTAGTTTTGCGTCTGAAAGATGAACAAGATGTGAGTCGCTTTCATGATTTAAGTGAAATCTTGCTAGATCAAGCTATTTTAGCAGAAGGTGGGCAATTAGATGATCCAGGTACCTTTGTGAAACGTTTTAATGAACTATTGCTGAATGTGGCACACAAAGGTAATGGTAATTCGACGAACTAATTTTCGCTTGAGGGCTGTAAGCCCTCGCTTTAAGCAAAATGGAAAAAAAATGATATCAAGTATAAAAAGTTATGTAGCCTCTGATAATAGAGGCTTCATTGATTACTTCCTTTTTTTTTATAGTCTGATTTTAGTTTCCGCTAATTTTGTCGGTGATCATTCTTTACGATTGTTTTACTTTAGCTGTTCATCGGGTACTTTGTTAATTCAGTTGATATTCTGTGGTGTGATTTTTCTGACAGAGACGATAGGTTTTCGCAAAACCAATTACATTATTGGTTATACAGCGGCTATCAATCTGATCATTGCCGTTTTTATCTACTATGGATTGTCGCTCCCTATCCCGACATTTTGGGTCAAAGACGATGTGGATAATATTGAAAATTGGCAACAATTTGGCATTGTCTTCATGTTAACCTTAAGTTATTTATTGAGCGCAAAGGCAATAGTCAAAGCTGGTGCCTTTTTGAAAATCAAATTGGGTAAAGATTGGCTGTTACTGCGGATCTGTCTGCTATTGCTTGGGGTTTTGGTGCTGGATATGTTAGTTTTGGCGCCCATTTTTCACTGGGTTTCAAGTGATTCTTATATTGCATTATGGAAAATGTTGTCTTTGCTATCCGTTAAAATTTGGTTAAGCATTTGTTCTATTCCCATGTGCTTTTTATTCGTGAAATTTTTCGGCCCCAAAGCTCGTTATTAAGTATATAAAAAGAAGCCGGCAACTGCCGGCTTTTTTATTGCATAGACATTTTGTTAAAACTTGAAACTAAGGCTTTGCACTCATCATCATTTTGTGCGGCACTGACAAAATCTTGTAGACCAACCTGCTCGAGAATAAGTTGATAGATTTCGGCTGGCAGGTTAACTTTTTTCTCATCAAACAAATTGAGTAAAAATTGCCATTTTGCATCGTCAGCAAGTGCTTTAGCTTTCGCGGTAACGATTTCTTCTAAGGCTTTCAATTGTGTATCGCAACCAATACTTTGCAGATAAACGCTATTTGAACCCACCTGAAGAGGTGTTCGTTGTTCGCTATCTTGCTGCATGAAGTTAGCACTATGTTGAATTAATACTTCAAAGGATTCTTTAGGAGCGTTGCATTCAACCGCATAATGTAATGGCGTTTTCATTTTATTACAAAGGGGGTTGATAGGCGATCTGTATTCCAATAAAGCAGCAATAATGTTAGGGAAACGAACGGCAAAATGAATGGGGAATTGCCTTGAATTATTCATCGATAACACGCTACCTCTATCTTTATCCAATAGAAACGTAACAGCATTGAGATGTCCCATTGCGCAGGCGACATGAAGCGCAGTATTGCCCTCATTATCAAAATCGTCAATGTTGGCTTTAAAAGAGATTAATAATTGCATCAGTTGAATATCATTGCATGCTGCGGCTTTAATAAGCGGGGTTTCACCATTATCCGTGTCTTGACAGTTAGGATTGGCAGCTTGGCGATGTGCTAAACAATAATGCGCATATTTATACAAATATTTTTGGTGAAAATCGGTGGTGTCTTCGTTAACACCATCTCTTGCTAAAAGTTCAATCAATTGCTTATGTGTATTGCCATCAATGTTAGAAGGCGTCTTACCTTCTGCTATTAATAAGAGATGTTGGCTATGAATTTGAGAATAAGTTGTTCTATTTGAAAATGTTAGCATAATATGTTGATAACCACGTTATATTGAGACTTTGGTAATATTAATCTAACTAACATCTGGTTGCAACAGTTTATCGGCTAAAGATTTCTTTTTATCCGTTTTTGCTGTGTACCTGCTAATAGTTCATCCGCAGAAAGAGGGATGCTATTCCAAGTTTTTGCTTTACTGATTCCCGCCAGTCTCTGTTGTACGTCTTGGGGATTTTTGGAAACAATAGCCTTTGCAAGATCTTGATACAGCTTAATTTCTGGATCATTGTCTTTATATCCCATCGCCGCCGCAAAATAATTAATGAGTTCAGGTTTGTCAGGATGTTCGAGTGCTGCAATCATGATGGGAGTTTTACCTTCATCATTTATGAGATAGGAGGCATGGTAAAGTGTGTTGTGTAGCCCTCTGTACCATCCTCCGAAAAGGGTATCAATGTCACCTAATAGCGTCAGATTTGCCGATTGTGCTAACAAATGTGCTGGTGTATTGCCATCGTTATCTTTAATGCAAGTGGGATCATACGCCGTAGAAAACTGTTGTTTCCAACTGCTACTATCTAATAATAATTTGATAACATCCATGCTGTCAGTGCGTTCTACAAGATAGTGTAGAGCTGTTTTTCCATGTGTATCTTGAGACGTGCGTCTTGTATCTAATGTCGTTTTATTAGAAAGCAATTTATGAACAGTTTCTAGATCGCCTGCTTTTGCAGCAGCGAGTAAAGGCGTATCATTTTCTTTGTCATCTTTACGGGCAGTAGAAAGTTTAACTTGCTGTTTATTCGTTAAATGGATTAAATTTTCTAATTCATCATGATGTTTTCCTAGTGAAAGAGAGGCTAATAAAATACTTAAATAGGTTTTGACCCCTTCGAGATCTTGAGCGGCCAATAGATCGTGGTAAATAGCTTCAATTTCAGCGGAATTGTTTTTAACAGTTAAGGCTTGTTCAAATTGCTTTTTCAATTCATCAATTGTTTTTGGTTTGCTGATTAATTTAGACACATTGCCAAGTTGCAATTTTTGAAACTCATGGGGCATTTGCCATTGCTTAGGAACAAAGCCTGGGATATTACCATATTGGTCAATATTGCGTTGAATTTCAGCTAGATGCTGGTAAGGTGCTTGCGCCATCCATAGATAAATAAGCCGTTGATTGTTAGATAATTTTGCTTTTTCTGCAAATAGCACGATAGCATCAATATTTTGGGTGAGTGCTGCAATCATGATAGGTGATAAACCGAATTGGTTAACTGTAGTCACGGCATTGACACCAAATAAGGTATCAAATTCGCTGGCACTTTTTTCATCTAATAGATAATTTAAAATCTCACTTCTGCTTTCAGCAGTTTCTGGCTCATTAAAAGCAAGTATATGCAGTGGCGTATTACCTTTTTTATTGAGATGAATACCTGTGTGATAGATATAAGAGGTATAACTTCGGCGAGAAATCAGTGATTGCACTAGATTTTTAAATCCCTCAATATTTCCAGCCTGTGCTAAATAATGTAGCGGAGTATCTCCGGTTTTTTCATCAACGGCCATTCTGCGTAAAGCTAAATGTCCAGAAGGTCTATTAAAAATGCCGATATTTTGTTCACGGGTGGCCAGTAATTCCTTAAGCATTGCTGTTTGATTATAATTTGCGGCCAAGATGAAGGCATTAACAGGATTCTTATCTTTTGCAATAGCATCAAGGCTAATTGGGAAATATTTATGATTGTAATTTTCGCTTGAACTGTAAACTTTTAATAGTCTAAAGATTTCGATGTCGCCAGAGGCAATGGCATCAAAAAATAGCTGATAAAGCGCTGTTTGCTTTTTCTCGTCGCTAGAGAAATTGCTATTCATATAAATAGCAATTTGATTGATTTTTTCATTGAGTTGAATTTGTCGCTGATTTATATCATCGATGTTTTTAAACAAAGGAGAAACCGATACCACCGGTGATTCTGAGATTTCATTGGGTTGAATCATTTGCTTCAGCAATGCTTTTGCTTTCTGATGGGCATCTTCATCGGTATATTTAAAAGGATGCATGAAGATACTTCGCTTCAACTCATCTGGAACCTGATCTTGTTTAGCCAGATTTTTTCTTTGTGCCTTAATAACAAGGCCACATATTTTTTCAGAGAACTGATGTAGTTTTTCGTGGTATTCTGCTTCAATTTTCAGGTTGGTTGGCAGCGAATAATACGTGTTAACCTGCATACGGTCAGGTTCAAATAAATCAGGATGAAGATATAATCTCGCTTGAAATTGACCCATGTTTTTACGTTCATCCATCTCTGAGCTATAATCATTATCGTACACTTCTGCTTTATGGTTTATTTTAAGATGGTCAATAAAGAGGTCTGCATTGTCTTTGTTCTCTAGCAAAGACTTTCTTTTGATGCCAGCTTCTTTGATAAATTCATCAGGGCTTTCAGTGTAATAATCTAGGGTTTCGCTAAGTTTTTCTGTCTCAACGATTTCTCCTATTGGGTTGTTGACCCCAGGAAGTTTAAAACCATAAGCGCCGCTTAACCAAGCATAGCGATCGATATCCTCAGCCGATAATAAAAATTGAGTCATACGGGCACCCAATTGATTGCTCAGTTCTATGAGTTCTTGATATTCTTTATTGAGTTCTCGAATCATTTTTTCATCTAAAATCACGCTGCTTAATTTGGGTAAAATTTCTTTCTCCCAACGATCAAAAGTCTGGACATTCCTATTATGTGCCCAAAAATCTAAAGGGCTTTCATTTTGTAATGGTTGAAAAGGGCTTAAACCACAACAAAGCCCTCTGCTGTGAAATTCGGGGCCTCCATCCATTATTTTTTGCGTTTCATAAACATCTTTTCTAAAATCTTCTGCGGTATCGTAATCAAATCCTTCTGAAAATAAACGAAACATCGCATCATAGCCTTTACCAGCAAATAGCGAGCTGAGTTCTCGAATGACATCATTACCGACACCTAAATTGGCAGACATTGCATTATATAATGCATACGAGCCTGCATTTTGCGTTTCTGCGAAGACCATTTGCTTTAGCTGTTCGCATAAATGTTCAATCAATTCCTCATCATATTGACCATCGTCGCGTTGAAAATCTGCGACGCGACCAAAAGTGTGAGCATCTTTGTGATAATAGAGCCATTTATCACCAACCTGACCGCCATTATAAAGCATTGCTCTAATGAGTGGATCTTGAAAATATTGTTTAATGTTTTCTTTTATTGAAAGTAAAGGATCATAGTTAGCTCTGAGAAAATTCTTAAGATGAACCAAACTGACCACATTAAAATTGATTTCAGTCTTATCAGAAGCTTTAACATCAAGTAGTTTATGAGCGAGATTTTCTTTACGCTTATAACGAGCAATCATCTGAGCACGATTATCATTTGGGACCATTTCACGAAGAATAAAGGTCATTTCTGTTTCAAGTTCTTTTAATTTATCTGCAGCTATTTCTTTTACTTTTTGTTGCGTTATTTTAGCTTCCTCAATTTCTTGCTTGAGCTTAAGAAGCTCGGCAGATTCAAGATGGACCTGTTTTGACACCATCTCAACTTGTTTAGCTATAAGACTTCGCAAATGTTGATTGGCTTTTGATAGTAAATTGATTTGATGTTCATATGCTTTCATTAACATTGCATAATGCATTCTCAAGCTTTTATCAAAAGAGGGATCTTTGTTAAATGCTTGGCGCATTTCTTCCAAAGATTTTCCCTGTTCTACGAAACGTGATGCTAATAGCTCAAGGTTGTGTCTAAGTTGTTGTTTTTTTTCTTCTTGCATTTGCGTTCCATTCTCTAGATTTTGCGTAATTTCTCTCATTTTTACGCCAACTTGATGGAATTTTTTGCCTGTTTCCAAGTAATTTTCATAAGTAATTTCAATACCTATACTAGTCTTGCCTTTATGAATGTCATGGATATTCGTTTTGCCTGCATCCTTTTGCGGAATTTTTTGTAGGTCCGCTAAAATTTGTTGGCGTCTTATTTGATTGATTTGTTGTTCAAATAAGATGACAGGATCGTTAAAAGGTAAACCTTGCCATGCATCATGAGCAACATAAAAGTTATAATGGACGCTGGTATGATGTAGATAAACAGTGGGATGAGTTGGATCGGTTTCAATGGTAACGGGAGCTTGAGCTTGTCTATCAGAAAAAACAACAACATTCATCTCTAAAATTTCTGCCATTTTTTTTAGCTCGTATTCTCCTCCCCAAGTATCTAATTTTTCTACTTCGTTAATATATTCATCAAAAGTTTCTATATTAGTTCTAAATTCTCGATTGTATCCTTCTATAGCTGCAGCAAAATCGCCACCAATATCATTGGGATTAAGATCATAATCGGCCCGCATTCTCCTCGCCACTTCTTGTCTTAGTTCATAATGGTTACTAATTCCCCGGGGTAATTGAACGCCCGCTTGTTTCGCGGCAACAATCGCAGCATTGTAACAGCAATTATTATCGCCAGGGATACGTACCTCATCTCGCAGTACACCATCATAGCATAGGCTATTTTTAACCATAACCTGATAAGAATTAGCACCATAAATTTTCTGCTCAGTGCTTTTACTTTCTTTACCATTTGCAACCTTACCCGTTAATTCTGCAATTTCCTTCTTTACCTCTTGCAATTCGGCTGTTTTTTCTTGAATAACGACAACTCCATCTTCTCCCAGCCCTTCAAGAGCAATGATCCACTCTTTTAACTCAGATTCCATTTTTTGTAATTCTAGCAGTCGCCTATTTTCTTCATCAGATAATTTTTTGGGTTGGGGAGGTTGTGGTGAAGTTATTGCAACTGGTTTTTTATTATTAATAAGGTATTGAATACCAAAGGGGGGCTTAACGGAAACTATTTGTTGTAAACACTTTTCAACCGAATATTGGCAATCTTCAAATGTTTCTAGATTAAGTGGTATTTCATCTCTCTTAAAAACGGGAGTAGACTTAGGATAAGTTATGTCGCCATGTTGTAGCGAAATAAATTGTTTACCAGGACCGATATCAATTTTATCTAGTGTATCACCGGTTGCTTCAAACAGTGAGACAATGTAATCCATATAATCAAGCGCTGATTTTTCGTCAAATTGTTTAACCAGACCACCAGCAATACCGTTATAATTGTCAGACATATAGAACATTTCAACAGATTTGTCTTGCAATCTAATTAACTCTAAAGCATGAACTTGACGCATAATCTTCATTTCTAGTGAATGTTGGTATGGGTTATGCGCAGCTTCGGCAATAATGGCTTTATATTTTTTAATATCGTCATTTTTAAATAAATGACTCATATGCTGTTTAGCAAATTTTTCAAAGTTATCTGCGCTGGCTTGTCGATACCTGCCACGTTTGTCACCACTATTGAATTCACTTTGTCTACCTGATATTTGAAATAACAAGGCAATCATTATTTTTTTTAGTTCATTTTCATCTAACGCTTCACTCCCTTTTACCCCTTTATTTTTTAACAGCTGATAATAGACAGGAGCATAGGCAACTTTTCTCATGGCATGGATTAATCCATGAAGCGGACGATCGATGTACTGTTTAGAATATCCTGGTTGCCTTCCACCATCACCAAAGCCCTCTGTGTAAGGCAAGCTAAGATGTTGCTCTAAAACATAATTAGCTGCATTGATGAAATCTTGGTCAAAATTGATATTTAAACTCATTCCAATACCCTCGTTGCACATTTTGAAGATTATGTGTAATTACAGTTTTAATTGCAGATAATTACTCAGGTATACGACATTTGAGGGAAAATATTAGTTCAATGATGTAGGGTGCAAAAGCCTTGTATTCGGGGGAATAAGACGGATAAATTGATAGAAAAATTTATCCATCTTGTCATGCTCGCATTTAATTCTGGGCTAAATACTTACGCCACCACTGCCATAAAAAGGGTGGTGCTGAAAACAGAATAATACCGCTTAAGAGGGTAAGGGTGTAGGTTTTTTCATCAAACTGGTATTCAGGTGGCGCAATGAAGCCTAATAGAAAAGCCGCAACACAAAAGAGAGCACCAGTTCCTGCCACTATCCAAACGCCATAATTGCCGCCGGGGATACGATAGATACGTTGTACGCCAGGCTGGGTATAACGTAATCGAATCACACTTAAAAAAATCATCAGATACATTAGAAGAATTAATTGGGCCGCTTGCACTTGGAAGATCCAATAAAATTGATTCATGGTGGGAATGAATAAATTCATGCTAATGAGGCAACTACCAATCAGAGCTTGCATCAATAAAATCACAATGGGTGAGCCATTACGGTTGGTATATTGCGTGATTTTAGGTAAATCATCATGTAAGGCACTGGCATGTAACCCTTTACTTGGGCCAATAATCCAAGTGTTTAATAAGGCTAACCCCCCGATCACTGAAAAAATCGCAAAGACCGGCACGGCCCACGGCATGTGTAAGAACTTGAAGAATTCAGTCATGGCTTGCATCATGCCAGAGGCAAGATTCAAATCTTCTTTAGGGATCACAATCCCAATCGCCAAGGCTCCCAACACGTAAATCGTAATGATGATGGCAGCAGAAATAAACGTGGCACGAGGAAAAGTGCGGGTGGGGTTTTCAGTGTCTTGTACATAAAAGGCCGCGACTTCAATCCCGGCAAAACCCAAGGCAATCACTGTAAAATAAGAAAGAGATGAGAGAGAAGAAAAATCAGGTAATAATGCCGCCGTTGAAAATTCTAATTGTACCGGTTGGCCGGTAGCAAACCACATTGAGCCAAGTGCAATAATAATCATACCTGGGATAAGACTACCGGCAATGATCCCAAGCGTACTCACCCAACCTGAGGTTTGCGTGCTTAAAAAATTGAGCAAGGTGCCAGACCAAAGCACCGTTAACATTACAGCCAACATATAATAGCGATTTTGAGCGAGCACCGGATCCACCACATAGGCAATCGCTGATGCGATAAATGAAAGCACGGTAGGTAGCCAAACCACGCTTTCAATCCATTCAAGCCATACAGCTAAAGCACCCGCTTTTTCCCCAAAGGCTTCTTTGACCCAGGCATAGACCCCACCATTTTTAGGCCACCCGGAGGCTAATTCTGCACAGCAAAGCGCAACAGGAATAAAAAACAACAAAGCCGCCAGCACGAGTATAGAAACGATAGAGAAACCATTTTTCGCTAAGGTAGGTAGGTTTCGCAACGCAATAATGGCTGAAACACTGATCATCGAAAGTGTAAACAAACCTAAGGCTTTTGCTGGACGTGCTGTCGTTGGGTTCACTTTGATCCTTTGGGTGCTAATATTGAAAAGGGTAATATGCCTTGCCTAAATGCAAAATGGCTGGCGTATAGTAGCACCCTTTATTGAAAAATTAAGCAGTTCACATAAGTTATTTGTAAGTTAATTAAGAAAGTGGCAAGGAGAAGCTATGCAAAAAATAATCGTAGCGGGCGCAGGCAGAATTGGGAGCCTGATTGCCACCTTGTTGGCAACCGTCGATGAATATGAAATTCATTTGCTGGACAGTAAATCTGAGTCGTTTAACTCTGACTTAATGCCAACCGCAAAGGCTTATCGGCAAGTCGTGTTAGATGTCACTTCAAAACAACTAGACGCTTATATTAAGAAAGAAAAGATCACTGCTTTGGTTTCGTGCTTGCCCTATACCGCCAATATTGCGCTTGCAACGCTCGCTAAAAATCATCACCTTCATTACTTTGATCTGACAGAGGACATCCAAGTTTCTGCGGCCATTAGCCAGCTTGCGCACCATGCAGAAACGGCCTTTGTGCCACAGTGTGGAGTGGCTCCGGGCTTTATTAGCATTGTTGCTAACGAACTCATGAAATCGTTTACCAGCTTAGAGAGTGTTTACTTACGTGTCGGTGCTTTGCCTAAACATACGAATCATGCCTTAAAATATGCGTTGACCTGGTCGCCAGAGGGCTTGATCAACGAATATGCCAATCCTTGCAATGCTATCGTTAATGGCCAACTTACTCAGGTACAACCCTTAGAAGATCTAGAAAGCATTGAAATAGATGGTCTTCATTATGAAGCATTTAATACCTCGGGAGGCTTAGGCACCTTGGCAATGACTTATCAGGGTAAGGTAAATACCTTGAATTACAAAACGATTCGCTATCCAGGTCATTGTGAAAAAATGCGTTTTCTGATGATTGATCTGAAATTAAGCCATGCCAGAGAGAGCCTTAAAACAATTTTGCTGAATGCGTTGCCCCAAAATGCCGAAGATGTTGTCCTGATTTATGTTGCGGTGAAAGGTAATCATAACCAAACCTCGGTTGAAAAAAATTATGTGAAAAAGTTTTATCCACAAGTTATTGCAGGTAAAACATGGTCTGCGATTCAAATAACCACTGCCAGTAGTGCAAGTGCGGTGATTGATGAAGTCTTACAAAATCCAAAAGCATTTAAAGGGTTAATCAAACAAGAGAATTTTGCGCTTGAGGCCTTTCTGAAAAATCGCTTTGGCAGCATTTATAAAAATGAAGAGGATAAGTAGTGATGGATTTTTTAAAGAAATTAGGGATTAAAAGCGAAAATCCAGGTGCCAGTTGCGGTGATGGAACATGGTTAACCAGTGCTACTTCAAAACATGTCATTGTTTCAGAAGATCCTGCTACCGGTAAAGAAATTGCCAGTGTCCATGGAGTAACCCCGCATGAGTATGAACAAGTCATTAAAAGTGCAAAGCAACGATTTGATTCCTGGCGACAAGTACCCGCCCCTAAGCGAGGTGAACTGGTTAGGATGATAGGAGAAAGACTGCGTGAGCATAAAGAGTATTTGGGAAGTTTAGTTGCTTATGAAATGGGTAAAAGTAAGCAAGAAGGTGATGGCGAAGTTCAAGAAATGATTGATATGGCAGATTTTGCTGTAGGATTATCACGCATGCTTTATGGGCTTACCATGCATTCAGAACGCCCCATGCATCGCATGTATGAACAATGGCATCCGCTTGGTGTGGTTGGCGTGATTACCGCATTTAATTTTCCTGTGGCAGTGTGGGCATGGAATGCATTTATTGCTGCTGTTTGTGGCAATACGGTGGTATGGAAACCTTCTTCCAAAGTCCCTTTATGTGCCATAGCAGTACAACATATTTGTAATCAAGTAATGCAAGAGCAAGGCTTTGCAGGTATCTTTTCTTTGTTTATCCCACAGTCTCGTGATCTTTCTGAGCAGTTTCTACAAGATGAGCGGATTTCATTGATTTCCTTTACAGGTTCAACCGCCGTCGGTAAACATGTTAATCAAGTCTTAGCTAAACGCTTAGGTCGCGTATTATTAGAGTTGGGCGGTAATAATGCCATCATTGTTGATGAGACTGCGGATCTCGATTTAGCGATTCCTGCGATTGTATTTGGCGCCGTGGGGACAGCAGGGCAACGCTGCACAACAACTAGGCGGCTATTGGTACAACAATCTTGTTATGACGAGGTGGTAAAACGTTTAATCCATGCTTATCACCAGATCACCATTGGTTCTCCTCTTGAGCCGAAAAATTTAATGGGACCTTTGATAGATAAGCAAGCGGTTGAGCAATATGTCCAAGCAATCCAAAGCATTAAAGCACAAGGGGGAGAGATTTTATGGGGTGGCAAGGTGATACCAGGTCCAGGCTATTTTGTTGAACCTACCTTAGTGAAAGCCGAGAATACTTGGCCAATTGTACAACAAGAAACTTTTTCGCCTATTTTGTACGTGATCCCTTATCAATCTCTAGAAGAGGCTATTGTCATGCAAAATGCGGTGAGTCAGGGGCTTTCATCGGCATTATTTACCAATTCATTGCGTCATAGTGAACAATATTTATCAGCCATAGGCAGCGACTGTGGTATTGCGAATATCAATATTGGCACCTCTGGCGCTGAAATTGGTGGCGCATTTGGTGGTGAAAAAGAAACCGGTGGTGGCCGAGAAGCAGGTTCAGATGCTTGGAAAGCCTATATGAGGCGGCAAACCAATACGATTAATTGGGGAAAAACGTTACCCTTAGCACAAGGTATTCAGTTTAAACTCAAAACCTAAGCGGGGTTATTTTGCGGATGGAGGAAACGGTATTGTTTGAAACTGACTCACTTCCATCAGATTGCCAGTAAAATCTTCACTGCCGTGATGTGATAAAGTAATGCTTAAATCTGCATAGACTTTTCCGCCTATTTTGCTCCATAAACGACAAAAGCTATAATCGCTTGATAAGTATTCACCATCGATATTTTCTTGTTCAAATAATGAATAAAGATGATTTTGTACCTTTGCTGGAAGTTCAGTAAAATTGTTTATTTTTCTTTGCGGATACGCTTTTTGCATTTGTTCCAATACTTGTCGTTCAATCAACATAAATGCGGTTGCAACCTGTTTAACTTCAATGACATGATGATTGACTTCTCTTGATTCACCAAACCCAATGGCATAATCGACCAAATTGGCTTTGATTTTTCGTTGAAATTCTTGGGGTGAAAGTTTGTCATTTAAAACAAGTTCTTTGACGGATGAAGTTCGTAATTTTTCCCAGAGATATTTTTTCATGGGAAACGTTGCAGCAATAAGCGGTTTTTTAGCGCTTAATAATTTTTCAATATGTTCTGGCATCCAACTGATGTCCGCATCAATAAAGAGCAAATGCGTTAAAGTAGGATCACTTAAAAAGTAAGCAACAAAATGATTTCTAGCACGGGGAATAGAACAATCATGCAAACGAAACTGATGGACAATCTCGATATCTTGGCGTTTTTGAAAGTGAACATAGGTTTTAACAAGGGATAAAGCATATCCGGTATGCACTTGTGCATCGTAACTTGGGGTCGCGATAAGCAATCGCATCGGTTTACTCAATTTATGATCAGCATCGGTCATGATTGTCATTTAGAAAGAAGAACTCTAAATGCTATCGGCAGGTGATACTTGGTGAATGAATGCTGGATTTTTTTAGCTGTCCTGCCTGCGATGAAACGCAGGCAGGATAAAGAAGGGTATTACGCTACCGTCGTTACAACTGCAACAGCCGTCACTTCTTCGGGGGCGATTTGCAAGTAATGATCTAAAGCATTGGCTCCCATGGAAGCTAAAGAATAAGCGCCAAATAATGCACCGGTTGCTAATACCGGATTAGCAATCAAAGTGGTAACACCCAGTGCGACTGGAATGCCAGGAAACATGAGTCCCATAAAACCACCTAGAGCGGCATTACTAATCACATTTGAAAAAGTGTGTCCGTTTCCGCAACCACCGCTGATTGCTGTTATTTCATTGGATGCTAAATTTCTCATCATCATTTCCCCTTAAGTGATTTTTTTTTAAAGTTTTGCGATGGATGAGAGCGTATAGCAGAAAAGCGTGGGCGCCAATCAAAGACAGATAAACGGTAGGTATCATTTGACCTACGTTATTTGTGAGTCGACTTGTGTTTTCTAACTAATATTTAGAACGATGATCTAATTGTTGTAACAATTTATTACGGGTTGCATGAGAGATTTCATTGTTATGCCAAAGACGAGATAATTCTTTGCGTTCCACTTCAATCAGTTTGACAGCAAGATGAACAGAGGTAGTGAGTTCGGTCATATCATCGTGTTCTTGATCATCTTGTAGCGCTTTAAGGCGCTCAGAAAGTTGTTTCTTACGCATTTTGTATTGCTCAATATGCAGTTGCACACTGGCAACTAAAGGTTGATTTTCTTTCACGATAGCTTCGTATTCTTTTAGCCATTTGATGGCTGCTTGTGTCATCTTTTTGAGGGCTTTCAACTCAACGATTTCTTCTTGTTTTTGCTCTTGCTGACGATATTGTTCTATCGCTAAGTGCTTTAAAATCCATGGTAAGGTTAAACCTTGAATCAATAAGGTTGAGCAAATGACTGCAAAAGTAAAAAGGATAATTAAATCTCGACTATTGCCACCAACAAATGAGTTGGTTAATGGTGGAATGGCAAATGCGGCGGCTAACGAAATGGCTCCGCGCATTCCTGCCCATGAGGTGACAAAAGGATATTGCCAGGGAGGATAGGGATCTTTCTTACGAAGAGAAGGCATAAAAAAGCGTGGTAAATAGGTGGTACCGTAAGTCCAAATAAATCGTCCAATCATCACGGTGAGTGTTACCGCGATACTATAGATTAATAATTTTTGGTGAGTGAAAAAATCATCGGCTCTGTCAATCACATATTTTAAATTCAGCCCGACTAATAAAAATAGAATACTTTGTAAGCCAAAACTGATGGATGTCCATACCGAGTGAGTGACAAGACGTACTTCAGGTAGGAATTTATCGAAGTAACGATGCCCGATAACAAGTCCTGTGACTGCGGTTGCCAATACGCCACAGCCTCCCAGACGCTCTGCGGGTAAATAAGCAAGAAAAGGCGTCAAGAATGAAAAAAGCATCTGTAGACGGGGATCGGTCACCGTTAAACGTAATTTGCCAATAAAATTCCCTAATGCTAATCCATACAGGGTTTCACCTAGCACAATTAATAAAAAAGTACCAAAAGCGCTGGATGCTGAGAATTCATGCGTTAAGAGCGCAGCCAGAGAAAAACGAAATAATATCAGCGCAGTTGCGTCATTTAACATCGCTTCGCTTTTTAAAATGGTAAGAATGCGCTGTGGAATATTCGCTTTTTCTGCAATTGCCATGATGGCCACATCATCAGGCGGTGCAACCACGGCACCTAAGACGAATGCAAGCGGCCAACCAATATCTGGGATTAAGGTATGTATCAGTGTGGCGACCAAGATAGCAATAAACAGGACATGGCCTATCGAGAGCGAGATGATAGGGCGTAGATTAATTTTCATTTCTCGCCAGGAAGATTCAGCGCTCATTTCATAAATCAGTAAGGGGAGAATAATATCGAGCACCATATTCGATTTGAGATGCACCTCTGGCATAAAAGGAACGAGACTCACTAACATGCCAATGATCACGAGCAATAGGGAAATAGGGACGGTGACTTTACGAGAAAGCAGTCCTACGACGGCAATAATGCCAAGGAGGATAATAAAGATTTCAATTTGCGCCATTCTTTATTGATAGTCGATTTTTGGCGCTTGTGTATACTCTTCCCAGTTTAAACTGGTTTGAATATCAATGCGGGTGACATAACTGCGTAATGCAGTCTTTATGGGCAGGGCCTTATCGACCCTACCCACATCAAGAGTTAGTCGGCGTAGTATTCTTCTTCGACGATTTCATTACCATTGGCATCATAGTAGTGATGGTATTCGTGACGGTGATGTTTACCGTTTTGACGTTGTTGTTGGCGACGTTGTGCTTCGCCACGTTGTCGGTCTTCATCAATAATGGCACCACTCACCGCACCAACGCCTGCGCCAATTAATGCACCTTCGCCAGCATGACCGGATAATGCGCCAATCGCCGCACCGCCAATAGCGCCCAATGCACCGCCGCTTAATGCGCTTTGCTCACCGGAGGTCATGTTTGCGCAACCTACCAAAAAGCAAAAGGGTAAAACGCACATGAGTGTAGTTACAGTTTTCATTATTATACTTCCTTAAATTAAGCAAAAATGCCGTAAATTGGGCAGATTTTTACACCATCCATTTTCTTTTGTCTAGAGATATTTCCAGTCCTTTCATTAAATAGAGAAAGGATTATCCAAAGAGCCAATCCTTTACTAAAATGGAAAATGAATGCAAGGAAGAGGCTGTTATGGATACGATCACCCAATTTGGCAAAAAAATAAGTAGCTGGTTTCAAGATAAATTAAGCACCTCCAACGAAGACAAGGCGGTATTGCAGCAATATCATACCGAGCTTTCTAATGCCTTGAAGACGTTAACTAAACTCAATCAAGAATTATCACAAAACCGCCCTATTCTAAAAACGCTATCGTTTTCAGAGTTAGAATTATATGTCGATGATAAGCATCGTCATGCATTAATTGAATTAAAAAGCAAAATGAAAGATGAAATTATTGAGTGTTATCAGCTGATTGATGAGTTTGTTGCAGCGGGTAAAACCCAAAATACCAATTTTGAAAAATTTGTCTCACTTTATATCCGAAATGGTTTATCGTTAACCGGTATTAGTCAATACCATCCCGGCAAAACCAATGCCTATCCTGAGGTGAATCAGCAGTTTGATAAGTTAACTCAAAGTTCGAAATCTGTGATGGATAATGGCTTAAAATCAACGAAAATGTTGGCACAAGCTTTAAAGAAGATTGAAACGATTGTGCCGGTGTAGCTTCCCCCATTACTATTTTGTTAGCACCATAATCTATTATCAGTTATAATGCCGGCCTTATTTTTGGAGGGCGGCATGCTAGCAGGTACCAGTTCTAATTTTTATTCATTAACTGAAGTCAATAATATGTTAGAGGTTGCAAAACAGTTACTTGATTGTAATGAACCGCAATTATTAAGAGCCTCTCATCATGCTGAAGTCGCTACTGCTTTCATTAAATTTATCCAGCCTGAATTAAATAATAACAAAGATGGCGAAGAAAAATTAATTGTAGCAGCAATTACTGCATTCAAGACGCTGCAAGCGGAAAAGGGTGATTTTAATCGCAATCACATGCTTGCCTTTTTATTCACCCATTATTTTCAAAAAGGGGATTTGTTCGATTTAGATAGAGTCAGTGTGATTATCAGTTGGCATCTTTTTCAGGCAGGTTTAAAAGAATTAAGTAGCAATAAAGAAATGGATCCTAATGCCATTGAAGGAATTTTTTTAGGATTTATGGGCGAATTACAAAAAGCTAACCAATTTGAGACGCTTAAGGCTATCCATCATTATTTTCATATTAGCTATCAGATTGTTGCAGCAAAAGATAATGGCATGCCACTTGAACATTGCGCTGCCATTCTTGGACCTTCCTTGCTCGAAGGATTAAAACTGCAAGACAAAATTTTACCAGGGGATGTACCTGCAGAATGGAAAATGATGTCGACTATTTGTCGATGTTTATTACAACTCGATCTCTTTAAAGAGCCATTCACCGCAGAAAAATATACATTGTGGTCGTTACCTAAAAGTGAATTTTATAAAACGCGCGAGAAAGCTTTGGGACAATTGCATGTTACACCGGTCGCAACGTATGAACCCAACGGTGCTGAAATTCTAAAAAAGCAAACCCATGTTGCTAAACTGATTAAAGGCCAAGCCGCAATAGCTGCCACTAAAAAAGAATCGGCTGAGGAAGCTTCAGAAGGAACGGTTACCCCATCGCCGCTAGAAAGAGGATTCGGCGAGCTTCAGGCTGCATTATTAGATATTCCTGAAACTGTCATGTTACAATTTTCAGAGAAAAAAGCGTCTTCTCAATCTACGGATTCAAATCCCAAAGAAGAAAGTAAGTCGAGTAAGAAAAAATCAGCTATGTCTAATAGTAAAAAATAACATTTTTGAAGTATTCATTGAGCCTTACCTTCTCTTGCGAGAGAAGGTAAACACCTTCTAAATAGCTAACTTTCTCACTATTGATATTTTTCTGCACAAATCGGTTTTTCAACGTCAAGCGTTCTAGCCAAAAACAACTCTGACTGTTATATGTATATATTAAGCGTGGATCTCTATTCTGCTATCTAAGTGGGTATTATAGCTACCCAAGGAAATACTTAGAAAAATAACTCTTTTCAAGATCGGTCAGGGACGGACACGATGAAACAGATTTCCCGAAGTAAAAAATCCTTCTTATGGCAAGCCGTTTTAGCCTCAACATTTTTTAGCGGATTCCCGATAGCAGCTCAAGCGGTACTAACAGCCATCAATGCTGATACAACAACAGCCGCAACTCCAGATACTGGGGGTGGTGCGGGTGGTTTAGGCGGATATGATATTATCGCCGCAAATAAGACACTATCTGTTACAAACGGTTACATTATCGGACGAACACCTGATGCTGCAGGTGGTACCTCTGTGGACAACAATAGTACAGGGGCAGCATTTGCTGGTACGGTATTAGAATTTCTGGGAAGTTCTATCGTTCAAGGAGAAATAGGCTCCACGAATTCACTCAATATCATTAAATTAAATGGCGCAGGAATTGTCCAATTTAATGGGAACGTAACAGCTGCAACAACTAACATTGCAAACAATGGTACAGCGACGTATAGCGATAATGTCATTGTGACAGGTGACATTGATAATACAAGCGGTGTGGTGAATCAAGGAACGGTTAATTTTTTAGGCAGTGGCCAAGTAACTGGTAATATTGGTAATACAAATTCCCTATTGCTGCTTAACTTAAATACAGCTCTGGGTGCTAATGAAACTATTGAATTAAATGGTGCGGTTGTTAATGCGGCAACTATTAACGTGAATGATGATGGTGCAACGCCAACTACATTAACGTTGAATAATGCAGCAATGGTCTTGACGAGTAATATTACGACAACGGCTAATGATCTGACGGTATTAAATGTATTAAATGCTTCACTCATCACTGGTCAAATTGGTGCGGCAGGTAATGAATTTGATTTAATGCAAGTGGGGCAAAATAATGACTTGACAGTTGACGGCGATATTTTTGCCAACAATGTGCAATTTCAAGGCAATAATTCTTTAATACTGCTCGATGGTAGCGATGTTACCGATATCATTGATAGTACAGCTGCAAATCAAGGGATTCTCGAATTACAAGGCAGCCATACGATTACCGGCGATATTGGTGCTGTCAATTCACTCAATACCATTAATGTGACTGGTGCTGGTGGGATTATTAATCTGCAAGGTACAACGATTAATAGCAGCTCAATCAATTATGATGGGCTTGCTAATAGTGCCACAACCATTAATTTAGCCGATGGGGTGGCTGTCACCGGCAACATTACTAATACAACGGGTACTGCCAATGTGGGTACTTTGAATTTTGTTGGAACTGGCACAGTAAATGGAACAATTGGTCAAGCTAACCCGGTTAATTCACTTTATCAAATTAATTTACAAGGTGCGGCAGGTAAAATCGTTACTTTCCAAGATGATGTTCAGGTTGGCACCGGTAATATTAATTTCTTGCAGGATTCACAATTAAATATTGCGGATAATGCCGATGTTACGGGTAACATCGATACGGATGCAGCCAATCAAGGTACTGTAAATTATCTTGGTAATAGCATAGTCAATGGCACATTAGGTGTTAGCAATGACCTTAAATTGGTGCAGTTAAGTGGTGCGTTATCGAATGTTAATTTTAATCAAAATGTAAATACCAATGAATTGCGCTTTGCTAACAATAATACAGCCTCGATTGCTAGTGGAGTTAGCATATCAGGGCCAATTACGACAACGATGAATGATCAAGGTACTTTAAACTTATTAGGTAATTTTACCATTGATCAACCGATTGGTCAGCCAGGGTTTGCACTGAATTCCGTTATTGCCAGCGGTCCTGCGGGCGCAACGGTGACGTTAGTAGAGGATATTTTTGCAACTAATACCTTAGTGAATGGCGGTGGCACATTATTTGCGCTGGAACCGCATACTATTAACGGTAATTTGAGTCTTTCACTTAATAGCACCTTATCAGTCGCATCTGCTGGGGCACCCTTAACGGTGACGGGCGATTTAACGATTAATCCAGGCTCTACCCTACAAATTGATTTAAATAAATTTGATATTCCTACTTATATTCAGGTGAACGATCAAGCTTTTATCGATGCAAATACTACATTAGTTTTAACGAATACACCGCAAGCTTTTGTGGCGGGTGTTTCTGATATTAAATTAGTTGATGCAACCAATTTAGGTAATATCCAAGTGCCTCAGAATGTGGTGGGTGATAGCTTATTACTACAATTTGAAGTGGAAGCACAGAATGCACCTAATAATGATTTATTACTGCATATTGAAGCCTTACCTGTTTCACTCTTTGCCGATCGTCCTAATACTATACCGATTGCAGGTGCATTAGATGCGATGGCAGGCCAAGATTTCCTCGGTTCATTACAGAACTTGCTCGATCAATTGCCCTATTTCACCACCAAAGAACAATTAAACGATGCACTAGCTGCATTAGCACCGATTGTGGATGGCAGTTATACCCAGGAAGTTTTTGCGGCGCAGTTATTAGGTTATGGTGCAGTCTCCGACCGGATCCGTTATTTAAGACAACGTAAAAATGTACCGGTTGTTGGCAAAGGTTTTGAGTCGGGGCTCTCATCCGGTGACGATTGGGATGATAATGGCCATGGTCGTTGGTTTAAACTCTATGGTCAATATTCTGATCAAGGAACACGTGATTCAGTTGCAGGGTATAACAGTGAAACCTGGGGCGTTGCGATTGGTAGTGACGTCAGCTTAAATGATTTGAACTTAATTGGGGTTTCAGCGAATTTATCGCATACCTATGTGGGTCATGATGTTTCTAATTCCAAATCTTCTATTTATAGCTTACAAGCGGCGATTTACGGAGAGCAAGATTTCTGTGATTGGTGGTATTTTAATTGGGTAACATCGGTTGCTTATAATAAATACACCACAGAACGAAACTTTGTATTTGGCTTATTACCTTTAAGTCCGCAAGCCGATTTTGTTGGCTGGCAGTTTGGTACTAAAGGGGAGTTAGGTTACGAGTACCTCTATCGTAATTGGCATATTATCCCTAATACTTCGCTTTACTTCTCGCATCTAGCGTTGAATGGTTATAACGAATCGGGTGCTGGCACGGCTTCCCAAAATGTTGATTCACATAGTTATAACATGTTGAAAGCGGGAGCCGGGGTTAGGGCAGCGTACCGTTGTCCAATGGAAATGCCTTATCGAATACGCCCCATTATTTTCCAACCTGAAGTACGTATGAATGCTTTCTATGATTTTATTAATGACAACATGGAAACAACATCGAACTTTACGGGTGGTGGTCCAAGCTTTACCACGCTAGGCGCAGTTCCTGCAGCATCTAGCTTTAATTTGGGTGCAAGTTTATCAGTGTTCAGTGACTACAATGACTACATTGTAACCATCAGCTATGACTATGAAACCAAGCGAGATTACAACGCTAACGCTGGCTTTGTCCGCCTGCGCTACGAATGGTAACTAAACGGCTAGGACACCCAAATTTGTTCTAGCCCTAGGACATCCCTATTTCCTACATAGGACACCCAAATTTTACGAGTCACTGTCTTAATCGTATTTTTGGATGTCCTTTTATCGCTTTATGTAGCTAGATGAGCGTCTTATGAAACCCATAAAAGTGAAACGAGCTTATGATCCAGTCGCCAGGACAGATGGTTTCAGAGTCTTAGTTGATAGACTTTGGCCTCGTGGTCTTAAAAAAGAAGAAGCTGAAATTCAATTATGGCTAAAGGAAATCGCACCCAGCACTGAGCTACGAAAGTGGTATGATCATGACCCTAAAAAATGGACCGAATTTCAAAAACGATATGTCAAAGAGCTCTCTACAAAAGAAGCATTAATCGATATTATTTTAAAAGAAGCAATGAAAAAGACAGTAACATTACTGTTTAGCTCAAAAGAATTAGAAAGAAATAATGCAGTTGCATTGCAAAAAATCTTGTTAAAAAGAAAATAAGATGCAAGATTCATTTACCATTCGTGCAAAGGCCCCATTTAGATTGGACTATACCGTGTGGGCCCTTCGAAGAAGAAAAACTAATATTATTGATAATTGGGATGGTCAGTTTTATAAACGAGTGATGCTTGTTGGTAAACGTCCCATATTGGTCTGTATAGTACAAAAGAATATTAAAGCTCCCACCCTTACTATCACAACGCATCATGCAGTATCAGATGTAGAAATGAGTCTACTCAAAAAAGAAATCAAAAGATTATTTTCATTGTCCTGTGATTTGAAAAAGTTCTATCAAGTTGCTGCAGGACATCCAAAACTTCATTATTTAGCCAAATCATTTATAGGACTTAAACCACCTCGTTTTCTAACAATCTTTGAGGCATGTTGTAATGCGGTTGCTTGTCAGCAACTTTCCTTAAATGTAGGGATAGAATTGTTGAATCGATTGGCCATACATTATGGAAGAAAAGTAAGATATGAACAGAAAACGTATTATGCTTTTCCTACTGCAACAAGAATTGCAAAATGTGCTCCTAAGGCATTACAAGCATTAGGGTTTAGTTTGCGAAAAGCGAATACACTGATTCAAATTGCAAAAACTTTACAAAATAAAGATGACGAATTACAAGTGCAGATGTCTTTAATGACAAATGATGAGATTGCTGAATATTTAAAAAAGATAAAAGGCATTGGACGTTGGTCTGCGGAATATATTTTATTGCGTGGCTTAGGAAGGATCAATATTTTCCCTGGCGATGATATTGGTGCTCAAAAAAATCTCAAAAGATATTTTAATCTAACAAAAGAGCTTGACTATGATGTTGTGATGAAGGTGCTTCAACCTTGGTCACCTTATGCTGGATTTGTTTATTTTCACTTATTACTTGATAATCTAAATAGATCATTTGATAAAACATCAAACATATTAGCTAATAATCGTACTATCATAAGGCAAAACCATTAGTTGTAATAAATTATTCAAGCTACTTTTAATAATAGTTATCTGTATACAGAAATAGATGTACTGTGCTATTCACTAATTAAATTATAGGATTTTATGAAAAACTTGATTATTGTTTTATGGGATCAACTTACCCATTCGCTTCCTATGCTTGCAGAAGCAACATCAACAGATATCATTTTTATGTGCGAATGCAGAGAACAATTGCATTACATACCTCATCACCCCAAAAAAATAGCATTTATATTATCTTCCATGCGTCATTTTGCGGAAGAATTGATGCAAAAGGGTTTAAAAGTACATTATGTGGATTATACAAATAGAGTTAACAATGGTGAATTACTTCAAGAATTACAAAAGGCCATAAACAAATTGAAGCCAACATTAGTGACTTACACAGAACCAAGTGAATGGCATATTCAAGAAAAGATAAATGCATTTTTCGTTAAGAATAATATCAAATTTAAAGTATTCGAAGACGCCCGATTCTTATGCTCTAAAACTGAATTTGCACAGTGGGCAAATAATAAAAAGCAATTACGTATGGAGTATTTCTATCGGACTATGCGTTTGAAGTATAACATATTGTTGAATGAAGATAAATCTCCTATCGGCGGCAAATGGAACTATGATGTCGAAAACCGAAAAGCTGCACCAAATTCTCTAACATCCCCTAACAGAATTAGTCATAAAAAGGATGATATAACTTTAAAAGTTATTGAGCTCGTTAAGCTATATTTTAACAAAAATTTTGGTGATCTAGAGCCCTTTTACTTTGCTACAAATCGACAACAAGCCCTGAAAGAAGCCCAACATTTCATAGAAATATTGCTATATGATTTTGGAACTTATCAAGATGCTATGATTTCAAACGAAGCTTATCTGTATCATTCACTTTTATCTTCTTATATAAACTTAGGGTTACTGTCACCATTAGAACTATGTGGCTTAGCTGAAGAAGCGTATCAAAAAGGGCTCGTGCCTCTTAATTCAGCAGAAGGATTTATTCGACAAATTTTGGGTTGGCGGGAATATGTTAGAGGTATCTACTGGTTGATGATGCCAAAATACATTTCAAACAATTATTTTGATGCAAAACATCCTTTGCCGTGGTCCTATTGGGGAGGAGAGACAAAGATGAATTGTATAAAAGAAGTCGTTAAGCAAACTCGTGAACATGCATATTCACATCACATACAAAGATTAATGATTACGGGAAATTTTGCGTTATTGACAGGACTTAACCCCCTAGAAGTTCATCGATGGTACTTATCAGTTTATGCAGATGCATTTGAGTGGGTTGAGTTACCGAATACACTTGGTATGGCACTTTTTGGCGATGGTGGATTACTTGCGAGCAAGCCATATTGTGCTAGTGGCAAATACATAAAACGGATGAGTAACTTTTGCAAGTCGTGTGATTATAATCCAGAAGAGCAATTTGGCGAAAATGCATGCCCGTTTAACGCGTTATATTGGAATTTTTTAATAATGAATGAGGAAAAATTAAAAAAAAATCAACGCATGAAAGTAATTTATCAAGCATTAAGCCGATTTTCAGATGAAAAGAAAAATCAACTAGTTAATCACGCACAGCATATTCTTCTTAAATTAGAAGAAGGGAAGATGTGATCAAACTATCTTGTCAAATTATTTGTTTAACATATAAAACGATATATTTAGTATCAATGCAAAACTGACCCATAAAGCATAAGGTATAAGCAATAGTACTGCTGAACATATGCGCCTTGCTTGGTATAAAAAAGTAAAAATCGTAATCCACAATAAGATGAGGACATATAGTGCAAGATCAATTCGATGCATTAAAAAAAACATGGGCGACCAACATACATTTAAAATGAACTGTAAACCGAACAGATAGAGCAATCTTATATGTTTTTTTCGCTGTTCCCATAAAATTCCTAGCGCTATTCCCATCATGATGTACAAAACAATCCAAGTAGGGGCGAAAATCCAACTTGGAGGATTAAATGTAGGTTTTATCAGCGTTCTATACCATAATGAATCCGCGCTTCCACTCAAGAATCCAGATATCAATCCAGTTGATAAACAACATGTTATGCCAACCAAGCAGTAAAGCCATCTGTTCTTTTTAATTACTTTATCTACCATCGGGAGCTCAACCTTTAATATTTATCTAGCCGTTATTTACTAACGAAATAAGATTACTTGGGACAACTAAAAATTATTGTGCTTCATAGTGTTGCTACCCATGAGGCACAATAATTAGCAACATTATATTCTAAAAATGCAATCGTTCCGCCTAGTAAACAAGGGAGTAAAATCAATGAAGCGGTTGGAAGTAATCCAGCAATAGGGATAGTGCCTTCTATTGGAAATAATAGGTTGAATACTCCCATTGAAGCACCAATGCTAGCACCAACAAAAGTGGTGATCCCCATTCCTAGGGAATGATAGCCTGCCCATAAATAAGCTAAATCAAGAAATTCTACACTACCACCTGCCACCATCGGTATTTCATCGATTGATAGAACTCTCATATCGTTGCTTTCCTTAAAAATGAGGGAAATAAAGGACATCCAAATTGTTCAAAAAGCTAAAAGCTATTTAATGATGCTTATGATATTAATAGTATAATTACCATAAAAAGCAATTATTGAGATTAAGTATAATAATAAACTTGAGAAATAATGATTAGATGTGACTGTGATGAATTATGCAACGGTAAAATAGTATTTTTTTGAGTAAAGGATCCCTTTCGGACCATAGTGTCTATTTTCACAATTGAATTTGAGTAACTTAGCACTATGCCCAATGGCATAAGAAAAGCGATTTTGTAAATGTTCAACCATGTTAACCCACTCTTTAGGATTCAAATTTAAACGAGATAATATCGGTAATACTTTTTGAGGGATCACACCTCTTTTCCCTTCACGTATTACACGTCCTGTTGAATCAACTAAATCTAGATAATCCTTTAATGCAAAACCAATCTTTGGCATTTGATGTTGGTGAGGTGTTTTTAATGGCATTAAGTGCTTTGGTTGTTGTGTTTTATTAATAGCATTCTTTTGCTTTAATTGTTTAGCCAACATCTGTAAACGTTCTTGAATGGAAGTAAAATCAGAAGTTTCTAATGCTTCAGCTGTTTTAGCACGAATAGGATTTAAATCGACATAAGCCATGGCACTTAAAACTGCTCCTTCATCTAATAATGCTTGGGATTTAAAGCGTCCTTCCCAAAAGCGACCTTTGGTTTCATCTTCTTTATTTGATGCTCTTGCAATTTTTTCATTTAGACAACGCATAAACCAACTAATATCCATTAAACGATGCCGCCATAAAGAGACTTTATAAGCTGCTTCCTTCTTTGAATAGCTGCTTAATGATTTTGCATCTTGAGGAAAAATCTGGCCCCAGCGTGACTGCACTTCTTCTTCGCTCCATTGCGAAGCCAATGTGTCATTAACAAATAAGACGAGATGATAATGATTACTCATGACGGCATAAGCACAGATATGAATAGCAAAAATATCAGCTAAATATTTAATTCGTGAGACTATCCAATCTTTACGATAGGAATAATCTTTTCCTGTCTCCTTATTATGACCGCATAAGTAAGCACGGCGCACGCAGCGGGTCATGCAATGATAATAAGGCGTAGCGCTTAAATCGATTTGATGGGAGCGAGCAGTTGTCATACATCAACATCCTGTACTGCAATATGTGTAATATAAACCTATTGCAGTACAGATATCAACTATTTTTGGATGTCCCGCGAGAAGGGATTAGGTTGTTAATTTAGGTGATTTTGCTTTATCTACAATCTTATGCACATGGGCTAATCCCACAACAATTCCTTTGCAAGCTTCTTCTTTAATTTTGGCACCAACATCACCTGCCTTTCGCAGCGTTTCTTTTGCGTGTATTAGGTAAGGATGATACAAAACGGCTAATGGATCATGAGCTATCTCTTTCGCATCGCAAAGGGATGTATTAAATATCGTTTCATACTGCTTACCGGCTAATTTTTCACCAGTGCTGCCAAAATTAAGGCAGCTATGCGCTAACCCAATTGGGCGTAATCCTTGAGTAATGGCTGTTGCGGTTCCGACAACGGCGCCAAAAGGTCCTCCCATAAACATCCCGGCTGCTACGCCGGAAATGCACCCTGAAAGGAGGGAGCGTCCTAGGTCTGCATTGGTATCTTTAACTCTCATATAAATGATGTCACCCTGACAAGCAGACAAAATTCTTGCATCGCCTGTTCGAGGAACAATATCAAGAATATTAACGCCAAAACGGCCAATAACGTCCTTGCCATGATTAACTAAAATATCAGCAATTAAGTTACTACAGCCTTCAATGCTTTTACTAACGCCTGTAGAACCCCAAGTATTGATCTTAAAACTTTGCACAGCAGAAAAATGTTGATAATCTGCAAGTGAGAGTTTTAATGGGTCTATTTTAAATTCTTTAAACAAATGTTGATCGACTATATCTTGCGCAGCTGTAATAAGTTCTTGTGTTTCGATATCAACTTGTTCTTTTTCTAAATCTGCTTTTAAATGTAACGCAGACAGTAACATTGATAGATTGAAGCAATGCTGGCTAAGTGCCCCACCTAGGCTATACCCAGAAATAATCAGTTCGACGGGCTTTTGTTTTGGGCCTGAGACGGTACCAATATGAGCATTAATTTGTTTCATTATTTTGGCATAATGACGATGAAACGATTCTTCACCCGCGTTACTCTCTAAATCAAGATGTAACGTTGCGAGTACACTGGGATCAGAACCTCGAAAGTTCACATAGACTCGTCTTCGTTTAGAATCGGAATGAGGGATCAAGATATTTCCATCAATGCCTTGATGATCAGAGCTAAGTTTAATTAATTGATAATGACGGACAGTGTTATCTTCTTCGAGTAATGAAACAACAGTCTGTTGTTGAGTGATATTCCGATAAGCAAAATCATGTGAAAGTCGTTCACCAAAAGCGAATTCGAGTCGTAATTGGGCATCGATAAGAGATTCTTCTCGATTGTCTTCTAAAGGCCCAGCGATAGGTAAGGGCTGCCCTTGAGCAAGCAAATTCAATTGTTGACCAGCGTGAGCCAATTTGCCAATTAAACTATTATCTGCTTCTTGTGGATCAACCAGCTGTGCCACATCACGAACAACACCTCGAGCAACAACTTTACTGGTAAATTTGGTTACACTGTTTACGAGTCCACCTAGCATTAATTATCCCCCAATACTTCCCAGACAAAAATAAAATTATGTTAGTTTACTTATAACGTGGATTTAAGATTCATTTTACTGATTTAGTCTGAATGAAACAATAAAAGCAAAGAAACCTTAAGCTTTTTGGATGTCCTAAAGGTAATTTTGGGTGTCCTGCGCCTTTATTTTGGGTGTCCTTAATTTTAAGAGGGGCGTCTGGCTGGATTAGGTGAGGTTACATTGTTTGCTTCAGTCGAGGTATCTGATGGTTTTTGTTGAGGTTTAAACGCATTTAAGGATGCAGGTTTGCGACGGTCTATTTCAATATTTTGTGAAGATACCTCACTTGAATGCTGGTTAGCAAAAAAGGGTTGAATAGGCGTTTCGGAGAAATCAGCAGTTTTGCGATGTAGCGCAAGCTGATTCACTTCTTTTAAATATTGATTCACAGCTTGTTGCGTCTTGATTGAAAACACCGGGATCTTATCAGGATGTGTTTGCAATAAGCCCTGTAAGGTTGCTAAGGCTGAGACAGGATTAGGATCGTCTATTTCAACTAAATTTCTATCAAGATGATTCACTTTGCTCATGATTGGGGTTGATTGCACTTGATTGTTAAGAAGAACGGCACGTTCTTGTGTTGTTTTCTGTAATGGTTCAATAATGCTTTTGAGTAAACCATATTGTAGTGCTGCAGGAACCGCAAGCACTAGAGCGAAAAGTGCAGCCGGAATAACAGACATTTTTTGATAAATCGATGGGCTTTTCCAGGCATTCGCAATAACGTCGACGCATTGGTGAAAAGCTGTTTGGGGATTCAATAACATCATACAATTTTCCTTTTAACCACTTTACTAAGCCATAGCCCAAGATAACAGGGCTGGCAAATGTTTATAGAGAGGGACGATAAAAGAATGACCTATGACGAAGTTATTTTTTACCAAATCGACCCAGTGCAATCACCGCAATACCGGCAATGACGGATATAACACCAGCTATGGGAGGAATTTGCACACGTTCCTTGGTTTGCGCTGTCACTTTAAGTTCACCAAATTTAATCACATCTTCGGTCTTGGTATAGCTAAAACCTTGATAAGACAAAGCGACAATACCAAATATGATCAATAATATTCCAATAACGTTGGAGGCAATTTTCACTGCGTTTCGCCTTGCAATGAGAGGTCTATTCATTTAATTATATATCGCGCAATGATGATTCTCCAAAAACTGTATAAGCAAACAATGCAACCCATTGTCATGCACGCTTTTATGGGTACTAATCTGTAGTTTGAAACCTTCTATCTTTTTTTAGCTGAGATTTCAACGAATAATAATTATGCTGTAGTATGCATTTTGTAAGGTAATTTTCATGCTTAATCCTTCTTTTGAAATTAAAACCGGATCAACAGAAACAGCAGCTGCAGGCGCAGCAGAACCAATCACCAAAATAGCTTACGATATTGGTTCTGGTGGTATTAAGACGACGGTTATTTCAAAAATTTTACAAAAAGATGGTAACGTAGAAGAAGTTGTATTAGATAAGCGTTTGCCCATACAATTTGCCCGCAATCTTCGGTTAAATAAAGGCCAGTTTTCACCTGACATTGTAAAATTGGCTATCGATTCTCTAAAAGCATTCATAAGCGAAATTTGTAATAGCTCGAGTGATCAGAAAATAGAACATTATGCAGTTGCCACAGCTGCATTTCGTCAAGCTGAAAATGGTAAAGAAGTCGTTCAAGAAATATCAGAAGCCGTCGGTTTTCCCATTGATATTATTAGTTATAAGCAAGAAGGTTTATTAGCATACTATTCTGCAAAAACTAAATTGTCAGAAGATAAGATTATTTTTGATTTAGGTGGTGGCAGTATGCAGTTTGTGTATAAGTCACCAGACGATGCACTGCAAATAGCAGGGATTGATCTGGGGGTTGAAACCTTTACCGGCGAGTTACAAAAATCATTAAATAATTCTACTGTATCATTAAATCCATTTTCAGAAGAAAAATATCAATTGGCACAAAATGTTGCAATGAAGTTAATAGACCAATCTATTGCTGACATGGGAAGTTTAAAATCACTCATTAAAGAGAATCTTCCTGTTATGTGTGTCGGGGCTGTACATAACGTTGCTATTTACCCCATTATTGAAAAAATTGTAGGAGCGGGTGTTAGCTACAGCGCAGATAATCTTGAAAAGACAATCATGGCATTATTAGATAAATCGGATGAAGAGTTACTCGCTGTTGAAGAAAACATCAATTTTGCACAAATTTTACTGCCTACGCTTATTCTGAGTTTGGCGATGATGCAGAGATTAGGCATTTCCCAAATGCAACCATTAAATGTGAGTAACACATTAGGATTGCTCCAAGATATACCGGTGCCATTTTTGTCACCGGCTAGAGACCTAAAGAAATACTGCTAATGAACTAATTCTTTAGGTTTTTCAGTTTTCTTGGTTTCATCCTGTTTTCGTTGTTTTGCTTTCATATATTCTAAAAACATCGTTAATTCTTTTCGAAGATCTTCTACGCTAAGTTTGGGCGCATTTTTTGTAATATCTTCACCCGTTTCTTCTCGCATTAAAAGATAAGGATCTGCCTCTTTGATAGGAGGAGCTGTCACAACCATTGTTACGGTAATATCGTTAGGATTAGAAATCAAACGATGTGCTAATTGATAACGTTCCACATAGATGGTGCCATCGGCAATGTTGTATAAGATGGGTGGATTAAGCATTTCTAAACCAATTTTCTTCAAGTGATATTCACCGGTTACATTGGGTTCGGTGATATAACGCTGATAAGCAGATAAGATAATTTGAACTTCATCTTTCGTCAAATTAAATTTTTTCATTAAATCTTTTAAAGTATAATACTCCTCCTGTTTTAAAGAGCATAAGTATTGCTTATTATGAAACATGGATTTTTTATATAATGCCATTTCTATCATGTTTAAACTTTCAAAAACTTTCTTTTGTTCGTCTTTCGGTAATTTTTCAACTTGAGTGATAAAGTTATCATGTATTTGCTTTTCTTTTTCACTCGCGTTACGGGTAGTGAAAATTTGATTTTCAAATTTGCCAGCAAACATGCGTGAAGAAAAATCCCATTTGTGAACATGTTTATCTTCTACCGCTAATTTTTTTGCAACACTATCCTTTTGCGGCCACCATAGATGCAAACGTACTTTATAATTATTGGATTTATCACCTTGAACTAAAACAATTTTAGTAAAATCAGTTACATGGCGATAAGAATCTTTGGCAATTTCTTTAAGGGCGTCTTCGTCTTTTAAAGTAGATTCAACGATAGCAATAATGGCATCGGGTGTGAACTGATTCATTAAGTTGAAATATTCATCTGACTTGGGACGTTTACCATTAGCATAAAAGTCATCCACCAGTTTCTTTAATTCTTGACGGTTTTTAGGATAACCGCTACGCAGAGGCTGACTTTTAAATACAGCCATGTCAAAATTATTCAGTGTTTTGGGTGCTTGGTATTTAAGAGCAGAATCGCTGCCTAAGATATGTTCTGTTGAAAAACACTCTCTATTGACATCTAATAAAAAAAAGGTATCTGCGCCTTCATCAGCAGTTGCGATCACAGGCGCTGTTGTTACTAGTAAGGCGATTAAAATGCTATTGAATAATTTCATAAACGTTCACCTTAAATCTACAGATATATACTAATTTAGCCGTTCCATCTTTTTGACCACTATAAAATTAACTATAACCTGCACCAACGCTAAGCCCAAGACCAGCTCCCGGTATAAATGTCCTGCTAATCTTTTCCTGTATTTTGTTATTTAATTGTTCTTGGTCTTTCTGATGCTGGTTAATGGTTTGTGCGTGTTGGCTGCGTGGTGAAACAAGGCCCATCAGAGCACCGCAACTTGCTCCTGTCGCCATGATTTCATTTGCTCTTTTGCCTAAGGCATGCATTTGTAATTTGCAGTCTTTAGCTTGCTCTGCAAATTTTTTATCATCCGTTCTGTCAAGTTCAGCTTCTTTTTCTACGGTTTGTTGGATCTGTTCTAATTTTTCAAGTGCTTCAATTTCAGCTGATTTATCAGAATCTGTTTTAGGAGAAGATTTTTTCGAAAATAAACCGTGAGCCCAGTTCTTTGCTTTATCAAAAGTTTTATCGATAGAATCAATAACACCGTGCAATGCAACCGATAAATTTTCACGTTTTCCTTCTAGCTTTGTCAGCCTGGTTTCATTTCTTTGAATTCTAACTTCTAGTTTTTTTTCTTCTTCTTTTAATTGTTTGATGCGAGCCGCTTTGATGGAAGCAGTGATTATATTTTTAGATCCTAAACCATCCATGAATTTGTCGTACTTTTCTTGGCGCTGGGCAGCTATTTCTGCTTGTTGTGATTTTAATTCTGCTATTTTATCTTGCAAACGTGTTTCTTCACCTGAGATTTTATCGATCTTCTTCATCAGCTTTCTTTTTTCTTCTTGGTTTTCTTCTTGATCCTCATCGTTGGAATGTGATTCAAGTTCTTCTTTTTCAACTTGTAAAGCTTGCAAATTTTGATAACAGATAAATTCTTCCATTTGTGATTGAGCATCTTCTTCGCATAATTTAAATTCTTCAGCTAAATAGGCTTTTTCTTCTGCAGAAGGATTGTCAGTATTGATTATTTCTTTTTTTTCTAGATCTGAAATTTCAGCACGTATTTGCGAAAGCGCCACCTTGTCTTTTTTTATAGCTTCGCTTACATGTTCGATTTTTTGTTCGCATTTCTCTATTTGATTGATGAGTTGATTTTTCTCCGCCAATAAGCGTTTTATCGTTTGCTTATCATCTGGTGTGAAAATTTTATGTCCTTCAATTTGAAAATCACTGAGCGCATTATCAATATTGGAAATGTGTTTTTCATGACATTGTTCACGCATTTTTTGAATTTCATCGTATTGATGGGCAATGCGTTCTACTTGATCAAAAATGCTATTTAGTTGCTTCATCGATTCATCATGTATTTGGTTTAGCATGACAAGTAGTGCGGCTTCCATTTCCATTCTTTGCGCAATTGCAGCATTGCCATTGCGTTGCATCGCTTCGCGCTTTTCCTGAGCCAATAGCTCAGGTAATCTTCTTCGAAACTCTTTCATTTTTTCTTCAAAAAGAAATATTTCTAGGGCTTCTTTTTCAAGCAGTCTGGCAATTTCACGATTGATTTTGATAGCAAGCGCTAAGTCAAGCCAATTTTTTTGCTCGTTAAATGCAGCCAGAGCTGTTTTATCATTTGCAGGATTTATCGACTTGAATTCGTAAATAATATTATCAATTTTAAGTTCTTGGCAGGCTTTGGCTAAAAGGGCTTCTTTGTTTTTAGTGGTGGTGGCATTGGGGTTATTCAGCTTTTCTTGAGGTGTAGGTTCACTGTCGCGATAATCTTTGCGCAGCAAAAGTCTATCCAATGTTTCTTGGGTACGGTGAAATCCTTGTAAATCGAAAATGCTAAATTGAGTTTTTTGCAACATAAGTAAATCTTTTCATATCGATTTACCTTTTTTGACAGAACCCATAGGACAAAGTTCCAGTAATAGGTGAGGCTGCAAGCGTTACAAAACAGGATAATTAAGCGCAGTGCCCACCATTGTTGAGATACCACATTGCTCCATCATAATAAGCATCAGCATTGTTGGTATCGGTTGTTGGAGTAGGGGTTGAATTTTTCAAGGCATCCCATGCTTTATATGTCGCACCAGCTAAGAAAATAGCGACAGAGGTCAATAATAGTTCATTGTAAATGCCACCATTGACTTGAACGATTTCCGCAACATTAAGAGTTTGCATAAAACACCAATGAGTTACTTTGATTTATTGAGTGGCGATATTATGTCGTCAGTGTGGTTAATAGTCAATGAAATAGATTGCCCTCTTACGCTATGGTGAAGAGGGCACAACAGAGATTAGAAAAATGTGTATTTCGCGCCTATCATTGCCGAGGTTGCAGCGGGAAAGAAGTAAGCGTTGCTACGTTTAAATTCATGACTCAATGCAAGATTGACATTGACATTATTGATAATGTCATAACCTGCGCCGATAACGGCTTTAGGTACAACAGCCCCTTTTCTCGCGGATGCATCAAAATGATCAAGATGAATCGTCGCTTTTTCACGAATATACGCAGCGCCTGCTTTAGCAAAAAGATCAAAACCATGAACAGTTGGGTAATAATCAACAACGCCTAACACATCAATGCTATAACGACGAAGGCTTGCTTCCACGTTATTGTAACTTTCTCTTAATTTTTGGTAGCCTTGTACGCCGCCTTCAAGGCCTAATTCAGTGCAAGGATTGACATCCCATAAGTAGCCTGCACCGATGCGTCCCGTTGCGCGTGCTTTGTGGCTATGAAAAAGATTATCATACACATTGTTACTATCGCGGGTGCCGTATACGCCAAATTGACCGCTAACATAAGGATTAGCAATAGCATCTATCGCGCAAAGTGAAAGTGTTGAAAGTAAAACGAGGGAAATTTTATTGGTTTTCATACTACATCCAATTTTTTTATAGGAGATTTTTATTTCATGTGAGACATGAATGAGTTCGCGATTCTAAAATAAAGAAATAACGCATGCAATATGTAATATTTTTTCTTATGGTAAAAAATGAACGTGAAATGAGGCGATTATGTAACCCTGTTTTTATAAATGCTGAAAAAAACAGGGAGTGATAATTAAAATAGTATTCAGCAATTAAAAAGAAAGTACACTAAGAAAAGATATTTCACTCACATTGTTTAATAAGCTTACTATCTTAATATATATTATTAGTTTATTTACCAACAAATAGAATATTTGCTATCGTTGATAGCAAGAGAAAAGATGCAGGAATTGCTTCATAAGGATCATTGTGGAAAAGATTTGGTTAAAAAGCTATGACTCTGGTGTTCCAGAGTTTATTAATCCCGATCAGTATCCCTCGCTGGTTGCTTTGGCTGAGGAAAGTTTTCAGAAATTTAAAGATAGGGCATGTTACTCCAATATGGGAGTCGCGCTGACCTACGAAGAGATTGATCATAAAAGTCAGGCCTTCGCTGGTTTTTTACAAAAAACATGTCATCTTGCTAAAGGTGAGCGTGTTGCGATTATGATGCCTAATGTTATGCAGTACCCGGTGGCATTATTTGGGACGCTGCGTGCAGGATTAACCGTCGTTAACGTCAATCCACTTTATACACCCCGTGAACTACGACGTGTGCTACAAGATTCTGGCGCAAAATGTATTGTTGTTTTGGCGAATTTTGCGCATGTACTAGAGCAAGCGCTAGAAGATTCTCAGGTGGAACATGTTGTTGTTACTGAGCTTGGTGACTTGCTTGGGTGTATTAAAGGTTGTATTGTTAATGCGGTCGTTAAACACGTCAAAAAAATGGTGCCAGCTTGGCATATTCCCCATGCGTACTCTTTCAAAGATGTGATAAGTCATAAGAATAAAAATGCATTCCAACCCGTTACGATGACAGGAGATGATTTAGCATTTTTACAATATACCGGTGGAACCACAGGTGGTGTTAAAGGCGCGATGTTAACTCACCGTAATATGGTGTCAAACGTTCTACAAGCATCTGCTTGGATTGAACCTTTTATCGAAAATAAAAAAATTGAAGGTGGCATTATTACGGCGTTGCCGCTTTATCATATTTTTTCACTCACGGCGAATTGCTTGGTTTTCTTAAGGGCAGGAATCACCAATATTCTCATCACCAATCCGCGTGATATTCCTGGGTTTGTTAAAGAATTAAAACGCCAAACGTTTGCGATTATGACGGGCGTCAATACGTTATTTAATGCGCTGTTACACAATGAAGAATTCTTAAAATTAGATTTTTCAAAATTTATGTTTACCCTTGGGGGAGGCATGGCAGTGCAAAGGGCCGTCGCAGAGCATTGGAAGGAAGTAACAGGGGTTGCTTTAATTGAAGCTTATGGTTTAACGGAAACTTGTCCTGCAGTTACCATCAACCCAATGAGCTTAAAAAATTATAATGGCTCTATTGGATTACCTATTTCTTCAACGAACATCAAAATTGTCGACGATAACAATCAAGAACTCCCATTGGGTGATCCAGGCGAGCTTTGTGTGCAAGGGCCTCAAGTGATGAAGGGGTATTGGAATCAACCTGATAAAACAGCGGAAGTCATTAGCAGTGATGGCTGGCTCCATACAGGGGACGTTGCTACAGTCGATGAGCATGGTTTTGTACGAATCGTCGATCGTAAAAAAGATATCATCATTGTGTCAGGATTTAATGTTTATCCTAATGAAGTTGAAGACGTTATCGCTGGGATAAAAGGCGTGAAAGAAGTTGCGGTTATCGGTGTTAAAAATGATGAACACGGAGAAATTGTTAAAGCTTTTATTGTCTCAACCGATCCTGCATTAACGGCTGAACAAGTGATTGCCTATTGCCGTAAAGATTTAACCGGTTATAAAGTTCCAAGAGAAATTGAATTTAGAACGGAACTGCCTAAAACCAATGTGGGTAAAATTTTGCGTCGAGCATTACGAGAAGAAGAGAACAAAAAACATTCGAAGTAGCCAAAAAAAGGCCGGTACAGATGCCGGCCTTTTGAGTAAATCAGGCTTAAAAGGCGGTTTTTTCTTCCTCGTGTGCAAGTGCTGCACCTTCAGGCAAGGTCACATTCAATTCAAGCACAGAATAATCTCCACTTCGTTCTAACTGTACTTTAATTTGTTCTTGATCAACCTTAATATATTTGCTGATCACTTCAATCAGCTCTTTTTGTAACTGCTTAATAATATCTGTGCCAGTTTTACGGTTACTCTCATGTGAAACAATGATTTGTAAACGTTCTTTAGCGACAGATGCAGGCGTCCTTTTTTGCGTTAAAAAGCGTAGAAAATTGATAATCTTCATGCCGGGCTCCGAAACAGCGCAAGTTTATCCCATATTTTCTGTGTCCAATTTTTTGCTGAGGAATCAAAGGGAATTTTTTCGCCCAGCAAACGTTTTACTGCCTGTTCATATGCTAATCGTGCGTCACTTTCTGTATCTAAAGTAACAGGTACACCACGGTTAGAAGAGGTAAGAACTGCGGGTGACTCAGGAATAACCCCCAGTAAAGGTACGGAAAGAATTTCCAACACATCATCAACCGATAACATCTCTCCTCGTTTTACACGAGGTTCTGAATATCGGGTGATTAAGAGATGTTCTCTAATGGGTGATTCCTTGTCTTCGGCTCTTTTAGATTTACTTGCTAAAACGCCGAGGATGCGATCAGAATCGCGTACTGAGGAAACTTCTGGGTTTGTAACAACAATCGCTTCATCGGCAAAGTAAAGGGCCATGAGCGCACCTTTTTCGATACCGGCAGGAGAATCGCAAACGATGAAATCAAATTCTTTTTTGAGTTCTTCGATAACTTTAGCGACCCCTTCCTTGGAAAGCGCATCTTTGTCACGTGTTTGTGATGCTGGCAGAATGTATAAATTTTCAATACGTTTGTCTTTGATGAGCGCTTGGGTCAAGTTAGCATCACCATTGATAACGTTAACAAAATCATATACAACGCGACGTTCACAGCCCATGATGAGATCAAGATTACGCAAGCCAATATCAAAATCGATAACGGCGGTTTTATAACCCATATTGGCAAGACCTGCACTGATAGCTGCGCTAGTGGTTGTTTTGCCGACCCCACCTTTCCCTGAGGTAATTACAATGACTTTGGAGGTTGAATTTTTCAAGGCTTGAGTTCCTCTGAAGAAAAACATTACTGCAATAGTTACAGTGTTTAACCTAAATAGAGCGAATGTTCAAGCGGCCTTGATCCAGCTGGATGCAGGTCGCTTGTTTCCAACAAGTGTCTTTTAGGTCGTCACAAATCCGGTATTGTCCTGCGATAGAAACAAGTTCAGCTTCTAAACTTTTGCAATAGATCATGGCTTCTTGATCGCCCATCACGCCAGCGAGCGCCCGACCGCGTAGCGGTCCATGAACATGAATATTTCCATCAGCAAGTACTTCTGCGCCGTGACTGACTGCGGCAAGAATAATTAAATCACCACCTGGAACATACAGTTGCTGACCAGAGCGGATAGGTTGCGTGATAACACGAGTCGGAGAATTACCTAAAGGCTCAGCACGTATCGTAACGGGAGCGGTGGTAAGTGTCTCTTGTGGTTTATTTTCGACAACAGGCTGCTTTTTAGCCACAACTTTTTCTTCAGGGAAGAGAGCAAGCCCGGCAGCAATAGCGGCTTCCTTAATCGATTTAGCGGCCCCTCTAACGCCTATCGGTATCAGCTTCTTTGCGCGCATCATTGCGATGAGAGCTGGGAAACTCAGCACTTCACCTTGTTGTCGCAAGCGACTCACATCAATAATGATTGGTGCATGCAAGAAAAAATTGGGTGCTTGATTAATTTTATCGTCTAACTGCTCGGATAAATTTTCAAGATCCGTATCTAACAAAAGGATAGAAGTGAGCGTAAACATGCCACCTTTTAATGCGATGCTGGTTAGGGGTCTGCTTAAGGTAGCTTCGGTATTCATTGTTGGCAGCACTGTATCGGTAAATGACATCATTATAAGCATATCTTGTCTCTAAAGGCACGTAAGAGAAGAGGAGCAAAAAGAGGGTGTCCTATAGTTAAATCCTGTTGTTTAAATCAGTTACCTCAACATCTTGGTCTTTAAGTGCGCTATTCTATATTGTTAGGTAACACAATAGGATTTAGAGGGCGAAGGGAGCCATGAAGAGCTTGGGAAAACAGTTAACGATGATGCTGTTAATAAGCTCATTATGGATAATATCAATGATGGCTTTTGCCGACACAGACAATGCATCAAACCCCCTAGTCGCCTCTTTGGATCAGGAAACGAGTTTACCCGTTTACGATAATCGTTTTGTTGTCGATCAAAAAATTCAATCGCTGCAAATTATGATTAGCACAAAGAACATTCAATCAGTGAAAATCCTCGGCCCTGCAGGCATGGAAGTGCTCCCTTTACAAAACGGGGCCGGGGTTAGCTGGCAGCAAATAGATAACCTTTATGGCATCACGATTCAACATCCTGCGATTGGCCAGTGGGAAATCAAAGGCAGTATGTTGGCGCCTCCTAAAGTCATTATTGATTCAACCTTGAAAATGATTACGCCGGATTTTCCCAATAATTTGTTCCGTGGTGAAACTTTATCAATTAGCGCCTATTTAACAGATGATAATCAACGCGTTACTTCCAAACAAATATTAGATGAAATACAATTTACAGCCACATTACATAATGTGGCCACGTTGGAAAAGTATAAGATTTTTCTGGAAGGTACCAAGTCATCAAGCGTTTTTCGTTATGATTATACCTTACAAACCTTACCGGGGGTTTATCGCTTGGTTATTCAAGCGTCAGGATTATTATTTCAACGCCAACTAGAACAACAGTTCTATCTCTATGATTATCCAGCAACGATTAGCACAACTATCGTACCTGATTCAGATGAGTTGTTGATCTCCGTTACTTTGCAAAGTAACGTAATAGATGAAGGCACTTGCCGCTTTCATGCCTTGTTTACTGGCAGAGATGGCGAGCTGACCAGTACTATTTTACGAAAAATTGATGATAAAAAATGGCAACTTTATGCGCCGATATCGGATGCTTCCCACAAAGTTAATTTATTATTAAATGCTTACACGATTGATAAACGATTAGTGAATATTACTTTCCCTGAAGTTGATATTTTTGAAATGTTTCAAAAAAACATCATGGATGCCAAAACCTCTTGGGAAGAAAAATGGAAAATGTTTTGGCAAGAGAATCAGGATGCGCAATTAGGCAGTTTATTTTTCTTTTCACCAGAAAGAATGCGAGAAAACTTATTATTTGTGGTAAATCAAGATTTGCCGAAAGAAGTCATGCCATTGCGCAATTATCCTAGTGATGCCCAATTTTTATTGAAAGCTTGGGAACCAATAATGAATACCAAGCCACAAACCTTTGCTGATAAAATAAGGGCGCAAGAATTAAAAGATAAAGCGGCAGAGCAAGCGCTTGAGGCGAAAAAGGCAAGAATTGAAAAATTGAAGAAAGCAGTGCCTCCACCCAAACCATCACCATTACGTCAATGGGTATTAGGTATTTTAATTGTTTTTATTGTGCTATTCATTGCGTTAGTTGGGGCCTTACTGTGGGTTTTCCAAAAAAGGAAATTCGTCAGTGCTTATCAAGCCATGCAAAATATGATGCAAGTCATAAAGAACCAAGCGAAAGCGCTAAAAGCGCGGATACCCGTGAAAACAAAAGCAATGCCCGAAGAAGCAACGCAGGATGTACAAGAATCGGCGCAAGCTGCGACACTATCACCTGCCTCATCTGAGCAAGTGGTACTTGCTGAAAGTACACAAGAGACGGTGGCTGAGAAAGTGGAACCTCCTGACCCTCCTGCAGAGTCTGTAGAGGAAGCTACATCGCAAGCGGCGCCATTGCCGGCAGAAATATCGAAAGAGGCATCGGCGCAGGCGCCTCTTTCAGAAGCGCCCAATCAGGGACAACAACCTAACGTTTAGTTCAAGCGATGAGGTGTCGTATCCTGATGTTCTTTAAAGGAGGGAGGTGTTGTGCTACTTGCTTCCTTTGAAGAATGAATCGATGTTTTTGCGCCTAATTCTTCTGGAGAAAAATCATCAACATTGATAACCAATTGATACAGTTCATCAACACGATACAACGTTTGTGCTTCTTCTTCCGTGATGATTTTCGATGCTAATGCAAATTCGATGCTTTGCGCTAAGGTGCCATGCGCATCATGATTTTTGCTGGCATCAAATACCTGTTTAATTAACGTTGCGTTAGCAATGATTGCTTCAAATGCGGAAGATAATACTCGAATCGGATCTTTGGGATTGTTTGAAATAAACACACCTTCTAGTAAACGAGCACGAGTCTCGCTTTGGGTTGTCAACAATTCTGTAATTTCACGATTCAATTTATCTTTAGGATAATGGCAAGGAACTCCAAATGGCATAACCAGTACGCGTAAACCCAAAGCAACAGCGCGATTAGGAAAATTACGCAGTAGTTCATTCATGGCTTGCCAGTATTGGGCTAGACAGTAATCTAATGACCAACGCACAAGCGGTAGATCAGCGGCTTGAGAGCCTTGATCTTGATATCGCTTTAAAACTGCAGATATCAAATACATCATCGATAGCAGATCACCTAAACGGCTAGAAATGGATTCTTTGAATTTTAATTTTCCGCCTAATAATGCCATGGCACTATCAGCAACCAGTGCGAATGCGCTGCTTGCACGCCCAAGTTGTTGGTAGTAACGTTTCATGCCATTGGTGGTTGGGCTATTAGCAAAATGCGCAAAGGTTAAACCGTGAAATAACGCATGTGCGGCGTTTGATAAGGTAAAACTAATGTGTTGCCCCATATAATGTTCAAATTCTTGCACATTGTGATGTTGCATGGCATGCATCTCTTTTAAAACATAAGGATGGCAGCGGATAGCACCTTGCCCGAAAATGATCATGTTACGAGTGAGAATGTTGGCACCTTCAACCGTTATGCCAATAGGAACCCCTTGATATGCGCGGCATAGGTAGTTATTGGGGCCCATCATGATCCCTTTGCCACCGTGTAGATCCATTGCATCATTCGCAATTTTTCGGCCCAATTCGGTTACATGGTATTTTGAGATAGCGCCAGGGACTGATGGTTTTTCACCAGCATCCACCATGGCAACGGTTAAATGACGGACAGCTTCTGAAAGATACGTAAATCCCCCAATTCTGGCGAGCACTTCCTGTATCCCTTCGAAATTGGAAATACTGGTATGGAATTGACGGCGAATTCGACTATAGGCGCCACAAGTTAAAACCGCGCCTCTTGCACCACCTGAGCTAGAAGAGGGCAGTGAGATAGCGCGGCCCGTTGATAAACATTCAACCAACATGCGCCAACCTTGTCCGGCCATGTTAGGGCCACCAATGATCCAATCTAAAGGAATAAAAACGTCTTTTCCTTGAGTGGGACCATTTTGAAATGGGATATTGCTCGGTAAATGACGTCGACCTGTGGTGACTCCTTTGGTATTGGTTGGGATGAGGGCACAGGTAATGCCAAGTTCTTTTTTATGTCCTAAAAGCTCATCTGGATCGTAGAGTTTGAAGGCCAGCCCTAACAAGGTTGCAATAGGTGCCAGCGTGATATAACGCTTATTCCAGTTAAGTTTAATACCGATGATTTCTTTGCCTTCAAATTGTCCTTTGCAAATGATACCCGTATCAGGGATCGCACCGGCATCAGAGCCTGCTTCTGGCGCAGTTAAAGCAAAACAGGGGATTTCTTTACCGCTAGCCAGACGAGGTAAATAATAGTCTGCTTGTACTTTTGTACCATAACGTAACAACAATTCTGCGGGGCCTAAAGAATTGGGGACAGCAACAGTAGAAGCTAAGGTGAGGCTTCGTCCTGCCAGCATCGTTAAAATTTCTGAATGCGCGAATTCGGAAAAACCTTTACCGCCATATTTTTTAGGGATAACTAAGGCAAAGAAGCCATTATCGATTAAGAATTGCCAAATTTTTTCAGGCAAATCATTTAAGGTATGCGTGATTTCCCAGTCATTGGCCATTTCGCAAAGCTGTTTCGCAGGGCCATTTAAAAAAGCTTCTTCTTCTTCGCTCAATCTAGGGGTTGGGATGGTTAATAATTTTTCCCATTGTGGTCGACCGCTGAATAATTCTCCTTCCCAACCGACGGTGCCCGCTTCTAAAGCAACGCGCTCAGTTTCTGAAAGGGCGGGGAGTGTTTTACTTAAGCTATCGAAAACGGGATTGGTAATAAACCGTTTACGTTGCTCATCGCTATTTAGTATGAAAGCTAAACCGCCAAAAAGTACCCACAACAGGCAGAGGGAAAACCATCCTAATGAAGAGAAGATCGTTGTCACTAACAAGCCTGCGCCAATAGCGCCCGTTGCCACGATCAGCGATGCTCGGCTATATGCCAATCCGATTAAGCCACCTAACCATAAAATAGCCCAAAGCAAAGTGCTCATTTTTTCCCCCAAAACGATGCTGTATATAAGTAAACTATCCCTCGAAGTATAGTAAGCGTCAAGCTAAGTAAAAACTGGGTGCATATACTCTGCCCAAATTGAATTGATGCTGTGTTGGCTGCTTTCATTCATCCCAGTCATGCACTAAATGTGCACTCCTGGGACTTCTCTCATTTGCCGCCTTGCCTCAATTCAATTTGGTTTGAGTACATACTCTTCGCATTTGAAGCTTGACGACCTCCATTACATACAGCAACGGTGCGTAGTTTAGCTTTTTGCGCCATAATGTTTAAGTTTGGCGCAAGTAAATGTGCTAAGTCGCCGTTAAGTTTTAAACATCACTAAATGTGAGAATCTTCATGAAACGTAAAATTGGTATCTACATTCTTCTGATTGCAATTATTCTCGGGGCCGCTCCCTATTTGGCAGGCTTTATCGTCGAAAATAAATTTAAAGATATCGTGCAGGCAACTTCGGAATTAGATTCCATGACGATTTCAGTAGTGGAATACGACCGAGGCTGGCGCAAATCTCACGCAAAAACCCGCGTGACATTTCAGGGAGATGTCGTTGAGAAGCTAAATTTACAAGCCCAACAACATAAAGTCAGTGGCGATATTGCAAGCAAAGATATCAGCATCATGATTGTTCACGACATTCGACATGGACCATTTGTACAATTAAAAGACGGTAATTATGCAGATTGGACCTTTGCTTTAGCGACCATTCATTCTGTTTTGGCACCCACCGAAGAAGCTAAGAAACAACTCATGGCGGTTGTGGGCGAAACCGAACTGGTTACAATGGATAGCGAAATCAAAATTGATGGCGCAACCAAAGCCAAAATTGTTGGCAAAGAATTAAAAATCCAAGAAGCGGATCAAGAACATTTTCTATGGAAAGGCGTAACAGGTGACTGGGAGCTAAGTCGTGATTTGAAGCGCTTTCAAGGTAATTTGTTAATGCCAGGGTTTGATGCCTATCTGACAGATAGTCGCTTCATCGGAGAAGATTTAGTCATAAAAACAGACCGCTTTAAAACGCCAGAAGGATTGTGGTTAGGAAACTTAAAGCTGGATTTACAAAAATTCCAAGGCGACAAAGCGAAAAAAACAAAATTTGTTATAACAGGATTAGCAGCAAGCGGTGTCAATGATCTTGAAAATAATATGATTGAATCTTCGGGTACTATCCGTATCGAACATATTGATTTTGACGATCAAAAATATGGTCCCGTTAATTACAGCGGTTCAGTCAAAAATATTTCACCTGTAGTGATGAAGCGATTTATTGAAATTTCAAAAGATCTGCAAAAAGCACCGGAAGCAGAGCAGGTTAAATATGCTCAGCAACTTTTTGAGCTAGTGCCTGATTTCCTCAAAGCACGGCCCGTGTTAGTGATAGATGATTTCAGCATTGGAACACCAGAGGGACAATTTAAATCGGCATTAAGCGTGGAAGTAGGAGGACCTGAAGCCTATGACATGCAAAATACTCAAAAAATTGTTCAATCGATTGTTGCGAAAGGGAATATATTCCTTCCCAGAGCGTTACTGCATAGGTTATTAGCAGTTGCTCGGAATCAGGAAACAACGGAGCAAGTGAATACGCAAGCAGATGAATTGATTAATAAACAAATCCAAGAAGGATTATGGGTTACTAAGAATGAGTTATTGACCATGGATTTTGAATTCAAAGATAGTCAATTGAAGGTCAATGGTAAATCGTTGGATCTTTTCAAGATTTTATTTGAAGCAAAAACCCAAGCAACACAGGCACATGAGCATGCGGCTCCCGCGCCTCAAGCGCCACAAGGCGGCAGCGACACCGGAACCTCTTCCATGTCAGCGCCGCACTAAGGCATCCCCAAGGCGGGTAATACCCGCCTTTTCTCTTCCCAGTTTGAATTTATACTGTGTTGGCTGCATTCATTCAGTCCAGTCATGCACTATGTGTGCACTCCTGGAGCTTCATTCATTTGCCGCCTTGCCTAAATTCAAACTGGTTCGAGAATCTCTTCCCTGTTTGAATTTCTAAGCATCCACTTCCTCAACTAAAGCTTTTAACTCATATAATTTCTGTAACGCTTCTTTAGGTGAATACTCATCGGGCGTTAAATCAGCCAAAGCTTGGTGTAACACATTGGGGGTTTTCAAAGGTTTAGATTTTTTTACCGGGGCTTTAACCAAAGATTGTTTTTGTTCTAATTGGCTTAATATTTTTGCTGCAGTGGTTAAAACACTTTTCGGCAAACCCGCTAATTTTGCCACTTGCAGTCCATAGCTTTTATTGGCCGGACCTTGTTCCACGGCATGTAAAAATACCAATTCATCATCATATTCTTTGGCATCTAAGTGGATATTTTTAACTTGATTCGCGCGTTCGGTTAATTCTGTTAACTCGAAATAATGGGTTGAGAACAGCGTTAAGCTTTTGAGACGTTGGCATAAATCATCTGCACAAGCATAAGCGAGTGCTAATCCATCAAAGGTGCTAGTGCCGCGCCCAATCTCATCGATGATGACAAGACTTTGCGGAGTGGCATAATGCAAAATATTGGCAGTTTCTGTCATTTCAACCATAAAAGTTGACTGGCCTTTAGCGAGATTATCACTGGCTCCGACACGAGTGAATATGCGATCAATGGGGCCAATGATGGCACTTTCTGCCGGAACGAAGCTCCCCATATGAGCCATCAAAACAATTAATGCGGTTTGGCGCATATAGGTCGATTTGCCTCCCATATTGGGACCTGTAATCAAGAGCATGGTTTGCTGTTCATTCAATAGCACATCATTAGCAATAAACGGCTCTTTTATGACTTGTTCAACGACAGGATGTCGCCCTTGTTTGATATCAATACCAGGCTCATCGCTTAAAGTAGGGCATTGGTAATTAAACGTTTTCGCTCTTTCTGCTAAATTCGCCAACACATCCACTTCGGCTAAAATGACAGCTGTTTCTTGCATGGTATTGAGATCAACCAAAAGGGTTTTCAATAAAGCTTCGTACAGTTGTTTTTCGCGAGCGAGGGCTTTTTCTTGGCTGCTTAATACTTTTTCTTCATAGATTTTTAATTCAGGCGTGATATAACGCTCGACATTTTTAAGCGTTTGTCTGCGCACATAATCTTTAGGAGCCGATGCTGCTTGTTGGCGACTAATTTCGATATAAAAACCATGAACGCGATTAAATCCCACTTTCAAGGTACTTAATTTGGTGCGAGCTTGCTCTTTTTTTTCTAGTTTTTGTAAATAACTATCAGCGTTCTCACTTAATCCTCGTAATTCATCAAGAACTTCATCATACCCTTTAGCAATGACGCCACCGTCGCGGATCACTTGAGGAGGGTTTTCAACAATGGCATTTTTGAGCCGTGTACATAAAGCAGGCAATGCTTGTAATCTAGCGAGTTTTTCTTTATTAATGGCCTCTGCTTTTTGTAATAAAGATTTAATTTTTGGCACGGTTGCTAAGGCTTGTTGTAGCTTAACTAAATCTCGAGGCCTTGCCGTTTGTAAAGCAACCCGGGCTAAAATACGCTCCATATCGCCCACATTTTTTAACATGTCCTGAAGCGATTCTAAGGCACTATGATGTAGCGCATGGATAGTTGCTTGACGTTCTTGAAGAGGCGCTCTTGCTTGTAAGGGCCTTGCTATCCATCTTGCCAATAAACGGCTACCCATCGGAGTTGTGGTATTGTCCAAAATAGAGAGTAAAGTATATTCGCGAGAACCTTGTAAATTCGTTAATAATTCAAGATTTGTTAAAGTATGACTATCGAGTTGTACAAAATCATTGGCTTGTTCCACCAAAATACGATGAATATGTGGTAAAGCGGTACGTTGTGTTTCATGGGTGTAACGTAATAAACAGCCCGCTGCAATAATGGCAAGTTTCAGTGATTCACATTGAAAGGCTTGTAAGTTTTTGGTTTTTAATTGTAAGCATAGCTGGCGGTAAGCCGTTGCATGATCAAAATCCCATAAAGGACGTTTGCGAATGAGTATTTTATGATCCCATATTTGCGTATAAGGAAAGTTTTCTGCTAATAATAATTCGGCAGGCTTTAAGCGTTCTAATTCATTTTGTAACGCATTGAGGGTTGCCACTTCTTGTAAAATAAAACGTCCACTACTTAAATCTAAGCTGGCAATGCCAAAATGATTTTTCTCATGTGAAACAGCCACTAAAAGATTATCTTGTTTGGCATCTTGTAAAGCTTCATCCGTTACCGTTCCAGGTGTCAGAATTCGAGTGACTTGTCGCTCGACGGGGCCTTTACTGGTTGCAGGATCGCCAATTTGCTCGCAGATCACAACCGACTCACCAAGACGTAAGAGCCTGGCAAGATAATTTTCTGCTGCGTGAAAAGGAACACCTGCCATGGGAATGCCTTGGCCATTAGATTGGCCACGTGCCGTTAGCGTAATATCTAATAAGGCCGCTGCTTTTTTTGCATCGTCGTAAAAGAGTTCATAAAAATCGCCCATGCGATAAAAAAGCAGTTGGTTGGGGTGCTGTGATTTGATCCCAAGATACTGTTGCATCATCGGAGTGTGTTCATTTTCTTTGTTCTTTGTCATTTGGATTTCTAATTTAAGTTGTTACTCAAAAAATGCTTTCAAGATTAAGGCTTTTTGTTCACTATGATTATGGTAACAAAAATTATCGCTCACGAAAGTTCTGTGCCATAATATCAACATTCACTTTTTCTTTTAGTTATTTTCTTATTCTTATTTCTTAATTGGGGGTGTCTTGTGGACGACAACAAAAAACAAGCCTTGAATGCAGCATTGTCGCAAATTGATCGTCAATTTGGCAAAGGCTCAGTCATGTGGTTGGGTGACAAAGGGGCTATTTCTGATATTGAAGTTGTGTCAAGTGGCTCATTAGGTTTAGACATTGCTCTAGGTGTTGGCGGTCTTCCTTTTGGACGAATTGTTGAAATCTATGGTCCTGAATCTTCTGGTAAAACAACGCTAACATTGCAAGCGATTGCAGAATGCCAGCGTAGTGGTGGTGTCGCTGCATTTATCGATGCTGAGCATGCCCTAGATCCCATTTATGCTGAAAAACTCGGCGTTAAATTAGATGAATTGCTTATTTCTCAACCTGATACGGGAGAACAAGCATTAGAAATCGCTGATATGTTGGTGCGTTCAGGTGCCGTGAACATGATCGTGATTGACTCAGTTGCTGCACTTACGCCAAAAGCAGAAATTGAAGGTGAAATGGGCGATCAACATGTGGGCCTTCAAGCGCGTTTAATGTCACAAGCTTTGCGTAAACTCACCGGTAATTTAAAGCGCTCTAATACACTCGCTATATTTATTAACCAAATTCGAATGAAAATTGGCGTTATGTTTGGTAGTCCTGAAACCACAACCGGCGGTAACGCGTTGAAGTTTTATTCATCTGTTCGACTCGATATTCGTCGTATCGGTTCAGTGAAAAAAGGCGATGAAGTCACCGGCAGTGAAACCCGCGTAAAAGTGGTGAAAAACAAAGTATCTCCTCCTTTCAGACAAGCTGAATTTGAAATTGTTTATGGCGAAGGGATTTCACGATTAGGTGAAGTCGTCGATTTTGGCGTTAAAATTGGTGCAATTGAAAAATCCGGAGCTTGGTATAGCTATGCGGGTAACCGAATTGGTCAAGGTAAAGAAAACGCCAAGCAATATCTGCAAGATAATCCTAAGGTTGCTGAAGAATTAGAAGCAAAAATTCGTGAGCAGTTATTGCCACAAGATGGGCAAAAAGCGCCTATTAACACTTCCGCTTTATTGAAAGAAGAAGCTAAAGTGAAAGTAGCGAAAGCGAAGGGAGTTATAGAATCCGGTGTACTTGAAGAGGAAGAGTTTTAATATCCTAAGTCCCAGCATTAGCCTGGTTTTGTTGCTGGGACGGCACAGGGGCCGTCCCCTACATCTTTTTCGTGCTTTGTAGAGGCGGACCTCTGTGTCCGCCTTACTTCGTACCAGCTGATCGCAGCCAAGACTGTAACAAAATTTCTCTAGAACTCAGTGAAACCCTATGCAAACAATCAAAGATAAGGCAATTTACTTGCTTTCCCGCCGTGAGCATTCTCGTTACGAACTTCAGCGTAAGCTGCAGCAACGTGGTTTTCAAAGCAAAGATATCCGACCTGTTCTCGATGAATTGGAGAAAGAAAACTTACTTAGCGAAGAGCGATTTGTTAGCAGCTATATCCGCTCTAGACGTTCTCGGGGGTTTGGGCCTTTAAAAATTTGTGCCGAACTCAAAGAACGTGGTATTGATCGCGATCGTTGGCAATCTAACGAAGAATGGCAAGAAGAATTGTGGCAAAATAGTGCCATTCTATCGTGCGCTAAACGTTTTGGTCTGGCTGTAGCAAAAACTCGCGAACAAAGAATCGCGCAGTCGCAATATTTGCAACGACGTGGATTTACGTCTTCGCAAATAAAAATGGCCATCGGTGCACAAAAAGATAACATAGAAAATTAATATCCTCCCGATTGCGATTTCAATTTATTAGGTGAAATATGAAAGTTGGTGAACTTAGAAAAAGCTTTTTGCGCTTCTTTGAAAAAAAAGGGCACGCTATTGTGCCAAGCAGTTCGTTAGTACCTCATAACGATGACACCTTGTTATTCACCAACGCGGGGATGGTGCAATTTAAAGAGGTTTTCTTGGGGCTAGAAAAACGTCCCTATCAGACCGCTACCAGCGCGCAGTGCTGTGTTCGAGCAGGCGGTAAACACAATGATTTAGAAAATGTCGGATATACCGCTCGTCACCATACCTTCTTTGAAATGCTAGGCAATTTTAGTTTTGGCGATTATTTTAAACGTGAAGCCATTGCATATGCCTGGGAATATCTCACCCAAGAATTGAAGATTGATCCTAAAAAATTATGGGTCACTGTTTATGAACAAGATCAAGAAGCAGAAGATATTTGGTTAAACGAAATTAAAGTGGATAAAAGTCGCTTTTCTCGATGTGGAGAAAAAGACAATTTTTGGTCAATGGGTGACACTGGCCCTTGTGGACCCTGCACAGAAATTTACTACGATCATGGCCCTTCGATTGCAGGTGGCCCACCGGGTTCTCCTGATGCCGAAGGCGATCGTTATGTGGAGATTTGGAATTTAGTCTTCATGCAATTTAATCGTGATGCAAAGGGGAATATGACGCCTTTGCCCAAACCGTCTGTTGATACGGGGATGGGGATGGAGCGAGTTGCGGCGGTCATGCAGGGCGTAACGAATAACTATGACATTGATTTATTCAAAGCGCTGATTCAATCGGCCATGTCGATTCTTGAACTGCAAAAAACCAATGAGCAACAGCAAAAATCATTGCGAGTATTAGCCGATCATATTCGTTCTTGCACGTTTTTAATTGCGGATGGGGTGATGCCTTCTAACGAAGGGCGAGGATATGTTCTGCGTCGTATTATGCGCCGTGCATTACGTCATGGAAATCTATTAGGTGCACAAACGACTTTCTTCAATAAAATGGTTGCACCGCTTGTGCAACAAATGGGCGATGCCTATCCTCATATTCAAAAGCAACAAGCGCAAATTGAACGAGTCATTTTAAAAGAAGAAGAACAATTTGCTCGAACCTTAGATCAAGGTTTAAAAATTCTTGAACAAGATATCAAGTTACTGAAAGGTCAATTGATTAGTGGTGAAACGGTTTTCAAACTTTATGATACTTATGGTTTCCCAGTTGATTTAACCGCAGATATCGCACGAGAAAGAGGCTTGCAAGTTGATATTGCTGGTTTTGAAATGGAAATGGAAAAGCAACGTGAGCGAGCTCGTGCAGCAAGCCAATTTGATGTTGATTATAACGACGCTATCAAAATGGACGCAAAAAGCCAATTTACGGGTTATCACGCAACAGAAAGTGAATCTAAAATCATTGCTTTGCTTAAAGGTAAAGAAACGGTCACTACTTTAAAGGCCGGTGATAAAGGAAGTATTGTACTCTTAGAAACCCCGTTTTATGCAGAATCCGGTGGGCAAGTAGGTGATACGGGGATTATTCAAAGTGCAAAAGGCACTTTTATTGTCGAAGATACGCAAAAATCGGGCGATGCCATCGTGCATATTGGCCATCTGCAACAAGGTAACTTGTCAATTGATGAGATGGCAAAGGCGGTAGTCAATAGCGAATTACGACAAGCCACTAAATTAAACCATTCTGCGACGCATTTGTTGCATGCCGCATTACGTGAAATAGTGGGTCATCATGTACTACAAAAAGGCTCACTCGTTGCGCCCGATCGATTACGTTTTGATTTTGCGCATTTTGAAGCATTAACGCCTGAACAAATTCAAGCGGTAGAAAATCGCGTAAATGAGAAAATCCTGGAAAATACCCAAGCCACGATTACCGAGACGACCCCAGAAGAAGCAGTCAAATTAGGCGCGATGGCCTTATTTGGTGAGAAATATGGCGATAAGGTTCGTGTGCTTAACATGGGTAATGGCTACTCCGTGGAATTATGCGGTGGCACGCATGCGGGGCGTACAGGCGATATTGGTCTGTTTAAAATTATTGCTGAGACGGGGATTGCCTCAGGAGTGCGCCGAATTGAAGCATTAACAGGGCATGGCGCTATGCAATGGTTGAATCAAGCGGATAAAAGCATTCAACACTTAGCGTCAATGTTAAAAGGCACCCGCCTTCAAGTTGAAGAAAAAGTAACCCAATTACTCGATAAATTAAGAGATCTGGAAAAGGAAACTCAACGCTTAAAAGCTAAATTGGCTAGCGGCGGCAATGGGGGGGATTTAACCAGTGAAGCCATCACATTCGGAGATATTAAGCTCCTAGTGAAGCGCTTATCCGATACTGAGCCCAAAATCATGCGAGAGCTGATGGATGATCTCAAGAATAAGCTAGGAAGGGCGATTATAGTGTTAGCAGCCGTAAATGATGGAAAGGTGCAATTAATCGTAGGTGTTACTAATAATTGCACAGATAAAGTTTCGGCAGGAGAGCTCGTGAATTTTGTGGCTTTGCAAGTTGGAGGCAAAGGGGGCGGTCGCCCAGATCTGGCCCAAGCAGGAGGCACAACACCCGAGCACCTGGATAAAGCACTTGCGTCGGTATCGACATGGGTGCAAGAAAAACTTTAGTGGATTGGGATTTTGATGTATAACGCATCAAAAATGTTAGAATTCTACGTTTTAATGGATTAGCTAATGAGCTTAATAGTTCAAAAATACGGCGGAACCTCAGTCTCAGATATTTCACGTATGATGCATGTGGCTCGAAAGATTAAAGCCACGCAAAATGCAGGGCATTCTGTGGTTGTGGTTGTTTCTGCAATGGGGCATGAAACCGATCGTCTAGATGATTTAGCTCATCAAATCATGGATAATCCAACACCGCGAGAACTCGATGTTTTATTGGCAACGGGCGAACAAGTTTCGATAGCGCTCCTTTGCATGGCATTACACAGTATGGGATGCCCTGCAAGATCGTATACCGGAGCACAAGTTGCCATTCGAACCAATTCTGTTCATACCAAATCTCGAATTGAGCATATCGATGACGAGAAAATTCGCGCTGATTTGGCGCAAGGTATGGTGGTGGTGGTTGCTGGCTTTCAAGGTATTGATGCGGCAGGGAATACCACAACACTTGGGCGAGGCGGTTCTGATACAACGGCCGTTGCGCTGGCCGCAGCCTTAAAAGCGGATGAATGCCAAATTTATACCGATGTCGACGGTGTGTATACCACGGATCCGCGAATGGTAAGTGATGCGCGTCGAATGCCCCGTGTTACTTTTGATGAAATGCTTGAATTATCAAGTTTAGGGGCACAAGTTTTGCAAATTCGTGCAGTGGAATTTGCTGGAAAATACAATGTTCCATTAAGAGTGTTGTCGACGTTTAAAGAGGGCTCAGGCACTTTGATTACATTTGATGAGAAAAGTATGGAACAACCCATCGTTTCCGGGATCGCATTTAGTCGTGAAGAAGCTAAATTGATTATTAGGGGTGTACCCGATAAACCTGGAATTGCTGGACAAATTTTAGGCCCGATTAGTGACGCTAATATTGAAGTCGATATGATCGTACAAATATTAGGTGACGATGGTAATACGGATTTTGCGTTTACGGTTCATCGTCGGGACTATGAGCAAGCGTTTGCCATTTTGCGCGAAGTCAATGATGAACTAGGCGCAGGTGGCGTATTAGGTGATGCTAAAATTGCTAAGGTGTCGTTAGTAGGTGTTGGTATGCGTTCCCATGCTGGAATTGCTAGCACTATGTTTAAAGTATTAGGCGCAGAAGGAATTAATATCCAACTCGTGGCCACCTCCGAAATTAAAGTATCGGTGTTGGTGGACGAAAAATATTTAGAGTTGGGAGTGCGGGCACTGCATGAAGCGTTTCGCCTGCATGAGGACCCCTACGAAGAGGAAGCTGAACGTCGTAGGCTCCGTGCTTAGTGCGAATTAAAATAACAAAATCAGGATGTCAATCAACGCGAGGGCTGATGCAGTACATCGGCAGGAGTGAAGAGGATAACGTCTTGTGTATTAAAGGAGATTGACCACTATGCTCATTTTAACTCGACGAGTGGGTGAGACGTTGATGATAGGTGATGATGTCACCGTGACTGTGCTTGGTGTGAAAGGTAACCAGGTGCGTATTGGCGTGAATGCCCCTAAAGAAATTTCGGTGCATCGCGAAGAGATCTATCAACGGATCCAGCAAGAAAAAGCCACAGGTCATAAAGAACCTTCTAAAGACGATTCTTCTAATTCCTAATGGGGTCATAACCCATTGCCATTTCAAGAAGGCGGATGTCATCAGCATCCGCCTTTTTTGTTATCTCCTTGAATAACTTTGTTTGTTTTGCAAGAGGCTTAACCTTCTCGCCTGACAATGTTATGATGTGCCCCTCATTGACGGAGAGATGGCCGAGTGGCCGAAGGCGCTCCCCTGCTAAGGGAGTATGGGGCTTAAACCCCATCGAGGGTTCGAATCCCTCTCTCTCCGCCAGTCTTCGTCACACTTCGTGTGACTACGCCCGGCACGCCAATTAAAATATTAAATTCTCAATCTTTGATTTTTCTGTTAAGAAGACTGTCCGGCGAAGTAGGCTGTGGGCCTTCGTAGACGGACAATTAGCCCGCGCAGCGGGTTTTTTTATATCTGGTGATCCCGCTCTGCCTAAGGGCTACGCCGGACAAGAAAGTGATGCAGCCCAGAGAAGGCGCGCTTGCCCGCCGAAGCATGCAATGCGAAGGGGGGGAATCAATCCCTCTCTCATAAACAAAAGCCCGCGTAGCCTACTCAACGCCCTCTAAAGGACATCCAAACCTCAGTCTGCGACACAGGTCGCGTGACTAACTGCTATGCCAAGGAAAAAGAAGGACATCCATAAAATGATTTGGGTGTCCTATTTATCACTATTTATAAATTTGGGTGTCCTATGTTTAGTTACATTCTTGAAGTAACTTGGTGATGAGTTGGGCAGCCGGGAGCTCGCGAGCAAGCGGGGCGCCTTGTCCAGCCCAATGCACAGCAAAATCATGGTTCCCTTGAACGCTCGCGGCGGCATGTAAAGATTTTGCGGCATCGTAAGCAATGGGATAAGCCGGGATAGCCAAATTTTCTAAGTGATGAGCAAGCATCAAACGATTCACTAAACCACGTGCAGGGCGACCAGAAATTAGAGAAGTAAGTTGTGTGTCATATGCCTGCTCGCTTTTTAACGCCGCACGATAAGTCGCATTAGCAGCCGATTCTGGACAAAGAATAAAAGCCGTGCCCATCTGAACACCAATGGCACCGAGTGCCAAAGCTGCTTTAATACCCTGTCCATCCATGATGCCTCCAGCAGCAATCACCGGGATCTGACTTTGCTTAATAAGCAAACTCACCAGAACTGCGGTGCTTAGCGCCGTGTCATGCTGATTCACTGCAAATTGACCGCGATGTCCGCCGGCTTCAATTCCTTGGGCAACGATGGCATCATTGCCTGCGGCTTCAATGCGCTTTGCTTCATCGACATTGGTTGCCGTTGCCATCGTTTTAATACCCGCAGCTTGCAGAGCACTCAGAGATTCACGTGAGGGCAGACCAAAATGAAAACTCACAATAGGAGGCTTTAAAGCAAGCAGCAATGCTAGGATTTGTTCATCATCTCTGAAACTCCGGTAGGGCGTTTTTAACTCAGTAGGCACTGTCGTGTGACATTCAGCAAAGAAAGGCGCAAGAGCAGCAAGCCAGGCAGCCTCACGCACAACATCATGTGAAGGCGTCGGATGACAGAATACGTTCACATTAAAGGGATGCGAGGTTAGCTGCTTTGTTTCTTCAATTAATTGTCGAGCTTGTTCTTGAGTGCTCGCTCCAATACTAATAGAACCCAGTCCACCGGCGTTGGAAACCGCGGCAGCAAGCTTAGGCGTTGAGACACCAGCCATCGGTGCCTGAATGATAGGATGATGTACGCCAAATAGATTAAGCATGGTCTCCTCTCACGCCAATATCTTCATTCCATAATGTCGGATTTGCAGCGATAAATTGCTGCATCAGCTGATAGCATTCATCATCTTGCAAGACAATCACTTGTACACCGCGAGAACGCAGCAGATTTTCTTCTCCCATGAAGGTTTTGTTCTCGCCAATCACAACGACTGGGATCTTATATAATAGAATAGCGCCGCTACACATAGGGCAAGGTGACAGCGTGGTATAGAGCACACTCTCTTGATAGACGATCGCAGGCTGTCGTTTCGCATTTTCTAGTGCATCCATTTCTCCGTGCAGAACAGGACTTCCTTTTTGAACACGCTGGTTATGGCCGCGTCCCAAAATTTGGTTGCGATGAACGATGACAGATCCAATGGGGAGACCGCCGGTTTGCATGCCGATTTTTGCTTCCTCAATTGCTGCGCGCATAAAAATTTCATGTGACATTGCCAAGCTCCTTCTGGGGTGAAAATAATTTAGACGGATGGTCGCTTTAGTATTGCAATTGAGTTCATTATGCCTACAATCAAGATGTAAATGAATGTGTCCCATGCAATCTATTAAGGGCTTGCACATGAGCGGAAGCAGCGTCTTCCCCTTATCCTCCAACAATTCGAACGTTACCGTTTTGCCGGGAAAATTTCAGGCAAAAAGTGACGACGATATGCCGTTTTGCGCCTTCTTTATTCTATGTCAGGTTTTTTGGTATAGCATTGCTCTGTCATTGATTTATGACGTTGCTGAGCGGATGTGGCACTGGCCCCATATTGTTGTGGCAGGTTTATATGGTGGCATGCTGGTTTCCAGTGCTTGGCTTAACCGAGCGACAGTCAAACTCGGTTCGGCTTTCACCGCATTACTGTTGCTCGTCATTGTCTACTATGCAAATACCGGAGTAACGAGTCAGCTAGGATTCATGCAAGGGCTAGTGCAGATCATGCAAAGCCGCTGCATCGATTACACGAGTTGGATGTTTGTGATGGGTAGCAGTTTTGTCGGCTGCTTAAGTTTAGTCTGGGTAGTCAATAATAAGCAGATTAACCTCGCACTTTGGTTGGCGCTAGCGAGCTTTTTGTTAGGATGCAGCATTGCTATCTTACCTGAGGCCACCTTGATGCATGCCAAGGGAGCCGATATGGAAAGCATTTTTGCTAGCCAAGGACTCAATTTGCTTTGGCTTGCCTATTGGGGAATACCGATGAAATCGGCTTACCGAGGTAATGCAGGTCCCGTGAGTAAGACTATTGCAAAATGCATCAAGCTTCCATTGCGTACAATTGTGCTAATCATGGGGGCGATTTCCTATATTTTTTATGATTGGGCTTGTCAGTATCTTGCCACGTGGTTACAAATCATTTGGTTTTTTTCGCCAATTGTTATTTATTTTTATATGCAAAAACGTCAGATGATCCAGATCTAATCTCTTCTTTTGTTACTTCCCAACCTCAAATATGAGCATTTAAAATCAAATAGTTATGATTGCTGAACTATTCTCTTTTTAGCGACGTCTTAATTTAATATGGGGCTCAAAATAACGGGGAACTACCATGGTTACGCGAAAAGAATTAGAGCAAGAAAAAAGACGTTATGAAGCATTTTTGGTGAATGTGCAAAAAGAAATAGACAGTGTTAGAGATGCAGAATTGGCACCCTTCGACAAAAAGAGAACCAAACTCATTGCACAAAGAGATAGAATTGTCCAAAAAGCGCAAAAGGGAAAGGCAGCGTTTACAGAAGATCAACAAGTCTTTAATGCTTTGAGTGTCTTTCAAAAAAAAGAACTAAAAAAAATCCTGAGTAAAATTAAAAAAAATGATGATCGCATTACGCAGATAACAGACAAGCACGACTCAATAAAAGAAAATACAACTACACCAATTTATAAAGCTCAACAAGAGCTTGATTTGCTGATTGCTGAAAAAGATCTAAGTGAAAATCCTCAAGAATTAAGTAAATATTTGCAAGGATTGTCAACCGGTCTTACCAATGTTGAACGAGATCCAACCTATGCAGAAGCGTTTGAACGCAAGTTGAATACCTTCAAAACAATAATAACTGAATTAGTTCAAGAAGGTGATTATGATTTATCAACAATTAGGCTTGAAATGGATTCCATTCTTAAACAAAACCGATACCAAGAATTGAATGATCGAGATGATATAAGCTTTTTTAAAGACGCAGGTATGATGAGCGCAAAGGAAATAGAAGCTAAAGAGAAAAAATTAGAAATTAGCATAAAGTTTAGCGCGATATTAGAGGGTTTATTAGCTAAAATCCCAGAGCAGAAAAAAGCCGTATTGCTGAAAGATGATAAGGGTAAAGGAAAAGAAAAAAGCAAAAAAGACGAAGTTCAAGCACCGCCTAGGCAACAACCCATCGCAGCAGCGTCATCAACCGCAACGGCGTCAACATCGGTTGTTCGGTCATCAACCATGGATTCAAAGCCTCATGCAATTATTAATGCCGCGACCATCGCACAACAAAAATCAAAACCCAAAACGGTTGCTGATAAGATTGCCCATTTTGAACAGCTAGCCAAAGACAATCAACAAGAAACCAGGCCGAAATCAAAGAAGCCATAACATCCAGCGTTATTGCGTTAGCCTGATGAGCTAGTATAATGTGTTAAAATGGATGTCAGAGGATCAGGGATATGAAGCGAAATATGACAAGGATAGTTACCTGGAGTTTGGCTTTGTTACTAATAAGCCAAACTAGTTTTGCTGATGATGCCGATCTTGCCAAACAGTTAACCAATCCTGTTGCCGACTTAATTAATTTTCCATTGCAATATAATTTTAACGATCACATGAACCCACTAAGTAGTGGGCAGCAAAGTTACGTTAATATTCAACCCGTTATCCCAATTTCGATTTCTTGTGATTGGATGATGATCTCTCGAACCATTTTGCCGGTCATTGATGCAACCAATCCTATTCCCTATAGTGGGGAGCGCTTTGGCTTAAGTGATACATTACAAAGTTTGTTCTTTTCACCCAAGAAACCAACCAATGGCATTATTTGGGGGGTAGGGCCGGCACTTCAGATCCCGACGGGAACACAAGAATTATTAGGTACGGGAAAATGGGCAGCAGGACCCACCTTAGTCATTTTGAAAATGACAGAAAGTGGTTGGACCATAGGTGCATTAACGAATCATTTATGGTCACTGGGAGGAAGTAGTGGTAGAGATTCTATGAATCAAACGTTTATGCAACCCTTTATTGCTTATACTACCAAAACCGCATGGACTTATACCTTGAACTCTGAGTCAACTTATTACTGGAATCAAGGGGATATTTCACTACCCCTTAATGCGATGATATCGAAAACGACCAAGATAGGTAAGCAAGCAATGAGTTTTGGTGGTGGGATCCGCTATTGGGTCGATCATCCCGATAGCGGACCTCGCGATATAGGTTATCGTTTTGTCGTCACTTTCCTTTTCCCTGAAGGAAAATCATCTAAAGCTTAATTTGAATATGAGGTGGATATTTTTTGAGAACCTCATTGTAGCGTTGCATCTCTGTTTGTAATGGAACACCGATGGGGATATGTCGAATGCCAATACCATCATTTTCTTGGGGGTTGGTATAAAGATTATACATGTTAGAACCTGCTGTTTCCGAGATGGTCCCGCTAAAGCCACCTTTGTGACCATCTGGATTAATGGCATTGGGTAATTGCACTAATGTCATCAATTTAAATTCATCAAGGCGCACACCTGCAAATTTGTCATTCCAGAAATAGAGAATGCTACGACGATTGGATTCTCCGCTATCTGCTAATAAAAAGGAGACTTGATCAATTCCATCGACATAGCGATCGTGCGGCACTAATTTGCTTAATTCAGCTCCTGGTTTTCCTGCAAGGGAAAGTGCGGTATTAAAAATATCGGATAAATCAAATAACCCTTCCGATTTGCGAGGTGTTATCATTCCTTTCCAATAGGCAAAAGTCGGGACGCGCACGCCACCTTCCCAAGTAGAGCCTTTAGCGCCTCGAAAAGCCGTACGACCATGGGGAGCTACTTCTGCTTCGGGGCCATTATCGGAAGTAAAAATAATTAAAGTGTTATCAAGTTGATTGGTCTCTTCTAGCTCTTTTACTAAAGATGCAAAAACATCATTCATCTCGACAATGCAATCACTGTAAGTGGTACGAGCCGGTGAGCGACCTTGATAATAAGCATTAGGATAACTATCGAAGTGGCATCCTCGCGTACCATAATAAAGGAAAAAGGGCTTTTTGCTGTTGGCTGATTTTTTAATAAAGTCTTTGCCATATTCAAGCCAGCGCTGATCTAAATCTTTAATATAATCGGTAGTAATGGTTGCAACAGATTCAATTTTGCCACCTTTGACAGCATGAACATCATCTTTATTAAATGGTAATTTGTTCATATATTCGGTACGAGCAGGGCTTAAAGCTATTTCCGGATTAAACTGTGGATCGCGCCACTCGGTATACATATCCGATACAGAGAGAAAACCACGAAAATCATCAAAACCCACATTTTGTGGCTGAGAGCCGACATTTTCTCCTATATGCCATTTACCAATAGCTTGGGTAGTATAACCTTGATCCGATAGTAATTTGGCAACGGTAATAAGACCTTCAAGGCCACCAGGTTGACCATACATCGGTGGTACTAAAATGCCATGATGAATAGGATATTGCCCTGTCATGATCGTAGCTCGTGTTGGTGAGCAACTGGGCTGGGAATAGGCAGAGGTTAGAATCAATCCTTCTGAGGCAATTCTATCGATATCTGGTGTAGGATTACCCACACTAATACCACCACCATTAAATCCCATGTCCATCCAACCCACATCATCTAACAGAAAAACAATAATATTGGGTTTTTTACCCGTTTTCTTTTCTAGGGCTGCTAATTTATCTTGAGCTTGTTTTAATTGTTCTGGATGAGAAATAACAGGTTCCATATTGTCGGCAATGCTTACCGTTGGTACGGTGAGATATTGATTAGGATGATTATATCCAGGTAAATTACCTTCTTTGATGAGGCCTGATGTTGTGCTTGATAGGATTTCTTTAGCTGTTTCTTCAGTTACTTTTTTAGCAGCATAAGAAAAAGGGCTAAAAGCCATGCCTACAACACTGAAAAATGCGAATACCCATAATTTTTTACGCACGTCCAACATACAGACCTCAGGTGAAAGAATTATTGATTTTATTCGGATAAAAATTAATAAAAGCCAAGATGATAAATAGACAGTAGTCAGTCTATCAAGAGGCTACTTAATCGCGTGAAGGCGCGTGAGTTCTTGTTTGAAAGAGCTCATCATTTTCCGATATTTTTAAGACGCTAATTGGTACATCAAGCTCTGCGCCATGTTCATGAATAATTTTCAGCACTTGCAGAATAATATTTTGTTTTATGCCAAGAAAGGTAATCCAATCAACCATTTTGACAAAACATACCAAAGAAATGTTTAATGAAGAAGACTTATTAATACCAGTTAAATTGACACTGCAATTCATTGAAGCATCAACGTCATCATGATGCGCTAACATCTCTTTAATATCATTCATGATAGATTCTACCTGATCGATATCTTTGAAACTGATAGCAATACTTTCTTTGATGCGTTGATATGAGGTTTGAGAAACGTTTTCAATACAAATAGTGGCAAATAATGAATTGGGAATATAAAGTGGTCGTTTATCAAAAGTGCGTATTTTGGTTAAACGCCAGCCAATATATTCAACAATGCCTTCAATTTCTCTATCAGGTGAGCGGATCCAATCTCCGATTGAGAATGGCCTATCAAAATAGATCATGATGGCACCAAAGAAATTAGCTAATAAGTCTTTGGCTGCCCAACCAATCACAAATGACCCAATGCCACCGATGGCCCATAACCCGGTAAATGACAGATTAAAGAAATATTTTAAGATAATTAACCCTGTGGTGACTAAAATAATAATTTGAATCGCTTGGGCTAAGGCTTGACTAGAAGTGAGATCTAGTAAGGCATCATCAAAATCGGTACGTAGATATAATTTAGCGCGAATACAACTGGTTAATTTTAAGAGAAACCATGTGAATATAATAATAGAGCCTAGTGTAAAGAGTGAACTAGCCCAGTCGAAAAAATAGTATGGGATTGAGGTTCGGTATTGAACTATCTGCATCGTAAAATGAAAAGCCCATAACCATATCATGCACCCTAAAGGTTTATGGATTGACCATAAAATAGCATCGTCCCAAAGATATTTGGTTTTTCGAGCATTTTCAATAAAACGATTGTAAAGTCTGATTTCAAGATAATGTGTCAGCAATGCTGCCAAGAGAATCAAGCTGAGGGTTAACATCCATCGTTGGTGATGGAACAGACCCATGTTATCTAAAAAAGAATCTAATGAACTCATTGTTAAATTATTCAGCCATTAATTAGCGTATCTACATAGTTTTATCGAAAGAATCAGCATAAACCTTTAATAGACAGCTGAAAAAATAGTAGGAAGTCTATGTCGGTAAAAATACCCTTGAAAGGGTAAAGCTTCTTTAGTATTTTGAATCCGGATTATTTTTAGATAAATCTGCTAAAGAAGAAGTGAGTGTGATGGAAAACCGCGAAAATTACGCCATGAGTCAAATAGATAACTTTCTAGATATTAAAGATGTTGAATTACATTTTATCTTAAATAACGCTTATCAACATTCAAGTCATATTCAAAATGCTTTTTGGCAAGCGCAACATTATTACGCTAATGTCAGCGAAGAACAGAATACACTATTACAACAAAATAGTATTTTATACAGTAATATTAAAAATCATATTGATATTGCTACACTTCAATCGCAAACGATTACGCGTATTGAACAAGATACGGCTTTTATTCAACAATTAAATAAGGCATTAACATTTTATTCCGAATCAGATGATTTTACCTGGTCATTAAGAACGAATAAGATGGAAAGCATTTTATCCGGTGCTAAACAACTGCTTCTCGATGAAAATGCGTTCACCCAAATCTTGCAAGGGCATATACCTGAAGGTTATGACAATACGCCTCCATCCGTGGTTATCTTAGGTGATGAGAACAGTATTTATGGCAATAGCCAATTAACCTATTTAAGCGGCGCTATTTTAGAAGTTCACTTAAGCTTATTAGACCAAGAGAGCCAAATTCAGGATATTCAACTATCTGATTATAACAATTGGATTGATCAATCAGCGCTTGTGCATCTGACACCCATTCCAGAGTGTGTCGATTTAAACCAGGTTTCAGCTGCATTTACGGATAATTTTAGTTTTTATTTTTCTGATGAAATCACACCTCAAGGTTTGGTTTTTATTCATAGTGGTTATGCCTTTGGTGGTTACCGTGATGAATTAAGATATCAAGATAGTAAAGAGCTAGGTCCAGAAGATTGTTCTTCTTGGATTGCTAAAATAGTGAATTCGGAAATCTCTTTTTCAACGATTGACGAGCTTTATACCTATCGCATGGGGCTTCCCGAAGACGAGCGAGGTTATGTTGATTCAGAATGGTTAATGAGTGATTACGTTAAAACCATGGATGTTTTAGAGCCTCTTTTTATTGACGATCCCTTCGATATTCAACCTGGGCAAATTTTTGCTTTTCGCAAATTTGATTCTCCTGAACATGAAAATTCTGCAGGGTTTTCTGGTCATACCGGCGTCGTACTAGGGGTGCGCGAAAATGGCAATGTTGTGACTTTAAGTTATGCACGAAATATGCCGGATATTGAGGGATTTGGACTCTTAGAGTTTCCTTGGGAATCAACCGCAGAAAGAGAAATGATGTTTTTTGATGTTAAACAAAAAGCGATTTCGCTCAATGATGTATTAAGTGATAATTCAATCCTTGCGCAAGACAGTTTGCACGCAATTGAATCTTACCAAGGATATCTACCCGATATTCTTAACCCGCTGTTACTCTCCAATACGGAAATAGTTGTTTTAGCATAGCGACCTGGTACCTGAGTTGTGTAAGTTTACAGTATAGGTCATTAAATTTGCCTAAGGTATACTCCTTTGTATCACGCATAAAATTTAAGATTGATGATGCAAAGGAGCGCATATGACGGATTATAAATATCTTGCCCTTGAAGGTGGCGGTGCTAAGGGTGAAGCCTATATAGGGATGGCAAGCGCATTAGAAAAGCTTGGAATACTCAAAGATATTAAAGCGGTCTCCGGTGCTTCAGCAGGTGCAATCACCGCACTTGTGCTTGCAACTGGTTGGAATGTTAAGCGCATGAAAGACATTTTGACCGAGCTTGATTTTGAAACTCTCGCAACCGGTGGGTTTTTAGGAAAACTGGAATCACCCCTCACCATGATCAGAGAAAATGGCTTATTCGACGGTGATGGTTTCTATCATCTATTTAAAAAAATCATCAAAGAGATAACTGGTAACGAAAATGCGACTTTTGAAGATTGGCATCAACTGCGAAAAACAAGACCCGATTTAAATTTAAAAGATATTTCAGTACAAGCGTGTAATTTAAATACGCGCATGAATGAAACTTTTGCTTACAATACGCAACATAAAGATGTGCCTATTGCGGATGCGGTTCGTGCTTCAATGGGTTTTCCTTGGTATTTTACGCCTTGGAAGATAAAAGGATGTGAATACGCTGATGGAGGCATTCAAAAGAATTTGCCTTCCGATGTATTTGAAAAACAACCTGGTGTTTATAATCCTAAAGTATTGAGTGTTAAATTAGAATCCTTCGATCAAATAAAATACTTTGATAAAGGGGTTACACCACCACCCAAGCCAGTCGATACACCACTTCAAACGACCATCGCTGTCGTTGAATCCATGATTAATGCCCAAGATAAACTTTTTCAGCAAAGCCCTTATAAACACGCAACGATTTATTGCGATACACTAGATATTGGCACTTTGCAGTTCAAAATGACGCAAGATGAGCATAAAGCGATTAGAGCATCAGGTGAGTATGGTACTATTCGATATTTTTATAACCTTGATCCGACGTTGGTCGAGAAGCATTATGATAGGGAAACTATTGAACAATTAAAAGCCGCTGATTTTCCTCTTTGTTTCTCTGAGTTTCTGAAAAAGCAGCAAATTCCGACGGAAATGCAAGATAAACCCACTGTCGTGGCAAGTTCTTCATCATCACATGGGGAACCTTCTGGCAAAAAGTGGACACCATTATTTCAGAAATGGAGTCGCAATACGGCATTAAATGCACATTGCAAGCATTTACATGAGATAGATGCGTCACATAGAAGATTAGTGGCTACAATGTAATTGCGAATGAAAGGAGCCATTATAGGCTCCTTTCATTTATCGGTACCGTGTATACCCATTATGAGTAAATTGGCATGAGCTATAATCATCATTATTTATGATGTTTTATACTATGCCAGGAAGATTCGCCTTAACTTATCCTAAATCAGAAATCGAAAACTATTTCGATATTGAAGTTCCTGTGGAATTTCATCAGCGCTATAATATTTCTCCTAGTCAAAATTGTTTAGTCTTATGCACTGAAAATAAAATACCCCAATTCATGCATTGGGGATTTTCGCCCTTTTGGAATAAAGATCATCATTTTAAAGAATTAATTAATGCAAGAAGCGAATCGGTTCAAGAAAAGCCAATGTTTCGCAAAGCGTTTAAAGAACACCGCTGTGTGGTTATTGCAAGTGGTTATTATGAATGGAAAGAAGAAACAGTAAGCGATGAGAGTCATAAACAACCTTTTTACATCTCATATAAAAATAATCAGCCGCTGCTGTTAGCTGCAATTTGGGATCGCTGTGAAAAAGAAAATGGTGAGGTGCAAATCGGTTTTGCTTTTATAACGACCTCTCCTAATGCTTTTATTAAAAAATATCATTCCAGAATGCCGGTGATCATCGATGATGCTAAATTGCCACTGTGGCTTGATAGTACAGCAGAGGCTCCGGAACTAACAAAATTATTCAAAGCGCTTCCGGCAAAACTTTTTCAAGCAAGGGCCGTTTCAACGCTTGTTAATAGTCCCAAAAATGATAAACCCGCTTGTCTGGAATAAACGTTTAAAGAGAAATAAGCGTATATTTTTCAGGAAGCTTGGGCTTATATCCTAATACTTTAGCCATTCTTTCTTGCACACTCTGATGAATCAATGCATTATTATCAATTTTTCTTGGTTTCCTGCCAAAGAAGCCCGCATGATAGATACCCGCAAGTCCCCAGAAAAAATTATAGAGATCATACAATTTTCCCGTAGGATTAGGATGGAGTATTTGTTGCCATCCTTCTTTTAATGCTAAGCCTTGTGAAAAGGCTTTTTGTAACATCCATTGCAACGTAATATCGGATAAAGAGGAGTCTTCATGACCAGCGCCAATATTACAATGATCCCCACTAAACCAAACTTGTTCAATCGTTTGTTCCATGGATTTTTTAGATTCATCCCATAAAAAAGGCGCAAAAGGGGCTCGTTTTTCATCGATAGATAAAGCATGGTAACCAAATTTCACATCATGATTTAAAGACGCATCGTAGAAAATTTTGCTTCTATTTAAGTGTCCCATTGCTGCAACGGTGTCAAAAACGCCGATAAAATGAGGTTTGCATTCTTGACTAAACGATTGTTTAAATTCTGTGGCAATCGTGGAATCAATTTTTTTATGTTGCCTAAATCGGTGATACATATCTGAGACATAGGGCATTAAATTGATGCTTCCTTTTCGCAACAGACCAAATCGAAAGATCATGCCTGCCAAGGCGCGCACCGTATAAGCACCCCTGCTAAATCCAAATAAAAACACTTTATCGTCTGGTTGATAGTTTTCCATTAAATATTCATAGGCATCAATAATATTTTGATTGAGTCCATAGCCAAATCCTAAACCACACCACACACTTTTCAATTTGGTATACCAGCTCTCACCGGGTAGGTTAAGTGTCCCAACCCCAGGATCATAATAAACAATTTGTTTTATGAGTGCTGATTCTGAATTGTCGTGAAGGCATGCTTGAGAAATTTTTACAATATTAGTATTGCATTGACCGAATTTATTGCCGGTTCCATCACAGCAGATCACAATATTTTTATTCATGAGAGATCCATAGTTTGGTTGAAAACTTATTTAAAGTTAATATCAAGTTATTAACTAAATTCTATGATCATAGAGTATGAATTTAAACAAGACATTGCCAAATAAACCCTTTAAAATAATTTAGAATTTTTATAATAAGATATTGATTAAGATGTTACATAAGAAATTAGTTGTTTACCTTCTATCCTTTATTCTTCTATTATTTTCGCAAAGTGTTTTCGCTGTTGAAGAGCATGCCAAACTGTGGACTAGTTATGAGATAAGTGGCGGTATTTTCAATGGATCAAAAGTAAGATTTTATCTGCAACCACAATTGCGTTTTATCGATAATGAATATAAGTTTGAACAAGCGGTAGTGCATGCAGGATTAGGCTATAAAATAGCCAAGCCTTTAACATTCTATATTGGCAACAGTGGCGTCATCAGCAAACAAAGTAGTGGCGACTTCGTTGATGAATATCGTATTTGGCAGCAACTTAATTGGGAAATCATTAAAGGGTCGCATTTTAATGTAAAAAGTCGTACCCGATTGGAACAACGCAAACAGGAGGCTACACCTCAGTGGGCAAATCGTTTACGAGAAAAATTAACTTTTGTATTCCCTGTCCACCCCATTTCAATTATTGTTTCAGATGAACTGTTTTTTAATTTAAATCATCCCTTATGGGTCTCTGAGTGTTCTCTTTCGCAAAATCGAGGATTTATCGGTTTTGGCGTTCCTTTAGCAAAACACACTTCTATTGAAATAGGCTACTTGAATCAATATCAATTCAATAAAACAGATTCCATGAGCAACATTGTTAATATTGGTTTGGTTACTCAGTTGCCATAAGTACATACAAAAAAGTAAAGAGAACTAAATGGCAACTAAAAAAAGTACGATAGACTATTTACTTGAGCAGGTAGCGCAAGCTGGTGTCGTCTCTGCGCGTAAAATGTTTGGTGAATATGCAGTTTATTGTGACGGTAAAGTCGTTGCCTTAGTTTGCGATGATGAGTTGTTTGTTAAGCCAACTGCAGTTGGTAAGCAATTTATTGGTAACATTACTGAGGGGGTGCCTTATCCAGGTGCAAAAGCTTATTTTCTTATTTCGGGTGATCAATGGGAAGATGCAGATTGGTTAACAGAGCTTATTAGAATCTCCGCAGCAGAATTACCCTTGCCTAAGCCAAAAAAGAAAAAGTAATTATTAAAAAACGCAGAACCTAACTTCTTATTCTTTGTCTAAGAACTTGTACAGATATAAGCTGTAAAGGGTTCTTTCATGAATAAAAGTATAGCTCTGTTAATTTGCTTACCCTCAATAGCCTCCACTGTTTCAGCCAACGAGTTGCCAGATTTTTGTAAATCGGGAGCTTTTATTTGCGAACAAATTTCTCCCAATTCTGTCGTAGCTTATCCTGTTAGCAATATCCAAACGAACATGAATAAACGTAAGGTATCTGCAGAAAATGATAATAATAGAGATAGTCATAAAAATACCAATACGAACCTGTCAGATACCATCGAAGTCGATTTGAAAAAATTGACATGGGTTGCTTATGATGGAACGGGTGAACTTATTCGCTCAGGGCGTGTTTCAGGTGGAAAAGATTACTGTCCCGATATCGGTAGAGAATGTAAAACAGTGACAGGAACTTTCACCATTTTTAGAAAAGGGGGAGAAGACTGCAAATCAACTATTTATCCTGTGGGACGAGGCGGGGCACCGATGCCTTATTGTATGTTTTTTCATGGGGGGTATGCATTGCATGGTTCCAATGCAGTGCCAAATTATAATGCGAGCCATGGTTGCGTTAGGATGGCGCCAGAAGATGCACAATGGTTAAATGAAGATTTTGTGCAAGAAGGATTAACTCAAGTGGTGGTACATTACTAGTGTTATCATTTTATAATCACACGAGCAAAATCAGTGATGATTTTATCAAATGATTTTTCCGCAAAGGCATTACTTGGTATCATCGAGGTGAAGCCATGAAATAAACCAGGATAATTATAATAATCAACTTGGTTCCCTTCATTTTTCAATCGGGTAGCATATTGCTCCCCTGCATCACGCAAAGGGTCACATTCTGCGGTTACAATCATCGCAGGAGGTAAGCTCTGTAAATTTTTAGCTTTTCCTGGCAAACAATAAGGATTTAATAAATCAGATTCATTGTTTATATAATGATTCATAAAATATTGCATTGATTTTTTCGTTAAAAAATAATTTTCACCATAGAGTTGATATGAATGGGTAGAAAAATCATCGTTGATAACCGGCATCATTAACAATTGATGTTTGATAGTTCCTGTATGTCCTTGATCTCGCATTATTAAGCACGTGACAGTGGCAAGCGTCGCGCCAACGCTCGCCCCGCCGACATAAATGTTGTTTTTATCAACATTGAATAGTTCGGCATTTTGGATGACCTCATGTACCACCATATAAGCATCTTCAATGGCAGCAGGGAATTTATGTTCAGGTGCTAATCGATAATCAACCGAGATGACGGATATATTTGCCGCGTTGGCTATTTTTCGACAAATCAAATCGTAACCTGCAATACTGCCCATGACAAAACCACCACCATGGAACCAGATAAGGCAGGGGGCTTTTTTCTCAGATAAATAATAATGTCTGATTGGAATGGCATGATCATTCGCTTTAATCTCTTTATCTTCTGTTTTAATGCGAGCTAATGCTTCGCTGTAGACCACGTTGGTATTCGCTTTAAAACGTTCACGATTTTGCACAGGCGTAAACTCACTGAGATCAGGTTGCTGCGCGCATGTTTTTAAGAATTCAATAAAGCTGTTATCAATCGCCATAGCGTTCCTACATCATTCTTAAAGGGAAAGATTGTAATGCAACGTATTAAGTGTTCTGGGATTACTTTATATCCTGTTACTGTAATATAGACTTTGTTCATTGCATTTTTGCCACGATGTGACAATCGAAGACTGGATATTTCTTACGGTATTATCAATAATATTAACCCTGTGAGACAAATTATTATTTTTAAGATACAACCGATGAATTTAATGAAAACGTTGCTTTTGTTAGGTGCTTCTAATGTGTTTATGACTTTTGCTTGGTATGCGCACCTTAGAAACCTAAATAACAAAGTATTGTGGGTCGCTATTTTGGCAAGTTGGGGCATTGCCTTTTTTGAGTATATTTTCCAAGTGCCAGCTAATCGTATTGGTTTTAATGAAGCTGGGCTGAGCTTAGCGCAGCTGAAGATCTTGCAAGAGGTGATTACTTTATCTATTTTTATCCCTTTTGCTATTTATTATATGCGTCAGCCAATCTCTTTAAATTTCCTATGGGCAAGTTTTTGTATGGTAGGGGCGGTTTATTTCATTTTTCGCTAATAGTAGGGGAATCATGCAAGATAAATTAACAGCGCTTGTAACAGGAGCGCAAGGTGGAATTGGAAAAGCCATTGTAGAAAAATGATCATTGGTTTAACAAAGTCTTTAGCATTTGCACTAGCGGCAAATATTCGTGTTAATGCAATTGCTCTCGCCATTGTAAAGACAGCGATGATGGATAAAATTCCTGAAACGATTCTGGCACACTACCATAAACAGGAATTACTACCTTCTGGAATTGAGGCCGATGCTATTTCCGATGCCGTACTATTTTTGGCTACGTACTTATCTAAAAATATGACAGGAAGCACTTAAGATGTAAATAATGGAGTATATTTAAGGTAAAATATAGTAACCATGAGGTTTGTAGAAATAATTACGTGCCAAAAGCCCAAAGTTGTTTGTTTCGGTCGATGACATAAATGGTTCCATCACTACTGATAGCAGGAGAAGAAACACCGCCAGACAAGTCACTGTTTAAAGTATGTTGCTTTAAATCAAGAAAAATGTGTATAGACCATCTTGACTGTTGACATAAACTCTATCGGCGGAAATAGCCGGAGCGCTTATCGTATGACCCTGCATTTTAAATTTATTCAACAGTTTGCCATCACTATATAAAGCAAAAACATTCGCACCTGCGACAATCGTCAATGACAATAATAGGTCGTTCAGGCGAGAGAGTCATTTTGCTCAATTCCCCAAATGTGTCTCTTAGAAATAATAGTTACACGTATATACACATGCTCTATTTGTAAAGTTCTCATCAAAAATATCGTCAACCATAGTTGACGATATGGGGTTTGCAGATTATATTGTCATACATGGTTGACAATATGGTTGCTTGCCCATGGAGATAGAAGAATGTTAAGTAAAGAAAAAAAAGAGAAATTAATCTTTGGCCTATTGATGTCGGGAAGCATGGCATTGGTGATGTCGGGTATCATGACCTACCTAAACATAGGCTTCGTTTCAAATTATTTATCGATTTGGATGAATGCTTTCATCATTGCTTATCTTATCGCATTTAGTTTAAGCATCATGTTATCTCCTGCCATCGCAAAAATTGTTCGAAGAATGGTTCGCTGAAGGAATCCAATATGCGCAACGTTGCACTTAAAATATTAACCGGCGACACCGCTAAATATCTTGGACTAATATTTGGCATTATGTTCGCAACGCTGTTGATGTCACAGCAAGTTTCTATCTTTATGGGGCTGCTGGGACGCACTGCAAGCCAAATCACGGATGTGACAGAAGCGGATATTTGGGTCATGGACCCTATGGTTGATTATATCGATCAAATCAAATCACTCCCCGATCGCGATCTCATGCGGGTTCGTAGCGTCAATGGCGTAAAATGGGCTGTTCCTTTCTTTAAAGGTATGGGGATGGCACAAACGGTTGATGGCACTATGCAAAATGTCATTATACTAGGCGTGGATGATAGCACGCTTATTGGCCAGCCGCCTCAAATGCTTTATGGAAAATGGGAAGATCTAAAAGAACCTAATTCAATAATAATCGATCAAGATGGTTTTAAATACTTATGGCCAAATGAAGCATTATCGATTGGCAAAACGTTAGAAATCAATGAACGACGTATTACCATTGTTGGGATTTGCGCAGCATCGCCTCCTTTTGTAACCAATCCTGTCGTTTACACTCGATATTCTATTGCTAAGCAATTAGCAAAAAGTGAAGGCAACCAAATGAGTTTCATTCTGGTAAAAGCTCAAGAGGAAATCAATGATTTGACTTTGGCTAAAGAAATCGAAAATAGAACGCACTTACAAGCATTAACCAAAAAAGATTTTCAACACCGTAGTATCCAATATTATATGGAACATACCGGAATTCCGATAAATTTCGGAATTACCGTCCTGTTAGGATTTATTATTGGTGCTGCAATTACTGGACAAACTTTCTATTTGTTCATTATTGAGAATATTAAGCAGTTCGGTGCGCTAAAGGCAATCGGCGTAACCAATGGGCAAATTTTGCGGATGGTTTTATTACAAGCCTCGGTTGTCGCTTCTATTGGTTTTAGCTTAGGAATAGGCTTGTGTGCGCTCTTTTTTGAATTAACATCCAATGTGCCGGCACTTCGAGGATTTACCTTAGATTGGCAAGTCGTTCTTGGAACCGCATTTGCCGTGTTAGTCATTGTGTTTTTAGCAAGTATTTTTAGTATTAGGCGGGTTTTTACGATTGATCCAGCTATTGTTTTCAGGGGGTAAATGATGAGCATCGCATTAAGTTCATATAATATCGTCAAAGATTTTTCATCGAATGGCAATTTGTTACGTGTTTTAAACGGCGCGAGTTTAAATATTTTCTTTGGTGAATTAACCATGCTTATTGGCCCAAGTGGGTGTGGTAAAACAACCTTACTTTCGATTCTCACTGGCATTTTGCGGCCAACGCAAGGTAAGGTGATTATTAACAACATTGATCTTGATACATTAACAGATAAACAAAATGTGATTTTTCGTCGAACGCATTTAGGACTTGTCTTTCAACAATTTAATCTCTTGTCTCACTTAACGGTGGCAGAAAATGTTGCTCTCCCTTTACTTGCTTCAGGTATTGTTTTTAATGATGCCGTTGTTAAAGCAAAAATAACGTTGTCACGATTTGGAATGAGTTCGCATGCCAATAAAAAACCCAATCAACTTTCAGGAGGCCAGCAGCAGCGGGTCGCATTTGCTAGGGCGCTTGTGCATGATCCTAAAGTGATTTTTTGTGATGAGCCCACCTCAGCCCTTGATGCGCAATCTGGCTATCAAGTGATGGAAGCATTGCAAGAAATTGCGGTTAAACCTGATTGCGCTGTCATTGTTGTGACACATGATAACCGAATTTATTCATTTGCCGATCGTATTATTCATATGAATGATGGCATTATTGTTAAAGAAGAATTAGTGGAGAAAGGTAATGAAAATTAAAAATAAACTATTAACGATAGGTTTACCGATGATTGCTGCTAGTATGCTTATATTGACGGCTAAAGCAGTTTATCATCCAACCAGAGAGGCTGGCGTACCTATGATGGAACCAGCATCTTATGAACAATCACAGCGGATTGCAGGTATTGGCATTGTTGAACCTCAAAGTGAAGTGATTAATATCGGTACGCATATTTCAGGCGTCGTTCAGCAAATCCATGTTAAGGTAGGGCAGCAGGTTAAAGAAGGTGAACCGTTGTTTACCATAGATGAGCGAGGTGTGAAGGCTCAACTTGACAATGCCCATGCAAGGCTTGCCTCCGCGAAGTGTGCATTAGAGGATGTATCAATGGAACTTTCTTTTTATGAAAAAATTTCAAATTCTAATGCGATTTCTGAAGAGGAATTATCAAACAAGCGTTTTGCTGTTAAACGTGCTCGTACTTTTGTTAAAGAAGCTGAAACTTCTATACATGAATTACAGACCTCGCTGTCGCGCTTAACCGTAACAGCGCCGATTTCAGGTGAGATCCTACGCTTAAACATTCGAGTTGGCGAATATGCTAGCGAAGGAAAATTAAATGAAGGATTTATTGTGATAGGTGATACCTCTAAACTTCATGTGCGTGTTGAAATTGATGAAAGCGATGCACAGCGTTTACAGCAGCATGCGAGTGCTAAAGGCGCTTTACGTAGTGATGGCAGTAACATGGTTCCGTTAACCTTTGTGCGTGTTGAGCCGATGATCAAAGCGAAACGAACCTTGACAGGTGAGAGTCATGAACGAATTGACACGCGCATTCTCGAAGTAATTTATGCCTTTGATAAGCAACAGCTTTTGGCATACCCTGGGCAACAAATGGATGTGTATATTGCACCTCCGTCCATTACTTCTTAACATGTCAATAAAGCTCATGTTTTATTCTCTTATTTTAAAGGTAGCTTATTTCTTGCTGGTCTAAATCACAGAAATATTCTCTGAACTTTATATTAGAGAAATAGTCGAATTATTAAAATGAGAGTTAAATAAGAGGATAAAAACATGAGCGCCAAAGGTCCATCTTGGAATGATTTACAAAAGCCATTTATTGATGAATGGGAAGAGAGCATTAGTCAAAAGGGCGAAGAAATTCCTGATATTCAAGCGGTGTATTATGCAAATTCAGAAGCAACTTTTATTAAAGCATTACGCGAACTTGCCATCCAAACCACTGCTAATAAAAAATATCGTGATTTAGCGAATAACGCTCTTTCTCAATTAAACCTCGTTGTTAAAAATACGCTGCCAGAAGATGAAGTTATTATCTTTAATGGATCGCTCAGTGATTTGCTAGATAATCTTAGGAATGAACCAGGATATAAGCAATTGACATCCACACAACAAGAAGCCTTAGACAGACGAGTAGGAGAGCTTAGAATCCTCAATAACGATCTAGAAGCATTAGGCAAAGGGGTAAAATCTATTTCAGATGTTAAAAAGGTTCATCAAATAGCAGTCCAAGATAATCCTTATCAAAAACTGATTTCAGAAGTAGTGAGTTTATATAAAGATGTTCAGATAGATATTACCGACAAAACACTAGATAGAACCTATCGATATCAACTTGATATTGTCGATAATGCAAAAATATTATCGCAAGCCGCCGGGGTTTCGTGGTCAGCACAAGCAATGCCATCACCTGCCGTCGTTGCTAAAACACCCTATGTTAAAAAAGAAATGCCGTCAGGACTAGTGGAATATGAACAAAGTATTTGGCGAGACTTGCAACAATATGAAGAAGAATATGCAAAAGTGCAGAAGTTAAACTTTAAAAGTGAGATAAGTAAGGCTGATATGGCGAGTCAGAAGCAGCAAATATCCCAAATTAAAAGAGAAATGCTGGGGAAATATTTAGCCTATGAAGGACCTAATAAAACGGTTATTCGAGATGAAGCAAAGCGCGTTGCCGAAAATGCGGTTGCAAAAGGGTTATTTAAACGGGAACAAATTCCAACCGTTGTATCATGGTCACATCCAAGTACTCGCCAGACAGAGAAGCAAACCTTGGTTGAATTGGATAAAATACTTAAAATAGCCCAAGACTATCAAAGAGTTCAAGCTGATAAAGTAAAACAGCAAAGTTCACTTAAATCCACCTATAAAGGGATAAAGAAACAGGTCTTATCCACTTTTAATGTTAAACATGATACCAAGTTAGAATTGTCCAATCAGTTAAGTTCTGAATTGGCGGTTTTGAAGGCAAAAGTAGATGCAGGAATTGTCAATTCTAAAGAGGGAATGAAAGAAATAGAGGCCATTCTAGATAAAACCGAAAAAGCCGCTAATCAGAGAGTCTCCGTCAATAAACAAGAGTTTAAAGATTTTATCAAAACCATTCGTAATGCAGTGGCCCCCCAAGAACCAGCCGTGAAACATAAAAAGAGGGATTGAGCTAAAAAAGAGGCGGGTATATCGACGAAAAATACTAATAAATATTAGGGTATTTTTTAAATTCTTTGACATACGGCTAAAACTCGATAAAATGAAGCCTGATATTGTTAACTTGTTTAACTAACACCTTTGTGGCTTTAAATTTAACTGGGTAGTGAGTCATTTATGTCTGTATATCTAAAAAATACCTTTTTTTCTTTCAAAGGAAAAATAAGCAGATTAGAGTTTAATCTGGGCATTCTGGTAAATTTAGTTGTTTTTGTTATTTTACCCATGTGTTTAAATGACTGTCTTTCAATATTTTTTCCAACAGATGGGCCTGTATATTGTGGCTTCATGATATGTTTTAAACTAGCATGTTTTATAGCACTATTTTATTCTCTGATTTGTTTGGCAATGAAAAGAATTCGAGATCTCGATTTGTCAGAATGGTATATTTTGCCGTTTGCTTTCATTCTTTTTTTATATCCTATCATTGATTTAACTTTTCTAGTTGTAGTTACACTTTCATTACATACCTCAAGTAGTCTTCGTATCTTTTTTCCGAATATATATTACAAGAATCAGATCTAACCAAAGAAAGGGTAGTGAAATATTTGAGATTGGCTCGGGATTTGTCGTAGCTAAGCAAAGGTGGGTTGCGTAGATGCATTAAGGAAGCGAACCCTGTCCGGCAAAGCTCAAGGCGAGACGGATGTTTTTTAAATATCAAAGGTTCTCATCAAATTCAGCGCTCTTCTAGCTTCCCATGATATCATCCATATGCGATAGATATAAAATAGTCAACTAAATCAAAAAGATACGGATGAGCAAAATCAATTGACAGCGCGGGGCAATATCGTGATAATGCCCCATCTTCGCGCCCGTAGCTCAGTTGGATAGAGTACCTGGCTACGAACCAGGTGGTCGGAAGTTCGAATCTTTCCGGGCGCGCCAGATAACAAAACAGCCACCCTTCGGGTGGTTTTTTTTATCTGCATCCGTTTGATAAACTAAGTCTTCTGCTTCTTCAGAGAAATCTCATCATGAAAGCCATATTTTTTGATCTCGATGACGTCCTGGTCTTTAGCGAGCGTTCGCATACTAAAGCTTGGCAACTTGCTTTGCCTCGTTATGGCGTTGATCCCGATTTAATTGATTTTCAAAGCTTGGTTGGGGTTTCTGATAGCCAGCAAGCGCAGATGTTTAAAGAAATATTTCATATCGAGGAAGATGCGGCGGCTATCTGTGAACATAAGCGCTTAACTTTTTTAGAAATGACGCAACATGGATTTGAGTCTGCGCCTGGTCGAAACCAGTTTCTGGAAAATATGACACAAAAGTGTATTATGGGTGTTGTGTCTTCTTCCCCTCGAAGTGTTATTGAGCCTGTATTAGCAGTAGAAGGCATCAGCGATTATTTTCAATTTATTATTGGTCATGAAGATTGTGTAAAACACAAACCAGATCCCATGCCTTATCAAAATGCATTGGCTTTGACGGGGCTCAAGCCTCAAGAAGCTTTAGTCATTGAAGATTCTGTTTCTGGTATCACGGCAGCACAACGGGCCATGATTCCCATCTTTGGTTTGTTTAAAGATCAAAGACCTGATCAAATTGTTCATCATGTGCAATATTACAATAATTTTATTGAAATTCAGGATGCCTTGATCAAGGTTGCTTAATCTATGGAATCGTTTTAAGAGCCGTCTATGCTGCATCAGTTTAAGCCCACGCACACTATCCATACCATCGTTATCGGAGCTGGGCCCACAGGACTGGCAGCCAGCTATTTGTTAAAGGAACAAAATATTCCTCATATCCTTTTAGAGCAGACACAGCTTGTTGCGAGCAGTTGGCATCGCTTATGGAATAATTATAAATTGGCGATGCCTGCTAAAAAAGTCGAGATGCCTGGTGTAAATCTAGGGGATTACATAAGACAAGATCAACATCCATCACGCGATGAAATGATTGCCTTTTTTGAATGGTATGCAGCCTATCACGCATTGCCTATTTGTTTTAAAAGTAGCGTACTGAGTATCCGCAAAAGTTTTGGAAATAAATTTATCGTGGATACGAATAGCGCTACGTATTTTTGTGACAAGGTGATTTGTTGCATTGGCCCAAGACAAAACCCCAAATATCCCATTGATGAGGCGAAAATAGCTAAGGTAACTCAAACACAGTTAATGCATAGTAGCGACTATCAATCTTGTGCTAATTTTGATCCAGCAAAAAAAGTATTGGTGGTTGGCAGTGGCGCAAGTGCTTTAAGTATTGCTTACGATGTGCTTAACCAAGGATATATGGTTGAACTTGCTTGTGCTTTTTCGCAGGAACATATTTTAGCGGCTAATCAACACCTTTATGAGTCATCCGATGAGACGATTGTGCCTACTTTAGGCTTTTTAGAAGAGGCAGGGATACTCAATCGAGGACGATTAATAGATATTGTCGATAATACGCTTATCTTTGAAAAAGAAAGTGAGATAGCGAAAATGGTTTGCAAGGACTATGGGGTGATTATTTGTGCGACGGGTTATCAACCTTCCTTCCAGTTATTAAATCATCTATTTCGTTATGTGGATTTAAGTTTAACGCCAAAGTCTGATTGTATTGGTGAAATACCTGGACTCTATATTGCAGGGATCCCCAAAGAAAATGAACAAACGGTAATTATCTCTCATGGGACAGAGCAAGCTAAAAAAATTGTTGCTGATATTATGAAATGCCAAGCAACACAAACAGTTGCAAACCACCGAAAATTTGTCGCAAAATACTAATTATGAAACAAATTGATCCAACCGAATTAAAATGGTCCCATATTCGCTCACCTGGCCCCGGTGGGCAAAATGTCAATAAAGTCGCAACAGGGGTGCAATTACGCTTTAATGTTTTTGAATCCCCTTCTTTATCAGAGGCGGTTCGAGCTCGATTAATAGCTCTTTTAGGAAACAAGCTGACTACCAATGGCGATCTAGTCATAAAAGCGATTCGTTATCGTACCCAAAATCGTAATAGAGACGATGCGTTGGCAAGATTAATGGAATGGGTAGAAAAAGCCAAAGTCGTTCCTAAAAAGCGCAAAGCAACTAAACCCAGTAAAGCTGCACAAACACGTCGCCTAGATAAGAAAAAGCGCCACAGTAGCAATAAAGCAACTCGGCGCCAGAATCCTCTATCCGATATATAAAATCCTTTTTTTATTGATAACGGCGTCGTTGTTCCTTCTTTTTGGGATAAACTTCGCGCATCACATAGAGTTTGCGAACTTTACCGTCTTTGCCTGGTATCGTTTGTTCAGCAATCCCGGTGGCACGTTCTGTCTCGCCTGTTTTTAATCGACCATAAGCCACTTTTTGCATCACCCCAAACTCAGATACCGTTTTAGTGCCTAATTTTATACCGTGTTGATTAAGACCTTTCTCTGCAATAGCAGCGACAGGAAAATAAACTGACTTGTCGGTATTGCGGATCAATTTGTAAAAAGGCGCAAAGGCTTCTGAATCTTCTGGCATGGTAATAAACAAGGTTTCATTAGGCAAACGTCTCGAGGTGATAGGGACAATCGGTGTAAAACCTAAAGGCTTTTCAAATCCATAAGTTTCCTCATGAGGTGTTAGCTCAAGCTTGGCGATTAAGCCAGCCATTGTGTCAATAGAGGTTGGCACTGTCATTGTTAAAACATTGGCGAAAGCCGTTATTGTTGACCTAAATGCTTTCAAATAAAGTGCGGATTGATTGATCATCAACTGAGTAGTCGTAATTTGTTGAAAATGTGCATTATTCTCTAAAAAGTCAAAATAGGGTGTTTGAAGATGGGGAACAAAAATAGGAATATTAACGGTTAAATAAATCTCATTCGTATCATCATTCGTGTTGACGTCGCAGGTTGGACCTAGTTCTTTTTTGATAAAGTCAACACAATCGAAAAAATGCATTTGCGTGATATCAGCATGAAGTTTCTTCAATTCGGGAATTTTAGCAGCAACAACAAGTGCTTGTTCTTGGGTTAGCAAAAACAGACTTTGTAGATAATCAATAGCATGCGTCAGTAATGCAAGCGCGCTACCGATACGGTTGTTGGTTGCTAATAATTTAGCTAAATATTCTGCTTGTTGAATACTGAGTTCTTCATAGAGTCCACCTTGACGGAGTAATTGTAATGCCTGGACTGTTTGCTTATGTGCTTTATTCATCCATCCCTGTGCAATATAGACTTCGGTAGCACTGGCTAGACACATGGCTTTAGTGACATCTGCACTGGCTTGTAATGCCGTATTATCTATTAGCATTTGATCATTTAATGCCATGGTTTCCAGTGCCAGGTTAATTGCCACATCATGCTGCCCCATCGCAAGATAAGCACGTGTGATTCTTGCGCAGACTAAGGCTCTTGCGTCAATAAGGGAATTATAAAGGTTCTGATCTGAAACTTTAAAGTTATCAGCATGAAGCTTAAGGATCCATGCAATTTCTTCATCTAAAATATTCAGAATAGGCAAAGCATCAAGGGGAGCAGTTTTCTGAATGGTTGGCATTAATACGCTAATGAAGATATTAAATCGCTGAAAGACGGTTTGGTATGTAGAACGCATGAATTGACTCAGACTAACCAGTTCATGCGTACTTTGTAAAGCACAAATAGTTAACGCCATAAAGCGTGTATCTGTAGGGTCTTGTTGGGGCATGCTCATAATAGAATGGGTTGCATTGTCCAACAATGTCAATTCAGATTGGAAACGATGTTCAAGTTCTTCAAAGGATAACTGCTTGAGAACATAAGGAGGTTCAAATTGTGCCTTTGCAAGGGAAAAAGTGACTTGAGGAATGCTAGTGCCAGCTATCTCTGTTGCAAGCAAATCACGTAATGACAAAAGGAGGGGCTCAGCATGCAGTTTTGGATGCAGGAAAGTTCGAACGATTTGTTCTGTTTCAAAATGCCACTCGGATTGATGATAGTGGTTGGCAAAATTTTCTTGAGAAACAATGATTCTTTTTTTGGTTTCTCCTGAAGATAAAGTTTCTTGACCAATCAGCAGGAAGTCTTTTATATCGCTTCGCTTAATACTATATAGAGCTAAAATTTCATCAGGAATATAATCCGGTGCTAAACCTGCCCCTGCTGCAAAAAAAAGATTTAAGCATCGAATACGATTTGCGTTGGGTTTTTGCTGACTGATAGACCATAACAGTCTATTTAATGCAGGTAAATCAGCAGGAATTGCACAGCTGGTTGGATGCGCTAATAAAAGGGATAATAGCACAGGGTTCATTGAAACTAATGCTAATCCGATGGGCGTGAGTCCATGAATATCACTGGTGTTGACGCTAGCACCCAACGCTAATAATTTCTTGACAAGATTAATATCCCCTTTTTGCGTTGCTAAAAATAACGGTGTGGCACCTTCTCGTGTTTGAGCATGAAGAATTTCTAATGGTGCATTATGAAGAATAATCTCAACCATCTCGTTAAGGCCATTACTAACACAATGATGCAAAACATTATGACCCCATGGTGGTAGTGTTTTAGTTGCATTAAAACCCGTGCGTAAGAGATAAGTTAATATTGCAGGATAGCCACTATTCGCAGCAGCAAAGAGTACATCGGCACTTAAGGCGGATTGCTTGTCTGCTTCAGCAATGATCTGTTTCAGTTGAGGATCATTGGCATTAAAAGATGTCTTGATAACTTTGAGGGCTATTGTTGGATTTCTATACCGTTTTTTTAGTGTAGATAATAATTTTTCAAACATTTTGTCAATACCAAGTTCCAATAATAGTGCTCATATTAACATGATGTTATCGCCATTTTCGAATTTAAAATGGATTTTAATCTTGCCATTTGCAACGGGTTACTGAAGAGAGTACCGTTTTATCGAGAATGTCATCGAGTTCATCGTTTTTATAAGAAATTATCTTATTGGCTATGTTAGCCTAGTTCTGAAAAAGCAAATAGCAATTCCTAATTGCAGATACACAGAAGAGGAACTTTATTCCGTGTAGGAACTCTAAGTTCAAAACCTTCATTACTTAATAAAAAGGGTGATAACGATGTTATATGGTGCTAAAGATTTACAACCTCAAATACAAGAAGCGTTTACTGAATTTTTTAATAATGCAATCACAGAAAGAAAAGTGACAACAGCCGCGGTAAAAAAGCTGTTACTCGATCTTGAAAGCATGGCGCGCACGGTAGAGAATCCTTCGCAATTAACATTTAATGTCAAATGTATCATCAATGGGAAAAAAGTCTATTCGATCCAAACGCTCCTACAGAGTTTAAAATTAAATGCTTTGGAACAAGCTCTCTCTGAACTTGCAGGAAAATATGGTATTTCTTTTGCTAAACAACCATTGATTAACAAAAGCCAATTGCCCACTCGTTTCACCCAAGTCGGTAAAGTTCTGTTTGATGAAGATTCTGGTGAACAATATAATGAAACCTTAGCATTGCAAGGACGAGGCCAGGCAGGGCTTGCCAATTTTTATATGGGACCGGATGGTAAAGAAAGACTGATTAAAGAAGATGATGTAGCAACCTGCTTAATGGAAGGAACCGCTTATTATATTCGCGATATGGGAATTTTACCCGGTAACTTAGGTTCCAGTGTTAATTTTGCAACGGTGGGCACGCTCATCAAAGAAGGAAGTCAATCTCCTTCGGTTGTCTCTATTCAAGATAGAGTGATAGGTTCTGAAGGCTCAAAAGCAAGACCTTGGGATGAATTAGTTTATGGTATTAAACGTAATCCTAAAACCTTATTGAGTTTTGAAGGATGGTACCCCCAAGCGATTATTGATAATATTTCTTTTCTGAATACACAACCCAAATGGCAATTAGCCGCAGGTATTATGGGCAGTGCGATTGCGGGTGATGAAAGTTTACATGTAGGCCAATTTATGGCTATTGTAGATAAAAATGGCCATATTGAAGGTATTAAGAGAATCGATTTAGGCGCACGTGAACGTTTTGCTGTTGCCAGAGTCAATAGTAAGACCACAATGCCCGATCCCTACCACGCCTCAAAATATTACCAAGCAAGTGGGCAATATGGAAAAGATTATGTAAGCTATTTATTGGCAGAACCAACGCTCAATAAAATGTATACCATGTTATGGATGAATTTATCGTTGACGCCCAATCTTGAAAAGCAAATTATCCAAGGTAGTAAAGAAGCCTTTATCCAGCAATTTAATGCTATTCCAGAACAATTACGTGAGCAAGCATTAAAAGAGGTACTTGCTACCATTAATAAATCCGCTAAGGTACCGGTGGTATTACAATCAAGCACATTAGAGAAACAAGCAGAAGAGCTTGCCGAGTTAATTGCTGATATGGATGCCCGTCGAGTGACGAGTATGGTTGGTGCGGGTAAAAAAGCCTATCTCAACTATGTAGAAACAATGAACAGTCATATTTCAGCTCACTTCTCTTCCGATATGCGCGATTTTTGCCATAATCTTCTAGAGTTACAACAAAAGTTGATTACCTCAAAAGATTTTGATTCTGAAATGATGCACGTTGCTTTGTCACAAATTGAAAAATTGAATGTTATTGTTAAAGAATTGGTGAAAGAAGTAAATCAAGCGCCTAATGACACCACCTTATTTAATCAAATTCAATTGCTGACGGAATTAGGAAGTGATTTAGTTCATGCGACGACATTGAACCTGCAATATAGACCGGATTTTGCATTAGTCTCTAATGGACCACTCAATCACTATTTAGATAAGCTACAAACCGTTAATGATGCAGCTATTTATTGTTTACAGACTCGCTCGAAGGATAAAGTACCCCATGTGGCGAAAATCATGGCGATGGCATTACATGATGATGATGAAGTACTAAAATCTCATATTCAAAATCCTCATCTGATTGACACCTTAAAAACCCATGGTGAAAGTCTAACATTGAAGACGCATACTAAGGGTGAGTTGTTACTGCTTAATATTTTTAAACGCTATCATTTAAATGACAAGTTAGTATCAATGACAAGACAGCAACGAGATCTTATCGCCGACATTCAAGTAGGGAATTTTGAAAAAGTCGCTAACGATTTTGGGAAAAAGCTTTTAAGATTTTATGATGCAGTATCCTTTGATGAACAAGGTAAAACAGCGTTACATTATTTGATGGAGTTGGGTGGTGCCGACGCGCACTCTAAAAAAGCGATTTGTGCTATTTTAAAGTCATCACTGGGTACGGCTAAGCTTCTTGATGCCAATTTAAATATCCCTGATGCCGATGGATTAACACCCTTGGATTATTTAATGGCTAATCCGCATGCGCCGGCTATTGTTAAAGCGATTGCGGATGCCTATATTGAAAGATATCCCTATGGTGGTCAATTTAAGGTTGAAGATTTCTTTGATATGGAAAACCATGATGTAGCTTATCAAGACAAAGTAAAAATTGCGGAACCGCAACAACCTAAAGCAAGCGGTTGGTGGTTTAGTTAAACATTTTTCCTTTATAATACATCCTATTCACCAGTTTATTATTTAGTTAATCAACTAAATAATAAACTGGGCGGTACTTTACTCGCGACGAATGGCAAAGTACAATTTGTCATCTTTGTAACTAATCGTGAGTATTCCTATGACTTTATCAGCTCCTCAAAGAATGTTAATTGATGCATTAAATAGCGATAGCGAAGAACAAGCGCTTACTGCGATTCAAGCATTAGATAATCTTAATTTCATTACGTCAGAAGGGAAAATGCCCTTACACCTTGCTTGCCAAAAGCCATGGGTAAGCGTTGTTAATGCCATTCTAACCAAAGGTGCTAAAAGCCATTTTAAAACCAGAGAAGGCAATAGCGCGCTTCATTTGGCACAACAACATGGACATCTGGCAGTGGCCGTTTGTTTAACTTCACATAACCCAGCGCTTTGTACTTTGGGCAACAGGGAAGGCAAAACCCCATTACATCAAGCTGCAGGTGCTAACCTTCTTCCTTTTTTAAAACATTATTTAACTTTAGAAATTGATGTTGATGTTAAAGATTTGCAAAAAAGCACACCATTGCATGAAGCCGCCAAAGGGAAGCACCTTGAAGCGATTCAACTACTCATTGCTGCGGATGTTAACATTGAGTTGTGTGATGAAGAAGCGAAGAAAGCCTATGACCACATAGAGACTTCATTGCTGCTTGAGCATGACCCTCTGCAAGTTGAGCAGCTTCAGCAAATGATGAAGCTGCTAAAAAAAGTGCCTTCCTTGTTTTTAACCGCAGCGATACAAGCATTTGATGCCTTAGAGGATGAACAAATTAATCTTTTACCAGAGATATTGCTAGAACAAACTAAAGGAGCGGTGACTTACTATCGTGAAAATAAGGAACAACAGGTTCGCGCTGAAGAAGAAGTGGCGCAATCACGTATAGATGCGGCAATTGCTATCAAGCAAGAAATTGAGTTTGATGTTCTTTTAACCAAAATGAGAGGACTGGGTTTTCATCAGTAAATTACTAATAACGCTTGCGTCTTTTGGGACGCGGGCGTGTTTCTTTTTGCGGAACGGTTTTCAATTTATTGGCAGATCGTTTTTGATCTTGAGTTGAAAGCGTTCTGGATTTATCTCTTGGCTTAACATGCTTGTGCAAAACGCGCTGAGTTAAAGCCAACTCCTTTTCTAAAGAAGCAACCGCTTGTTCTAATTTCTCATTGATAAGTTGATTTTGATGAATTTGTCGATCAAGCTTTGCACGTTCCATTAATTCTTGATACTTCATATATCCAGCCATAATAGAAATCCCTATAATAGCGGGTACATAAAAGAATGGGCTAAAGAGAAGCTCGGGCACTAAAAAATTGAGCACGGGTGCAGCAGCAATAACCGTGATAACGGCCATTGCAATCGGCATGACTTCAATGGTTAACATAAAGGTTGAAGTTGCCGAACCCGCCGCTGAAGTGTAATTCGTAAAGGTTGCGACCTGGGGTTGGTAAATTTCCCACTGATTGGTAAAAAAGGATTTTATCCATCGCCAATAAGTTGCCGCCCAGCCTGTGTTTTGCTGTAAGCGCGTTCTGGGTTGTTTTTGTTTTGCCATAGCTAAAAGCACCTTTTTAACATTGGCAGAATACTAACATATATTCTCGAGTATTCAAGTCGGATCGTTAAATTTGGTTAGTTATATGTATAAAAAAATTATCTATGCGACCGATTTAGGTCCGCAAAGCTTTTACATCGCAGAACAAGCTTTGGCGCTTGCCAAGCTATGCCAGGCAACGCAGCTTATGCACCATGTCGTTGAACCACCACCCACAGAAAAAATGGATTTCTCGCAAAGAGAAAGTGCCATTCACCAAAAACAAAGATTGGCAGAAAAAAGCTTACGTAATTTATGTAGCCATTTGCAGATTGATGAAGCACAGCAAATATTGACGGTAGGTGAAGGCCAAGCGGAAATTCTTCGTGTTGCGAAAGAACAGCAGTGTGACTTGATTGTTGTTGGTAGCCATGGGGTTGGCGGGTATTTACATGGTCTAGGTTCAACGGCACATCATGTCATTACCTACGCCCATTGCAATGTCTTGATAGTTCAAGTTGCCCACTTAAAAGCGATCATTGAAAAAACTATCCCTAATCCAAAAGCACATCCATGGCAAACGCCAAAAACGTGGGAAAATTTACGATTTTCAAGTGGCTTTGGTGAAGAGGTTAAACGAGGCCCTCGTTTAAGTCCAAGACCGCCAGGTTCACCTTATCGAGGTGGCACAAGAAAGTCTGAAGATGATCTCGAAGCAGATGAAAAACAAGATACAGAATAATGCTCTTTCCTTCCTAGTTTTTTTGGCTTATCTTCAACAATAAGGCTAGGAAGCTTTGAATAATAATAGAATAAATAGGGACTCATGTGGTTAAGTTAACCAGTAAACTTTTTGTATTTGGAACATTACTTTGCTCCTTTCTTGCATCAGCAACCCAATCGGCTGATAAAACCGTTTCTGATATCCTGCCCACACTTGAAAAAAATATTGCACAAACGATGAAAGCCAATAACATCCCAGGTGTCGCAGTGGCAATTGTCTCTAAAGACAAGATTTACTATATGAAAGGATTTGGCGTGAAAAAGGTAGGGCAAGCCGATAAAGTAACGCCGACGACCTTATTTCAAATTGGCTCATTATCGAAACCGGTTCATGCGACTTTATTAGCTATTTTGCAAGAGCAAGGAAAATTATCACTGCAAGATCCTGTGAATCAATATGTTCCACATTTTAAAGTCAGCAATGCCAAACAACCCGTTAAAATATGTCATTTAATGAGCCATAGCACAGGGGTGCCTAATAATGGCTTTAATGAACGCATCGAAGCGTTTGCACCTCGCCAAAATATTGTGGAAAAATTGCAAAAGACGCCAGCGGTTGCACAACCTGGCAAAAATTTCGTTTACCATAATGCGATGTATGGCGTGGTTGAAGATGTGGTGAATAGCGCTTGTGGAAAACGGCTAGATACCGTTATTCACAAAGAATTATTTACACCGCTTGGCATGCAACATGCAAGCTTAGGGTATGAGTCAATGCTGATTGCCTCGGACAAAGCCTATCCTCATATTCCCAATGGTCGTGGCAAATACATGCCCGCACAAAAGTATTCCACTAGTTATTATGCATTTCCTGCAGCAGGTGGTATTAATGCCTCGGTGCAAGATCTGGCTCCTTTTTTACAATTGTATTTAGGCAAACCCTCAACCATTGTCTCAAAATCAACCTTAGCGCAATTAACCCAACCTTTTGTTAAAAATCCCAAAGCGGTGATTGTTTGGCAAGCTAAAAAAGGCAAAGTCACCAACACCAATTATGGCTTAGGTTGGCATTCAATGAATTATGGCAACAAAAAAGTGATTTACCACCAAGGTCATTTAAAAGGGTTTCGTAATTTTATGGGCTATGTTGAAGATGATGTGGGCATTATTATTTTAACCAATGCTGAAAAGAAACATGCTTCAACCATAGCTTTAAACTTTTTCGATCTTTACTTAAATGCACGTGCAAAAGGAGCTTCATCATGAGAAAAGTGATTGCCGCTTTGGTAGGGGCGACCGTTGTTTTTATTTGGTCAGGTCTTTCTTGGATGGTTTTTCCTTGGCACAATTGGGATATCAAAACCTTTAAAGAAGAAGGCAAGGTAGTTGCAGAAGCATTGAAAACGCAAAGCGATGGCCATGGGTTATATATGATCCCTTATTGCGATCCTAAAACGGCTAAAGATCCGGAAAAAGAAAAAGAGTGGATTGCCAAAGCGCAACAAGGCCCCTTTGCTTACATGGTGGTAAAACCAGAAGGCGTAAAATGGGATATGAAATTAGCTTTAGCCGTTCAGTTTTTGATCGGCCTAGGCGTTGCCTTCATTGCTGCTATTTTGCTGGGTTACTGTAAAGCTACCTCGCTTATTGGGCGCGCTTGGTTTGTCACCTTTGCTGTGACCGCAGGAGCTGTTTTAGTTCAACTCTCCAATTGGAATTGGTGGGCGTTTCCAACCACGGCGACTTTGGTGAATATTGCTGATGTTGTAATTGCGTGGTATTTGGCCGGACTGTTCATGGCTAAAATCATCAAATAAAAAACGCTTCCTCATTTGTTTATGAAGATAAAAAATCCCCCGCTCGCTTTAAAAGCGAGCTGCCCCCTTTTAATCAAAGGGGGCTATCTTTCTGCTTCCTCATTTATATTTATGAAGATAAAAATCTCCCGCTCGCTTTAAAAGCGAGCTGCCCCTTTTAATCAAAGAGGGGTATCTTTTCTTAATTCATAAACTATCATTCATTTTATTTAAAGGATGTTATCTATTCTACTGGTTTGTATCCTACTGTACGCCCCCTTTGTATAAAAAGGGGCATTATAGAGCGTTTACCTTTTCAAACACCGCTGCAACACGGCATTATTTTTTAATGTAGAATCATCCGCTGCATTTGCAAAATAATCATAAGCACTCATGTTATACATATTTTTTTCGTTTAATTCATCAGCGGCAAAGGTGGTCGCATTGAGTAATAAAGCGGCTCTTTTGCCTTGTTTTTCTTTTAGTGCCCAATGTAACGGCGTGTAGTCTTTTTCTTTTGCCGGTTTATGTAGTAGCGCTTCATTTTGCGTTGATTTAAAATGATTTATAACAAACTCGAATTCACGTAAAGAACAATATCCTGCAGCAGCGCGCCGAATGGTTTGACCATCACTAGTTGAAGCTAATTTTTGAGCAATGTTTTCTATGGTTATTCCTCGAAATGGTTGATTGCAAAAATAGGTGAGCCCAAGCCATTTGCGACAATAGTCCGCATAAGTAGAGAGCATATCGGGCATATCCTGGGTTGCCTCTGTTAAATCATATTGGGTCTGATAGTTTGCAAATCGTTTTCCTAATAAAGTACGTAGTTCCGGCAACGTGCTTTTTAAAAGAATTGCTTTATCACCTAAGATGTTAATGGGAAACCAACTAACGTTGACGATAATCCCCAAGCGCTGTTCACTTTTATGGACGGTATCAATAAAAGCAGGGCAGGGAATGGCTTCTCGCTCAAGGCGAGCAACGGGCACTTGTGCAATCAAGCTGCAAAGACGAAGGGCATAAACCGCAGCATGTTGTTGTAACGAGCCAAAATCCGCTTGGCAGGCAAAAATATGCAAAGGAATGCGGCGGCTTCGTAAAAGATATTCTAGATTACTTAAAAGATCATGTTGTGCACCACAACGCTCAGGATGGATATTGACAACAATGAGTTTAGAACGAGTTGCATCATAGTGGACGTTGAAAAGATCGACATTGCCATATGGGCTACCATAATAAAATAATATTTGTGAACCTTTGGTTTGCTGATTCTTATAAATAGTTTGGAGCTTATCAGCCAATAATTTGAGAGAATCCTTAGATGGGCAATGAAGGCTGTCTTTAAGAGGAAGCATAACCTCGATATTGCTAGCGGTTCCTAGTTGGATGGCGCGATCATTTTTTCTTTTAACATGAAATAAAAGTTCTTTAGTCGAAAAAGGTAATCTCATTTGAGCCGGGATAACGAATTGCTCTGTCTGAGGTTGATTCATAAAATCGATAATCGAATCCAATGGCTTAGAGAACATTGGCAGGAATATTCCTTTTTGAATCGTCATATCCTGAAATGCTAAAAAATGTTGAATAAATAGGAGACGCATTTCTTCAAAAGAATTTTCTTTTGCTATGTGTAAATGATAAGTCTCAAGCAGCGTATTCCAGTTGTTTATCGTATTAAGCACAGTTGATATTTTTTTGGGATCACATTTTTCATGCGCAGGGTGGGTGAGATAAACAGCAATGTTAAGACCTGTTATACACCCTAATAAAAGAAAATGTCTAATGGCTTCATGAAATATCTGTTCTTGCTCTTTTGTCTTTTGTAAATCTTCTTGGTGGTCATATAATGTTTTAAAGACATGACTAGATAAAATAAAGCACGCCATAAATCGGTTATGTAATGCTTCATAAAAATCTTTTTTGCCTGAATTGGTTGGGGTTAGTCCAATATTAGCGGCCATTTGTTTTAGTTTGACAGTATCTTTTTTGGACGCCCCTTTTAGGGATAATTGACTGAACCCTTGAGTGACATCTGAAAGGGTTGCCATTTGTTCAATGTCTTCTGCCCGAAATTTCATTATCCATGGTAATTCTTGTTGTAAACGTGTGATGGTTTCACGAATGGTTGCCCCTGACACGACTTTGATGCCACCAAAGTGTTTATTAGCGAGCGAGTAAATACACTCAAAATGTTCGAACATTTTGCTGCTAAAAGTGATGGGTGCGCCAATCATAAAGACCTCTTTTAACCATAAAAAAGAAAGAAAAACTACGCTACTTGGATTTTAAAATCAAGGCAGTTGCACTTTAAATTGTGCTTTAAGAAATTGTTATCTTGCAAAAATAGGTCTATGTAATTGAGTGATGCCGTGCAAATTAAGCGCAGCTATTTTTTACACTGTTTTAATTTAAGGAGTCTTATCATGAGCAGATCTACTTTGATAGCCGTTTGCATGGGGGCACTGATGACCATGAGTGCATCAAGCGTTTTTGCAAAGGAGGCCATTACAAGCGATATGATGCCTATGTCAAAAGCACTCAATAGCTTACAAACAAAAGGTTTTAATGTGGTGAAGAAAATTGAGTTTGAAGATGGTGTTTATGAAGCAAAAATTTTAAATGCGGTGGGTAAAGAAATAAAAGTTAAAATGAATGCAAAAACAGGTGAAATTGAAAAACCTAAAGAAGGGTTAGCCTTGCTTTCTGCATTAGAAATTGCGAAAAAAGTTGAAGATGCAGGATATCGTAATATTTCAAAAATTGATACGGAAGGCAAAGAATATGAAGTCAAAGCATTAAGTAAAGAAGGTAAGGAAACGAAACTACTCGTGAATGCGCAGTCAGGTGAAATTACAGTAAAATAAAAGCGCTAGCTTAATGAAGCACTGAGAAACAAAGTTCTTAGTGCTTCATTTGAGTTATTAACGAGTATAAATTTCGTAAGATAACCCTTCATGATTGTAGACACGATAGAAGCCACGATAATGTGAGCACTTATGGCAAAGTCCATAAGGGCATTCTGCATGTCGCATCACTCTGGTATATTGATAATCTGGGATTTTGCATTTACCACATTGAGCATAAAAATAACCATTTTTGTGCTCACAGCATTGATAGTAGTCTGGAATACATTTATTCCAACGATAATGCGGTTTGCCAATCTCGCAACAACCTGCTTGCGCAGCGGTGGCGCCTGTCACGGCTGTCAATGCAACCGCAAGACTCATTATGACTCTTCTCATAGATAACTCCATTAATCTAACCATGGTTTACGTATAGGTTCGAAGGGTAAATCGACCTATAGACTATTTCGGCAGGAATAAAAGGTTCTTGGGGAGTTTGCTGGGAAAATGAGCAGCGATTAAACAGAATAAAAAAACCCGCTGTACAGTCGCACAGCGGGTTTTTAAATGGCTTGCAAAAAATATCGTTAGAAAACGAATTTCTTACAGTGCGCGGTGTAAAGATTTAGCTTTAACGCGAGTATTCGCTTCTGCTAAAACTTCAGCTTCTTTCGCTGTACGATCTTTGCCTGTAAGAGCGTCAATTTTAGCTAACATTTTAGCTTTAAAGCCAAACGCAACAAGCTTGTCAGTCGCAGCAGGTTGTTTCTTCATCAATTCGCCGTTCTTGAACTTTCTTTCAGCGGTGTGATCAAGATCCAATACTTTGTCAAACTCTACTAAGAACTGTTTGTCAGCCTTGGAGGTGAAATGTTCAGCAAGCTTAGCTGTAAGATCTTGCTTAGCTTTCAAATCATCGTGATATTTCTGATCTTCGGTACGATTCTCAACTTCTTTGGTTTTTTCATCAGTAGCAGGAACTTCTGAAGAACCAAATAATTTGCTGATACCATAGTAACCAAGAGCAAGAACGCCGACAACAGCGATACCTACAGCAAGAGAAACGCCTACTTGTGCAGCAACAGCAGCAGCAGGAATGGTTAAGCCCGCTTTAGCTAATAATGCAACGGCGCTTGGGTAAAAACCGCTGAACCAGAAACCGGTAGCGACAATACCAACACCTGCGACAGCGCTTGCAGCAGTAACATAGGAGCTGCTTGCTTTTTGGGTATCTTCGTCTTTTTTCTCGTCAGCTTTTTTAGCATCTTCTGCTTTGTTTTCTTCAGTCTTTTTGTCTTCGTCTTTTTTAGCGGGTTCTTCTTTAGCGGAAGATTTTTCTTCGCTAGCAGATTTGCTTGCTTTTGAATCTTCGTTTGAATCTTCGTTTGAAGCATCTTTTGAAGCATCTTTTGAAGCATCTTTTGAAGCATCTTTTGAAGCATCTTTTGAAGCATCTTTTGAATCTTCATTTGAAGCATCTTTTGATGGAGATACTTCTTCTTCTGAGCTTACTGAAGGTTTAGCTACTTTTGCAGTTAAATCAACTGCTTTGTACTTTTTGTTAACGTGAGCTAATGATGCGCTGACTAATTGAAAATCTTTAGCGTCATTAGGGGTCAGTTTAAAAATATTGATGACTTCGCCATTTGCTAAATCCAACGTATCGGCATGTGTTCCCTTTTTGCCATTAGTCGTGATTTCATAAATGGGATATTGTTGTTTTTTGCCTTCACGACCGTCTCTAGCAATTTTAACGGCATCATTATAAGACGTGGTGACATCAATTTCTTTGTCCATAGGAAATGCATCACGTAATACTTGTGCATTTTGCGCATTATCAACAGAAACTGTTGAGTAGATAGCGTAATATTTCATAGTCAACCTCATAGCGACACAACAAGAAATAATTATATATAACAGTCATAAATGAATATTTAGTTAGTAGAATATTATTTATGAGAGAGCGGCCAATATTATCAATAAAGCCATCTAACCACAAATTAAATTTGCTGAAAAATTGAGTATTTATTGAAAATAAATCCGAAAAAAATGTCAGCCATAGAACTAATATAATCCAAATGGCGCATATTTTTTACTTGAAAGCATGTTTACGATACTGATAATGTGGCAGCGCTAATGTCGTCGTAAATTAAGAGGTATTACAAAATGAGACAGTTAACTTTGTCAGAATCTTCTATGGTAAGCGGTGCAGAAAGTCATGACGTTATGATTATCGATCCGGTTGCTGCTGCTCAAACTTTTCTTTATTTAATTAGCGTAACCGATCAAGACTCATTTCGCTACGGTTCAGTCGTAACGGGTATGACCCTCGGCGCAGTTGGTGGTGGATTTGTTGGTTATGTTGCTGCAGCGGGTGCAGGCGTTGCTGCCGGTGTTGCTGCAAGCGTAGCTGGCGTTGGTTTAGGTGCTGTTGCAGGCGGTTTAGTTTGCAAAGGCGCAGCTAGCTTTATGGTCACTTCCTATAACTGGATTATGGCTTAATTTTGCATTGTTGAAGAGGCAATCATGCATCTAATGGATAGATTGCCTCTTTAGCGTTAAGCGTAAGAAGGAGGCTTCTCGTGCCAAGGACATCTCACTTTGCCACCAGCGAGCTAGATATGTTGAGAGTGGTGCTCAATAAGCGACACATTGATATCTCTCAACAAGCAAACAGACAAGAAGCTATTGTCTGTGTTGAATCTGCTCTAACCGATGTAAAGCTTGTCAACTTCAATGCCGAAGCAATCGTAGAACAGTTAAAATTAGAGACTCCTTCTTCTCGTCCCTTTATTTTCAATACTTCTGAGCAGCACGCTTCATCTATTCATCTTTCACTACATCAAGCAGCCAGGGTTGGTGATCTTGCTTTAGTGAAGAAATTAATGGCTGAGGGATCCAATGTAAATCAACAAGATTTATTTGGTAGTACTCCTTTGCATATGGCGGTTATGTATGGTCATAAAGCGGTCGTAGAATATTTGTGTGACCATGGAGCTGATATTAATGCAAAGACCTATCGCATGGATGAATATGCTTATACACCACTTGATTTAGCCGCAGGTTATTCCCCCAATACGCAAGTATTTAGCTATTTACTCAATAAAGGAGCACAACCCGATCATTGGGATAATTTAGTGTTCATCATGCTCTCAAATGCGGTTGAAAGTCATGAGAAAGGGGATTTTAAAACATTTGATTTAGCATTAAGCAAAATAGAGCTTGCTGCGTTTAAAAATAAGAATGCACTTTGGGTCTATACAGAAGATGAAGTAAAACCCACCGCTGTCTTTTATTATGATTTCGCCATATCTATCAATGATAAGCAGTATTATGATCGCATCATGCAGACAGTGAAGCATCTGTATGCGGTTGATAAAAGTGCGGTCATGAACCATTATGCGAGCGCAAAAAATCTGTTACATGCATTTCCTTCCGAGGAAGTTTATACCTATCTGATTGGACCTAATAAGGTCAAAATAACAGCATCCGGTTATTTTTCATTTTTAGCCGTTGATTTAGCAGTGCAAACATTGGGAGCCTTTTCAAAATCACAAAGTACGATAGTTGATGATGACGGTTATCAAAATATATTACTATCGTATGAGGTAGATGATGCTCCATTTCTGCAAAATGCACAGCGCTTTACTCAAGAAAAATGGCAAATAATCCAGCAGACTGAAAATCATTTTAAACAAGCAGCAATTGTCGCTCAACAAGTAGGATTATTTGAAGTTAGTGTTGATTTATTCAATCGCTATGAGAATGGAGAAACCATTTTATTAACGACGGGATGGGATGGTCATGCAATCGATATTATTTTGGATAAAGAATTAAATCTTTTCATGGTTGCCAACTCAGGCGAAAGATTCTCAAAGTTAGAATCTGGCTTGAATGCCTATGATATGCATTTTGCACTAACGGTTGATGATATTTATCTCATCTTAAATAATCGCGATCAGATAGATTTAGAATTTAAAGAGTTCTATGATTTAGGATTAGAGCGAAATGATGCCTATTCTTTCAATATGCCAGAACAGCTTTATGGTAATTGCGCTTGGTATAGCCAAGAAATAGCACAAAAAGCACTCATGTTTATTGAAATGGCAAAATCGACAGGAAATCTTGATTTAGCTTTTGATGTTGCAGAACAATGGTTTGATGAATATCGTAACTTTCATCAAACTTATGTATTAAAAACCTATCTTGAAGATCCTTTTTTAGAAGTCGCTGCACTTGGCGATATCTTGGTTGATTATCATATGACATTAAGCACGCCACAAGAACGAGAGCGCGCGGAATTAATACTGGATGTTTTAACCGATGACGCACATCAAGGCGATTTTGCAAAATATTGTGAAATGCATAGCAACGAATTGACTCCTCAATTCATCGAGTTTATCGCTGACAAAGGTTATGAAATTCCAGGATTTAACCCACCGTTAGAAGTTTTGCGTGAAGAAGATGTTTTAGTCTGGGATACAGAAATGATAGTAGCGCATTCACCCATGATGCCAGTGGTTATGTATGTGGCCTCTCCCAATCCATTACCTGAAGAAATGCCATTGGCTATTTTATAGTTTTGCCTTGGAGTGGCCTGACAGCGGGATCCAGGATTCGTTATGGATGCCGCGGTCAAGCCGCGGCAAGTAGCGTTCTTTCCCGAGGCCGCACGACGCAGCATATGCACATTTATTCGCATTTAAATAGCGTTATAATATGAGAGTAAGACTCATTGAGGAGGTATGAGCTATGCCGTCTCAAAAACTACAAGCGTATCTGCAGCAAAATGAAGTGAAGTATACATCGATTGCTCACCCTTTAGCTTATTCAGCACAGCATATATCTCATATGTGTAATGTTCCTGAGCACCAATTTGCTAAAGCGGTTATTATCAAAGTGAAAGATAAGCCAGCAATGGTGGTGATGCCAGCAAATTATGAGCTTGATTTTGATAAGTTGAAAAAATCATTGCATGAAGCAACCATTAGTTTAGCATCAGAAACGGATTTTAATCGATTGTTTACAGACTGCGAATTAGGTGCGATGCCACCTTTTGGTAATTTATATGATATTGACGTTTATGTTGATAAAAGCTTGGCGAATAATAAAGAAATTGTCTTCAATGCAGGGACACATACCGAGGCAATTAAAATCGCTTATCAAGATTTCGTTAAATTGGTGAAACCAAAAGAAGCAGTAGCGCACTGAACAGTTATAGTGCGTCGATTAGCGGATGATTTTCATCACTTCATCATGAGAAAGTGTTTCTTTCTCAAGTAATGCCTTGGCTAAAGCATCAAGGCGAGTTCGGTTGTCTGTAAGAATTTTCTGAGCTCGGGCTGCGCATTCTTTTATGATATCTTCAATTTGTTGATTAACAATTTCTCTAGATGGGGAATCAAGATATTCATAAGCAATGTAACTATCATCTCTTCCCATACCGTATTTCTTTACCATATCTTGCGCAAGCTCAGTTGCCTGTTTTAAATCATTAGATGGGCCGCTCGTAACATAATTTTTACCGAAGATCATTTCTTCAGCAATTTTACCTGCTAATTTAGTTGCAATGATATCAAGATAGGCTTCTTTGGTGTATCCATAGCGTTCTAAATGTTCTTCGAAGAAAGTCACACCCAATGTTTCATCTCTTACGCCAATGGTCACTTTGTAAAATTTTAATGGGTAATTTTTTGAAAAAATTCCGACAATCGCATGTCCTGCTTCATGATAAGCTGTATTTTTTTGTTCATCGGGTAAGACATTGGCTTTCGTTTCGCGTCCTAATAAAATAATATCTTTGGCATTTTCAAAATCATTCATCGTTACTTTAGCTTTATTATTCTCATAGGCAATCATGGCGGCTTCGCTGACCAGATTTTCAATATCAGCTCCGGAAAATCCGCCAGTGGTGCTAGCCAGTTTTTTGGCTTCGACATCGCTAGCGGGTTTTATTTTGGCAAGATACATGTTAAAGATATGTTCACGTTCTGCTAAATTGGGTAAACGAATATAGACACTTTTGCCGAGACGACCAGGGCGTGTCATCGCTTCATCTAATTTATCGAGTCGATTGGTTGCACCAATAACGACAATGTTAGCGTTGCGCTCTTTATTCACATTATCAAGTTCAACCAGTAATTGATTGGTTGTTTGGGCATATTCATCGCCACCACTGTTATTGGAACGCTTTGATGCAACCGCATCTATCTCATCAATAAAAATAATAGCGGGTGAGTATTGTCTTGCGACTTCAAATAGCTCACGAACACGTGTTGCGCCAAGTCCTACCCACTGTTGAACGAATGCCGAACCACTGGTTGAGATAAAAGTGACTCCGCTCTCGCCTGCAACCGCTCTGGCTAAAGACGTTTTACCGGTTCCGGGTGGCCCATGGAAAATCCAGCCACGTGGAATATTAATGCCTGCAGCTTGCGCTTTTTCAGGATTTTTTAAGAATGAAATCATTTGCGATAGTTCTTTTTTGACGTCATCTAATCCTGCAAGTGATTTAAAGTTACTGTTTAATTGATTAGGGCGAAATATTTCAATATCCAAATCAATATCCTGTTTGGTTAGTGATAGCATCTCTTCAGACACTTTATTGCGTACTGCATTGATGTCTTCTTCAGATATCGATGTTTTGCCTTTTTTGGCTGCATAAAGTATGGCTTGATTAATGAGATTATTCAGTTCAGCAGGAGAATAGCCTTTGGTATTGCTTATGAGTGTTGCCACGTCAAAATCAATCTTGATTTTTTTTGTGTGAAGGATCTGTGTGATAAGTAACTTTCGTTCTTCATCATTGGGTAGTCGAAATAATATTTTTCTATCAAATCGTCCAGGGCGTAAAACGGCTTTATCAAGCGCACTAATATTATTGGTTGCCGCCATGATAAAAACATTGGCATTACGGGATTTATCAAGATTATCCATTTCAACGAGTAATTGGTTAATCGTTTGATTACGTTCATTATTACCGCCACCACCTGTATCAGATTGTCTTTTGACAGCCAAAGCGTCAAATTCATCAATAAAGATAATACAAGGTGCATTTTGCCTTGCTAGATTGAAGAGATTACGGATGCGCATAGCGCCTGTACCAACCCATTCTTCAATAAACTCTGAACCGCTAACATTAATAAAATTGACTTGGCTTTCTCCGGCCAAAGCTCGTGCCATCATGGTTTTACCGGTGCCTGGTGGACCATAAAGTAAAAAACCTCGAGGCGGAATCGCTCCGATCCGTGCATATTTTTCAGGTTCACGTAAACCGTCAAGCGCATCTTTTAATTCTTCTTTAACATCTTGCAAACCAGCCAAATCACTAAAGCGATTCGTGATTTCATCAGGTGTTATCAGTTGAAAATCTTTGTTTAGTGATGATGTTTTTTTGTATCTATCGTAATTTTCTTTTGCTTCAATGGTATATTGCAATGCAAATGTCAGATCTTTTTCTGAAACCCGACTATTATTTAGGTTGGCTTTTAACATGCTTTGATTAATAAAATGATAAAGATCGCTTCTGGAAAAACCTTCTGTTTGTTTGAGTATATTTTTAATATCACCTGCTTTAATGTTAAAGTCATTAAATAGCATTTTTAATAATTCACTGCGCTCTGTTTCGTTAGGTTCTTCTACTTGAATTTGATAATCAAAACGCCCTAATTTAAATGCGGCAGGATCGATTTTATATAAATTATCGGTTAAACCAACGATTAAAACCGGTTGATTATTCTCATTGAGATCATCAAACCATTTATAAAAACGTTGCATACTTTCTTGGTAATCGATATTGGTATGAGAATCTACGGGTAATAAAAATTCAATTTCTTTAATAATGACAACAAGGGGAGCGAGTGTAATAGAGTCAGCATAAAGCTCACGAATTTGTGAACGCCCTTTGCCATCAACGCCAAAATCAGGACCATTGACGACAATCACTTTTTGCCCCCAATGCTTGCCAATAGCTAAAGCGAGCTTCGTTAAATCTTCCGAACCTTGTCCATGCAGCAATAACCCATGGGGTATGGTGGTGTTTTTGTTAAGATTGCTAGAATAATTGGCTAAGATTTTTAGCAAAGACTCTAATTTCGCTTTTACCTGTGTATAGCCAACTAATTTTTCATAACCGGTTGTGATATCCGTTGGATCTAATAAATCATAATCTAGATTGTTTTGCGTCAGATTACGATAACCTTTAAATGCAACCGGTCTTTCTATGGTTGGTGAAGGTTTTTCTGCTGGATCGCTATGAGTGGTTTCTTTGAAATCTTCAGCTTCTTCGAACTCTTGGGCATCTTCATTGCTCTCTTGTTGCGAAAGCTGTAATGGTTGGGATGGGGGCGTCATCTTAGATTGAGAAGTCTTTTTCGTTTCAGGTGGCTTATCAATAAAATGGATAAAAATGGCAAAAGTCGCGAAGAAAATGATATAAAATAGCCACTGGGTTGCTTTATTATCGTTGTTAGTTTCTTTCTTTACTACTTTTTTGTAGAAATAGCTTGCGATAACAATCCCGAGTATGACGAGACCTATCATTAATAAAATGTATGATATATCACTCATTTTTACAACGCTAAAGGCTTTTATGGTAATCGACTGTCATCCTTATCGACCATATATTATTAAGAGTAAATAGTGTATTGACACGTTTCTAAATCATTCTATACATTTTTTTTGTATTTAGTTATAATTCTGGCCTGATTTGTAGAGAGGTCGTTGGCAATGAAAAACGGGATTAAGGTTAAAAAACCGGAGGTTATAGATATTACGGATGAAGATGATGAGATATCAAGAGAAGAGTATTCACTGATTGAAATTTCGGATTCCGACGAGGGCTCAGAATTAGACTTGGTTTCTTCTGAAGAAGAGGCAGAACGAGTTGAACCCTCCTCAAGAAGACCCAAGCATACTATTGCGATTGTATTGGAAGAGGATGACAAAGAATCAGCAGCAGAAAAAGCGCTCAAATTACAACAACATACCTTAACTTTGCAATATTTAAAAAAGCTTGAAATGGGTGACACTGTAAAAAAGAGTGCTACGTTAGAAACCGTTCGCAAAGGATATTTTCGTGTCAAGTCGCTAGCGCAGGAAAAATATAGCGCAAAAGATAAAGTGAAAGCATTACAACAATTAATTGCTTTAAATCCCGATCTTAAAGATGAATCGGCAAGACGCTTATTAAAAGATGAATGGATGAATACTTCAACCATTGAAGCTTTTTTTAATTTATTAGAAGAAGATTATTCCGTCAGTGTGCTTAACAGTGATCTTGCAGTGAAGCCAAATTTTTGTGAACAATTAAGAAGAAAAGAAAAAATCTTTAATGCAATGCAAGTAAAATTACAATCAAGAAGAATTTTATGGCCAATGTGCGATGATACGCATTGGTACTTAGTGGTTATAAATAAACGGACAGATGGTCGTTATGATCTTTTTTGCTTAGATTCATTGAATACCAAAACACAAGATTTTCTTGATAAAGCAGTTGATTTTCTCCAAGCAATGTTTCCTGAGAAAGATCTAGAAGAATTAGTGGTGAAAAAAGAACATATCCAGATCCCAGAGCAAGATAATAATCGTGACTGTGGTGCATCGATTTGTTTTTGGGGTGAAAGAACGGCAAAAAACAAAACGTTGCCACGTCCCTCAAAAGGAAGTTGTGATTATTCGTCATTTAGAAAGGATATTGCTGATCGTTTTGCTCGAAAAATTCATGAGGATGAAACACCGGTTACTTTGTCTTCGACAAGGAAAATTAGAAATCAATAACTTTTGCTAGATCAACGTATTGAAATTTTTTAACTAGCAAGAGTTTTAATTTTTTTCCATACAAGGATGTTTTTAAAGACCCTTCTTTTTCACGCACTGCATATTTCACATGATGTGTTAAATTAAAATTGATATGTATCTCAATATTTTTAAATTCATTTTTGCCTTTTGCGCTAATACCTCCTTTCTTTTTCTGACCTTGTGCATAGTAAGTCGATAATATATAAAATTCGAAATCGGGAAAATCTCTATCTTGCCAAGAGACTTTATCATTTTCTAATCGATAATTTTTAGCATACTCGCGTTTAATGACCATAATTGTTTCATGGAAAGTCAAATGTGATATCTGTCGCTCTAAATCAATTAAATAATTATTCAATTTGAAGGCAATACGAGTCGTTTCATTTAGTTTGTCAGCATAAGATAATTCAAAAATGCTTTTTAAAAAAATGATGAGTACCGCAATATGGGCAATTTTCCATAATTCAATATTAGGTAGAAGATTAATAAATGGGTTATAAACTATCATTATCACAAGGTAAAGACACAGTGAAAGTAATTTTTTATTTTGCGCGTAGTGAACGAGTAATGTGATTGCGGTTGCAAAAATTAGAATGTGAATATAAGTCGCTATTTGGGGTAGTTTATCTAAAGTAAAAATTAAAAATAAAAGGCTCACTGACGAAATGGCTAAAATCGTAATGATGAATATTTTACTTTGTTCCCACTGTGTTTGCATAATCGATTGATGTTTTTAAAACTTACAGTTGTATAAAATTATCGGCATTTTATGGAGAGTGGCTAAGAAATAATACATTAGGTTTAAATACACATGCCACTTTTTGTTACAAATTGCATTATGCTGTTAATGATATTAACAATGTCTACATTATAGCTCACTCTGTCAAAAAGAGCAGTAAATAACGTTAGTCGTTGCAGATACGAGATTTTAAGGTGTACATGGTTCGACTTAAGTGGAGAAAATACAATGATTCCATCACATGGTTATGCGGCGACTGATGCTAAAAGTCCATTGCGACCTTTTGAATTTGAGCGACGAGACATTGGGCCTACTGATGTTTTGATTGGTATTGCTTATTGTGGCATTTGTCATTCTGATATCCATCAAGTTCGCAATGAGTGGGGGAGTTCAAATTACCCGATGGTGCCAGGTCATGAAATTGTTGGCACCGTATTACAAGTAGGAAATCAAGTTAAAAAATTTAAAGCTGGTGATTTAGCGGGTGTAGGTTGCTTTGTGGGCTCTTGTCGCACTTGTGAAAGTTGCAAAGAAGGTTGTGAGCAATATTGTGAGAAGGGATTTGTAGGAACGTATAACAGTGTAGCAAAAGATGGTACACGAACAATGGGAGGCTATTCCAACAATATTGTTGTTGATGAAGCATTTGCTTTAAAAGTTCCTGCTAACTTAGAATTAGCTGCGGTTGCGCCTTTACTGTGTGCGGGGATCACAACTTATTCCCCCCTGCGTCATTGGAAAGTTGGAAAAGGGCATCGAGTTGGCGTGATGGGATTAGGCGGACTCGGACACATGGCAATTAAATTAGCCAATGCGATGGGAGCGCATGTTGTGGTATTTACGACTTCACCACAAAAAGTTGAAGATGCATTGCAGTTAGGCGCGAAGGAAGTGGTTATTTCCAAAAATCCTAATGATATGCAAGCGCAAGCAAATCGTTTTGATCTTATTTTAAATACCATATCGGCACCCATTGATTTAGGTCCTTATTTACAATTACTAAAACGTGATGGAACGATGGTCTTGCTTGGGGTGCCGCCTCAAGATCCGGTTATTGCAACGGCGAATTTAGTGTTTCAACGAAGGGCTATAGCTGGTTCGTTAGTTGGCGGACTTCCTGAGACTCAAGAGATGTTAGATTTTTGTGCCAAGCACAATATTGTCTCTGACATTGAGATGATACCGATACAGCGAGTAGATGAGGCCTATGAACGCACGATTAAAGGAGACGTGAAATATCGCTTTGTTATCGATATGAAGTCCCTTAATCAATAGCTTAGATTGACTCTCGGGCTTATTATCGCTATATTTCGCCGGTTGATATGGGCAGGCCAGTAGGCCTGCTTGATGCGCTCGTAGCTCAGTTGGATAGAGTATCTGGCTTCGAACCAGGTGGTCGGGAGTTCGAATCTCTCCGGGCGCGCCATCCGCCTACGCTTAAGCTTCGGCGTGATGGGATATCACGAACCGAAGATTTAGCGAGGCGTATGCCACGCCGAAGCATTTATGCGAAGGCGGATAGCTGCGGCTTGCTTCCATTCGTACATTATGTTACTGCAAGTTTCTATGATGTATGTCTATATCCTGAAAAGCCTTAAAATTCCTGAGCGTTATTACGTTGGCTCAACCCATGATTTAAAGCGCAGATTAAAAGAACATAATGCTGGGTATTCTCATCACACAAACCGATATAAGCCATGGAGAATTGAGCTTTATCTAGGTTTTACTGATGAACGTAAAGCAAGAAAATTTGAAACCTATTTAAAATCAGGTTCTGGAAGAGCATTTGCAAAAATGCATTTTTAGAAATGAATGCGCGCACTTTAATGCAAAGTATATTCATTCTCGGCTACCTGCCGGCGAAGCGGAATCGATATAATTCACCCCGAGGTGTTAAATGGCTAACAAGAAATATATCGATAATATAATAAGCTGTGGTTTAGATTTTGGCACCAGTAATTCAACACTGGCAACGTCTCACCATTCGCAAACAACCTTAGCAACCTTGGATGGTAAATCTCCGATTCTTAAGTCTGCTATTTTTTTTGATTCCGAAGTAAAAGAACATTTCATCGGACAATGTGGGATAGATCGTTATCTTGAGGGTGGAAAAGGCAGATTAATGCTGTCGCTAAAAAGTATTTTAGGTTCCCCCTTATTGAATGAAAAAATTGCGGTATGCGGCAAATGGTTAACCTATCGAGATATTATAGGGTTGGTAATCAAATATATTAAGGATACGGCGCAAGAACAGCTAAATACGGAACTGACTCAAGTCGTTTGTGGACGACCTGTGCGTTACCATGATACCGATGATGCTCGAGATAAGTTGGCGCAAGACACCATGGAACTTATCATGAAGGAGCAAGGGTTTAAAGAAGTGAGCTTTCAATTTGAGCCAATAGCCGCAGCTTTAGATTATGAAAGTACCATTAATCATGAACAGCTAGCGTTAATTATTGATTTGGGAGGCGGAACCTCTGATTTTACTATTATAAAACTTAACAATAAAACCCAATCAATCCATCGAAAATCAGACATTCTTGCCAATTGTGGTATTCATATCGGCGGTACTAATTTTGACAAAGATCTGAGCTTGCATACCATTATGCCTTTGCTGGGAAAAGGGAGCAGTATTTTAGGGATGAATGGGGCTAAGCTTGAAATGCCAGTTTCATTATATTATGACTTAACATCCTGGCATTTGTTAAATAATTTATATGACATTAAAAATATCAATAATGTTAAAGATTTATATTTGGCATCTGAACAAAAATGGTTAATTAAGCGAGTCATTAATGTACTACAAAAACGGTTGGGTCATTATTTACTACAAGCAGCTGAAAATTCTAAAATCAAGTTAAGTACTACGTTAAACGACGTCATTGATATGGCTAAAGTTGAACATGACTTGCAAGTATTGATCTCACGAGAACATTTTGAATCCTATTGTCATAATTTAATCAACGATTTGCAAGATACAATACAAAAAACACTCACCACAGCCGGAATTAATGCCAATCAAATTGATTCTGTCTTTTTAACCGGCGGAACGACACAAATTCCATCAGTACATCGTATGATAGAAGCTATTTTTCCCAACTCAACCTTTGTCACCGGTGATATTTATGGCAGTGTTGGTAAAGGACTTGCGATTACAGCGGCACAATTATGGACATAATGCTTGTGTAGTGATTTCAGATAAAATAGTGAGTGCAATTGCGCGTGCAAAATGATTCTGCACGCACAACATTTAGACCAGAGATATCGGTTTTATCTTCTGAACTGCTTCTTTGGAGAAATATGAGGAAACGCCAGATTTTGCTTATTGTTTTCTTTGTTGTTAAAACGAGGTGTAATTTTTGGAGTTTTTTTACTGACGTTAACTTCTTTCATTAATTGCGCTAATCCTTGCTGTAACAAGCCACTCGGGTGTTTAATATTACTTTGTGCAAATTTAATCGCTCTCTGTGCTAGGTTTTTTAAGCGTTTATTCATATCGGTAATATTATGTTGACCTGACACACAGATAAATTTATGCAAGGATATCACCATCTTGGCATAACGAATATCATAATGATTCCAGCCATGTACTTCGAGATTATCTAAATATTTTTTAATACTTTTTTCATAGGTACTGATAAATTGATTATGTCGTAATAAATTTTCGACCTCTTGATCATTGACCGAAAATTTCCTTGAGGTCTCACTGGCAAAATTGGGCGCTTCCTGGGGAAACATCCACCAATCATAATGAAAAGTAGATTGATGGAAATTGTTGGGATTTTCTAAAAAAACATTGTTATAGGAATCTTGTTGATTTTTAATCAATTCTTGAAGCTTTGCACTTAACGGTTTATTGACAGAGATACTTTGTTTGAGTGGTTGTTGCGATTGATTAAAATAATGAGAGAGAATCAACCCACTTAACAAAGGCAAGCTAAGAAAGCCCAGCCAAATATTAACGGTGTATCCCATAAAAATAAAAAGTGCGCTTGCAGTTAAAAGGCCTGCGTTTCTCGAAGAAATCATGATTATCGTATTCCAATATTGAAATAGTTAGAATGTAAACAAACTGGAGAATAGCGTAAATTCAAAACGATAACAATAGATTGACTGCTCCAATCAAGCATTAAAGCTTGTAACTACAGATGTTCTAGCTATTTTCCTAAACGTTTATCATCAGAAGAAACAACAGCTATCGGTGCTTCAAGTTCTCCTATTCGTGGAGCAACTTTTTCACGGAGAAAATTGATAAAATATGGCGTAAAACGATTGGGTGAGAGGTTCGGGATCATGCCATGTTCAGCGTAAGTTTTTTCTAGAACGGTTCCAAAATAATCTTTTGACACATCTCCCCAACGTGTAGATACGATAGGTACATTTCTCCAAGCTGTGGATACAATATCTGCAATCGCTACAGGATGCGAATTTGAAGGTTGTGTTCGGGGAGGAGGGATAAATCCAATTTTAAACCAGGTTAGTTCTTCTTCATTAAATTGGCTTGTTGGTAGATTGCCCCAGGGAGTATTAACAATATTTTCTGCTTCTTGTGGCCTTTGGATAGGTGAAGGCTGAGCCCGTAATCGAGAAGGTGGGTGTGTTCTATTGACAGCTTTTTGCGTGCTAAAAGCTTTTGCACTCACTTTTTTTGGGGTACCCCCATCTGCCACAGAGGGGTGAAGAGCAATTATTCTTGCTGCAACTTCTGAATCTAAAACAGGAATAGCGATATTATCGATATTAAATTTATTATGAACTGATATATGTAATTTTGTTTCTGATGGAAGTGTTTTCATTGCGATGATGAGCACTCTACAGTGCCCCAAAAATTCTGCTTGCAAGTTTTTTAAAACTTCTTGGCGTTCAGTTGAAATATAT